>NZ_JBFODG010000034.1:0-345215 GCF_040908215.1 Aeromonas sp. R5-4 | reverse complement strand
TGTCTAGTCCTGAAATAGGTTTACACATTTTCAACTAGCATTTCTCTACTCAGAACCCCCTATGTACCGCATCGGGGGTTCTGTATTTCAACGCATGATGCGGCCGCTCCGCGTTGTAAATATCCACCGCTTCACGCACCATTTCCCGCGCTTGCGTTAAATCCTGCGGGCTTTGCAACAACAACTCTCCTTTCAAAATCCCGTTCACCCGCTCCGCCAACGCATTCTGGTAACAGTCATGTCCATCCGTCATCGAGCATTTCACCCCGTACCGTTCATGTAATGACTGATACAGCACCGAGCAATACTGCACGCCGCGGTCCGAGTGATGGATGAGTTCACCGCCGCCACGCCGTTGCTTCAGTGCTTTCTTGAACGCCATCGCCACCGACTCCGCGTGCATTCCTTCGTGCACGTGATGGCCCACTATCTTGCGTGAGTAGGCATCCGTCACCAGGCTCAGGTACAGCGGTCCGCTCCTGGCGGGCAGATAGGTGATATCTGCGACCCAGACCTGCTCCGGAGCCACCGGCGTAACCTGCTCTGGTCCCGCCTTGCGCAAGTTGGGATGACGGTAGAAACGGTGAAAACTGTGGGTGGTCTTGTGATACGCCCGCTTAGGCTGCACCAGCAAGCGGTGCTCGGCCAATATCTGAAACAGCCTGTCCCGCCCTACCTTGAGCCCGCCATCCTCCTGACCCTGCAGCAGATAATGCAGCTTGCGAGTGCCGACCCGAGGTTGTCGCAGTCGAACCTGACGCACAAAGCGCACCACCTGTAGCCCTTGTGCATGGCGCTCGTCGGCGACCCGATTGCGCTTGTAGTAAGCCTGCCGGCTTATCCCCGGAAACAGGCAAGCCCTGACAATGGTCAGCCTCTCGACTTGCCGCTGCGAGAGGACTTGCCGGGTCGCTTTTTTACGATGGAGACGCCGTAGTCATTCTTCAGTACATCGACGATGGCCTCAAAGAACTGGGCCTTCTGACTCATCAGCGCCAGCTGCTGCTCGAGTTCCTTGATGCGCTGTTCGGGCGTCTGGTTGTCGGGGTCAGGCATGGTGATGCTCCTGCAGGCGCGCACAGAAGCCCCCAGGCTCCAATCTTGCCGACCATGTTTACGCAACCATACCAGAACGGTGGAGCGGCCCTGAATGCCATAACGGACCTGAGCCTGTTTGTAGGTGAGCTCGCCTTTTTCAATCTGCTCGACCAGTGCCAGTTTAAAAGTCAGCGAGTAATCGCGCTGTGTCCGTTTCACACCTTGTCCCATCGGGTTCTCCATTTATTGGGGGGAAAGGTGTAAACCATATTCAGGACGGGACAAAAATCACAAATAAGACAGCGGGATGCGGTTTTATTTTTTATGATGGCTTTTTATTTTTTTATAGGCGCAAGCAGGGGGCGACCCGGCATAATCAGTCCCCACGGCCTTGCAACGCTGCGGGCTGCTCGCGCCATACTCACTCTATTTACCCCTGTTCCCAACATCGGAGTTCTCATGCGTCGATTCAATTTCATGCTCAATGGCAGCAGATTGATGATGTTCCCCTTCTACATTGGCATTCTAATCTGCGTGGTATTGCTGATGGTGAAGTTTGCCATGCAGCTCTATCAGCTTTCTGTAAACATTTTCGAGATCCCCTATCTGGACCTCATTACCGGCGTGCTGACCCTGGTGGACTTTATACTGGTGGCCCAGATGCTGATCCTGGTTGCTATCTGTGGCTATGTGCAATTTATCCAGACGGAAGAGCAGCGCGCCTCCCTTAGCAGCAACTGGCTTAGCAAGATCAACTTTGCCTCCCTCAAGCTCATCGTCATCAACTCGCTGGTGACCATCGCCGGAGTGGAGGTGCTCAAGGCGTTTCTCGAAGATGGCATCATCAACGAAGTCGATATGAAGTGGTCCGTGGTGGTGTTTCTCGCCTTCTCGCTGGCCGCGCTCATCTATGCGGTGACCGAGCGGATGGCGGAGCATAAATAGTCGAGTTCGATCACTGTGCTTGTTCAGCCTTGATTCACCAGCAATACAATTGATAACACTTTTCATTACTCTTACTGCGTTATAAACTTGCTCCCCCCGGGCTGCCCCGCCCGGGTGCTGGAGCCTTTATGACAAGCCTTTCTCTCTCACCCCGACAATTCTGGCAGTGGCTGGCCTACCACCATCAGGCTGCCGAGGGCACCCTCTATCTGATGTTCTTCTCCGGTCTGCTGCTGTGGGAACCGCTGACCCCGCTCTGGTCGCTGGCTCGCTGGAATCTGTTTTTCCATGTGATGCTCTCGCTCACCCTGTTCCCGCTGCTATTTGGCGCCTTCTGGCTCTCCCATCGCAGCTTGTTGAACCGCAGCAACAAACCATTTTTACGCACCACGGGGCGGATTATTGAAGCCCTGCTGCTGATCTGTCTGGCCAGCGGCCTGCTGCTGGTGCTGCACGGCACCCCGGGCGATGCCATGGGCAACCTCGCCAGCTGGGCCCACTGGCTGAGCGCGTTGGCGTTAACTCCTCTGGTGCTGCGCCACGCCTGGCGCTGGACCATCTTGAAATGGCGCTCCTGATCCCATGTTGAAGTCATCGTTCTCTGCATATTTGTCACCCCTGCTGGCCCTCGTCCTGCTGCTGGCCAGCCCCTTTGCGTTGGCCCAGCAGATGGGCGCCGGGATGATCGCCTATGAGGAGGGGCAAAGCCCGCGCCTCGTCACCGCCAACCTGAGCGCTGGCTCGGTCACCCTGCTTGAGCGCGATAGCGGCAAGCGCCTAAAAGAGGTGCCGCTGGGGGGCGATCTGCGCCAGCTGGCCCGCGCCGATGATGGCACCCTGCTGGTCACCGACTACAGCGGCGATCGCCTGCTGCTGCTGGATGATGATCTCGATCTGGAAAAGGCGATCCCCACCGGCCATAGACCATACGGCGTCATCTTCGATGCCAAGCGGCAGTGGTTCTGGATCACGCTGTTCGAATCCGCTCGCCTGCAGGCCTACGACACCACAGGCAACCTCAAGCTGGATGCAGAAACAGCCGAGACTCCCCGTGGACTGGCATTGACCGACAACGATCGCCTGCTGCTGACCCACGCCATGACAGGCCAGCTCGCCATCTATGATCTCGCCAAGCTTGGCCACGGCGCCAAGGGGGCTTCGCTTCCCAAGCCCAAGCTCATCACCCTGACCGAGACCCACAGCGACACGCCGAGCGACTCGCAGGGGTTGCCGCGCCTGCTCGACGGCATCGCCCTCTCCCCCGATGGCAGCGAAGCCTGGCTGCCCCATGTGTTGTGGAGTTTCGACCACCCCTTCCAGTTTCAGAGCACCGTCTTTCCGGCCGTCTCCATCATCGATCTCGATGAGGAGAAAGAGAGGGTCGATGAAAGAAAACAGCTCTTTTTGCAGATCAACCTGCCAAGCGTCGGCAACCGCAGCCAGATCGTCTCCAACCCGTTCGCTGCACGCTTCGCCACCGACGGCAAGCGGGTCTATCTGACCCTGGCGGGCTCGGAAGATCTGCTGGTGTTTGATCTCTCCCGCAGCGGTAAGTCCAACAACAACCGCCACCGCCGCAAGAAGTTTCAGGGGGGCGCCAAGGCGACCCAGCTCTTGCGTCACCTGCCGGGCCAGAATCCGCGGGATCTGCTGATCGACGGTGACCATATTCTGGTGCACAACGCCATGGGGCAGGATCTCACCCGCCTCAATAGCGGCGGCAGCGGCCCGTTTGCCCGAGTCACGGTCGATGTGCCCCACTTCGCCAAGCTGGTAGAGACAGATCCGCGCCCCAAGCCGCTTCAGCGCGGCGAGCGGCTATTCAACCTTGGTAACACCGCCGCAAATTCACGCTTCCCCATGGCGGGGGACAACTGGATGAGCTGCAGCTCCTGCCATCTGGACGGGTTCAATTTCACCAACCGCTATCTGATGGCAGCCCATCGCCAGAAGAGTGGCGACAATGCCATCAACGGCCACGCCAACCTCACCAACATGGTGGCGGGGGATTTTGTCGGCGAATACCTGCGCATGACCCAGCAGACCCAGGGCGGCATGGGCCATGACACCCGTGATGGCGCCGAGCCGGTTGACCCCGCAAGGCCCCAACCGGAAGTGAAAGCGATGATGGAAGATCTGCACGCCTTCGTCACCGCCGATGGCAACCTCCCCTATCTGGCCAACTGGCTGCGGCTCGATGCCCCGCGCACGGATCCAGCCAAGGCGCCGACCACTCACCCGAAAGAATGGCTCAACTCCGCCTCCTGCCAGAACTGCCACCAACAGGCCTTCAAAGATTGGAGCGAGAGCAACCACCGGCTGATGGGCAACTCCCACCCCTACTACAAGGTGGTGCAGGCGTTGGCCCGCGAAACCGAAGGGGAAGCGTTCGGTCAGTGGTGTCAGGGCTGCCACATGCCCCAGCAGGTGATGACAGGCCAGCTGGATCTGCCCAAGGGCTCCCACATGTTCGAGCAGGGGGGCGCCTCGCTGATTGCCGCTCACAAAGCGGGCGAACCTGTGGTGGAGGAAGGGACCGGCTGCGTGCTCTGTCATCGCATCTCCAAAGTGGAAGATGCGGGCGGCAACAGCGCCTTTACCGTGAATTTGAAAGACCGCGAGAGCTATGTGTTCGAGGATGCCCCGGGCGGCAGCCTCCAGCACTGGCTGGCCGAGCGACAGATCAACGCCCGTCCGGCGGCCCACAAAGCCTCCTATCAGAAGGATTTCTACCGCGACGCGGCTCTGTGCAAGTCGTGCCACAACGAGTTTGCCCCGGGCACCGGCGCCAATATCGTCAACACCTGGGACGAGTGGGAAAAATCCAGCTTCGCCAAGGCCGAGGATCCCGCCAAACGGCGCACCTGCATCGACTGCCATATGAACCCGGAGCCGGGCAATGGCGGCGCACCGGTGGCGGGCCAGTCCACCGAAAACGGCACCATGAAGGCGCGGCTCTATCGCCACAACTTTACCGGCGCCCAGCACCAGCTGGTGGGGCTGCGCAACCCTGAACTCGAACAGGAGAGTCTGGCGCTCTTGCGCTCCAGCGCGACCCTCTCCGCCCGTATTGAACAGGCTGCCGATAGTCAGCAACTGGTGGTGCGGGTCGCCAATACCGGCGCGGGCCATGCCCTGCCCACCGGAGTGGCCGATTTTCGTGAACTCTGGCTGGAGCTGACCGTCACCGACGCCACCGGCAAGGTGGTGCTTGCCAGCGGCCAGCCGGTGGATGGCGCTGTCCCTGAAGATGCGCGACTGTTCAGAAAAGTATTCGGCGATGCCGAGGGCAAGCCGGTGGGGCTCAAGTTCTGGCGCTACGCCAAGCTCTTGGAAGATACCCGCATTCCGGCCGATGGCTGGCGGGATGAAGCCTGGCCGCTACCCGCAGATGCCCAAGGGCCCTTCAAAGCCGATATCAAACTCAATTTCCGCACCTACCCCAAGTGGGTCAATGATGCGGTGCGCGCCGCCGAGCCGAGCTTGCCGGAGCCACCCATAGTGCAGCTAAATCGGTTGCAACTTGCCTTGCAGCCTCTCCCCATCACGCCCGCTACGGAGCCTCAATCCTGATGTTTGCAAGTTTTCTCATTACCCTGCGCGAGGGGCTGGAAGCCTTCCTGCTGGTCGGCATCTGCCTCTCCTACCTCGCCAAGCTGGGGGCGAGCCGCTACAACAAGTTCATCTATCTGGGGGTGGGGCTCGGCCTTATCGCCTCCCTTGTCGTTGCCTTCCTGTTCCAGGTGGTGGTGAGCCAGTTCGAGAGCGAGCGTTACAACCATCTCTTGATGGCGGGGATCCTCATCTTCGCCACCTTGGTGCTCACCTATATGGCGATCTGGATGCAGAAGCAGGCCAAATCCCAGGTGGGGGCCATGACGGCGCGCATCGATGCGGCCATCGATGGCGGCAACCTGTTTGGTCTGGTGCTGCTTGCCTTTCTGGCGGTGATGCGCGAAGGGTTTGAAACCGTGCTCTTCTTCTCCGCCCTGCTCTACTCCGGGCAAGGGGTGGATCTGCAATCCGGCCTGATGGGCGCGCTGGCGGGGCTGCTGGTCTCCATCGCGCTGGTGTGGGGGCTGCTGCGCTCCACCCGCAAGGTGGCGCTGGCGCCTTTCTTCCGCTGGACTGGGCTGCTGATCATCATCATCGCCGCAGGCTTGCTCTCGTCTGCCGTCAACATGTTGCAGGCGGCAGATATCATCACCTTCTGGACCACGCCGGTGTTCGACATCAGCCACATTCTCGACGATCAGGGGGTATTTGGTACCTTCCTGCGCGCTCTGTTTGGCTACAATGCCTCACCCGCTGGCTTGCAGCTGCTGACCTGGGCCCTCTATCTGGCGATCTTCGTTACCCTCTGGCAGCGCAGCTATCGCCCGCAGGTAAGTGCCGCGACTGGCAAGGGCTGAGCCAACACGCCCTGTGGCAACAAGGCCACGGGGTAACAACACCATTCGGGAGCCGCGCCTTGGCGCGGTTCCCTTATCTATCAAGCAGTTTCGGAATAGGTCATGAGCGATAACAACAAGAAGCACATTGCAGTGCTGGGCGCTGGCCCCGCCGGTTTGATGGCCGCCTGGCGCCTGCGCCGCGCCGGTTTTGCAGTCACCCTGTTCGAACAGGAGCCGGTGGTCGGCGGCATGTGCGCCACCCAGACCTTCAAGGGGCGCGACGGGGAGTATCGCTTCGACTACGGCGGGCACCGCTTTATCACCAAGAACCCCGAGCTGCTCGCCTTTATCGACGAGCTGATGGGGGATGACCTGCTCCACGCCGAGCGCAAGAGCGTGATCCGCTTTGGCGGGCGCACCTATGACTACCCCCTGAACCTGCCCAACCTGCTCAAGACGGCGCCACTGGCCCTGATGGCCGGGGCGGTAAAAGACTTGCTGCTGTTGCCTTTTGCCAAGAAGCCCACCGATTTTGCCAAGGCGAGCTTTGCCGAGTGGATCCAGAGTCACTTTGGCCGCACCCTCTACCGCCAGTTCTTCGAGGGCTACACCGGTAAACTGTGGGGCATCAACCCGGATAAGCTCTCCGCCGACTGGGCCGGGCAGCGCATCAGCCTGATCGACCTCAAAGACGTGGCGCGCCGCCTGCTGCCAAGACGCAACGGCAGTATCTCGGTGCGCACCTATGCCCGCAAATACCGCTATCCCAAATATGGCTTCGGCCAGATCTTCACCACGCTGGGGGAGCGGCTGGTGGCAGAGGGCGTTGAGCTGAAGACCGGCGCCACCATCACCCGCCTTGAGCAGGCCGATGGCCGCATCGAGCGGGTGTATTGGAAACAAGATGACATTGAGCAGAGCGAGCGCTTTGATCAGGTGATCTCCACCCTGCCGCTGCCGCTCACCTGCCAGCATCTGGGTTTGCCGTGCGATCTGCATTACCGGTCGCTTCGCTTCGTCAATATGCCGCTCAAGCAGGAGAACCTGTCGGACAACACCTGGCAGTACCTTTCCGATCCACATATTCTGGCCACCCGCCTGCAGGAGCCGCGCCGCCGCAGCCCCTTTATGGCGCCCCAGGGCCAGACCTCGGTGATGCTGGAGATCCCCTGCAATCCGGGGGATGCCACCTGGCAGGCGCCGCTGTCCGATCTGCGCGGCCGGGTTACCGCCGATCTCGCGAGCCTCGGCGTCGATACCGCCAAGCTTGGCGATGAGACCTTCGAAGCCCGCAGCGAATACGCCTATCCGCTGATGGATCTCGGCTATCAGGCGCGCCGCAACGAAGCCATCAAGGCGCTGATGCCCATCACCAACCTCATCATGACCGGCCGTCAGGGGACATTCCGCTACATCTTCACCGACACCGCGATGGAGATGGGGATGATGGCCGCTGACATGGTGATCGACGGGGTGGACAGACGCCATGCCATCTTTAACCATCGCAACGAAAATACCGTGATTGAAACCCAGAGCGTGGCCTGATGGCCGCGCCATTGGCATAACCTCTTGGCATTAAGTAAGGAGAACAGGATGACCATCCGCCCGGGTTTACTCGCCCTCACCCTGCTGCTGACCCTGAGCGGGCAGGCACAGGCTTACTCCTACGCCGCCGCCGGCAAGGAGCCGCTGATCGACGCCCGCGAAACGCTGCTGGGCGCAGCCACTGACGGCAAGGATGCCAGCGCCACCTTGAGCGAAATTGCTGAGGAGCTGACCTATCTGGAACAGCACCATAAGGTGGAGCTGCAAGCGCCACTGGCCGCCGCCATCAAGGCCCAAGATGCCGCAGCCACCGCCGCCCTGCTCAACCGCGCCTACAAGGCGGAGATCGAGCGCCGCCTCGAAGGGGCCAGCCAGAACCTTGGCGACTACCAGACCGCCAAGGTGCTGGTGGTCAAGAGCAAGCGCTTCCTCGATTTGATCCTCCCCTCCCTTAGCGAGGGGGATCGCAAGGCGGCCGAACTGGCGCTGGCCAAGGTGCTGGATGCCATCGGCAACCCGGGGGTATTCGGGGTGGGCGCCAAGCCCGCCGATGCCGCCGCCTTTAGCGATGCAGAAAAAGCGCTGATGGCCGTGCTGGCACCGCTTTGATGGCCTCTCATCGATGATGACAGCCCCCCTCATCCCCAACCCTTCTCCCGCAAGGGGAGAAGGGGGGCGTCTTCACGGCCGATTACGCTTCGCTAATCGACCCTACTTACTGCTCCTGTTACTGATCCTGCTGCAACTGGCCTGGCTTGGCTGGCTGCTGGCCTTCCCGGTGGCGCTCGATTCCGACGATGCCCTCAATTTCGCCCACGGGGTGACGCGCTTTAGCGTGCTGGAGTTCTCCCCCCACTTTCCGGGCTACCCCGCCTTTATCTGGCTGGCACGGCTGATCAATCTGGCGGTGGACGATCCGGCCCGCGCGGTGCAGTGGGCAAGTCTGCTCGGGAGCAGTTTGCTGGCGCCGCTCACCGCCTTGTTGGCGGTGAGATTGTGGCAACGGCCAAGCCTGCTCGCCCCAGTCTGGCTGCTGGTGCTGGCCCTGCCGCTCACCCCGACGCTCGCCCTCTCCGGCCTTTCGGATGGGCCAGCGCTCGCCGCCTGGCTGGGCGCGCTCTTGGCTTTGCAACAGCGCAAGATAGCGCTGGCGGGTCTGTTACTGGGCCTTATGCTGGCCCTGCGCCCCTCCTATTTTGTGCTGGCCCTGCTGCCGCTTTGGCTCGGGCTGGCGCAGAAGGAAACGCGCATCAGGTTTGTGCTCCCGATTGTTCTGGTGGGGCTATCCTGCCTGCTGTTTGTCTGGCAAGCCGATGGCTGGGCCTATTTCAGCGAAGGGCGCCGCTTTACCGACGGCCACTTTACCCTGTGGGGCAACACGGCAGCGGCCCACAGCGATCGACTGCTGAGCTGGGCGCGCACCTTCAGCGATCAGCTCACTCCGCTCTGGCCCTTGGCTGTTGGGACGCTGCTGGTACTGCCGCTTTGGCAAAGATCAAAAAACCACCCTGCCGCCCTCTCTCCACTCTGGACGCTCTACTGGCTCGCCCTGCTGCTCTGGACCCTGTTTGGCCAGAACCCTGACAATCCCCGCCATCTGGCCCCCGTCACCCTGCTCGGTATCGTGCTGCTGGTGGGTTGGCTGCCGCGCAGTGGCGAGTGGGTGGTCGCGGTGGCCGGATTGCTGCTGCTCGGCGCGATCTTCACCCTGCCCCGTCCGCCCGCCATGGTGCAGGCGGCAAAACTGGCAGAAAAAGCGTGCCCGGCACTGGTGACCCAGTGGGGCGTGCGGCTGCTGCGGGAGACCACGGCCTTGGCCGTCACCGATGGCTGGTACAAGGGGGATGCGGCGCTGGCGCTCTCTCAGGGAGCCTGCCGTCTCAGTCGCCGCCCCATCGCCGCGAACGAAATGCCCACCGCGGTGCGCCAGCACTGGTTTGCCCCACGCTTTGCCGCCGAGCCCGGACTCTGGCTCGCCATACCGGATCCATAGCCGCGACAAAACTGATAGACTGCTTTTTTCGCGCTTTTCAACCCGACGTTTCGCATCAACTGGACACCCTATGCCCCAATCGCCCACTGCTCAGGCTGCCGCCCTCTCCCCCCGTTTTCTGTTTATCCTGCTGGGTGCCCTGGCGGGTCTGACCCCGCTGGCGGTGGATATGTATCTGCCCGCTATTCCGGCCATCGCCCGGGATCTGGCCACCAGCATCGACGGCGCCCAGCTCACCATCAGCGCCTTTTTGGGCGGCTTTGCCATCGGCCAGCTCTTCTACGGCCCGCTGGCCGACAGCTATGGCCGCAAGCCGGTGATCCTGGCGGGGCTGGTGATGTTTGCCATCGCCTCGGTGGGCTGCGCCATGGCGGACTCCCTGCCCGAATTGCTGGCCTATAGGATGTTGCAGGCAGCGGGCGGTGCGGCGGGCTCTGTGGTGGTCAATGCCCTGCTGCGAGACCTGTTCGAGAAGGATGCGTTTTCTCGCGCCATGTCGTTCGTCATTCTGGTGATGACGCTGGCGCCGCTGGTGGCCCCTGTGGTGGGCGGCTATATCAGTGCCCACGCCGACTGGCGGGTGATCTTCTGGCTGCTGGTGGGGATCAGTCTGCTGATCTGTCTGGTGATGCAGTGGAAAATTCAGGAAACCCTGAAACCGGAGCACCGCCAACCTCTTAATCTGGGCCAGATCCTCAAGAACTACTGGGGGGTGCTCTCCCATCGCGGCGCCATGGGTTATGTGCTGTGCGGCTCCCTGTCCAGCTCCGGCATGTTCGCCTTCTTAAGCGGCTCCCCTTACGTCTATATCGAGTACTTCAAGGTGCCGACCGAGCACTACGGCTGGCTGTTTGGCCTCAATATCCTGCTGATGATGGTGGTCACCTTCATCAACAGCCGACTGGTGAAAGGGGTGGGCGCCGAGCGGATGCTGCAATACGGTCTGCTGGTGCTGCCCTGCGCGGGCGCCCTGCTGGTCTACAACGCCTGGAGCCAGACCGGCGGTCTGTGGGGCATCGTCATTCCGGTGGTACTGTTTGTCGGCCATATCAGTCTGGTGGGCGCCAACGCCATGACCGGCCTGATGGGCCACTTCCCCCAATCTGCGGGTACCGCCTCGGCACTGGCGGGCACCCTGCGCTTTGGCATCGGCGCCCTGGTCGGCATTCTGGTCAACCTCAATCCGCCCCACTCGCCACTGCCCATGGCCATCGCCATCGCCTGCTGCGGCGTGGGTTCCACCCTGAGTTACTGGCTGCTAACCGGCAAGCGAGGCGATTGATCCCCCTCCCCCCTGTCAGGAAAACGAAAGAGGCTTCCGTCAACGGAAGCCTCTTTTCGTACTGGCGCCAAGACGTTCAGAACTGGGCACTGTTGAGCCAGAGGTGCGCCCCTATGCTCACAAGATAACCGAGCAAGATAGCCGGCAGCCACTTCAGGTGGCCAAAGAAGGTATACATGCCGTGGGCCTGTCCCATCAGGGCCACCCCGGCCGCAGAGCCGATGGAGAGCAGGCTGCCGCCCACTCCAGCGGTCAGGGTCACCAGCAGCCACTGCCCCAGCGCCATATCCGGGTTCATCGACAGCACGGCAAACATCACGGGAATGTTGTCGATGACGGAGGACAAGACCCCGATGAAGATATTGGCCATGGTGGGATCCCCAGCGTCATACAACCAGTGTGAGACCAGCTCCAGATACCCCATAAAGCCCAGCCCACCGACACACATCACCACCCCGTAGAAGAAGAGCAGGGTATCCCACTCCGCCTTGGCCACCTTGTTGAACACGTCAAATGGCACCACAGAACCCAGACTGCGCAACCGCACCTCATCACCATTGCGTTCGTAGAGCGCACGCTTGCGGGCAAGGGACCGCGGCAGCGACTTGCGCAAATAAAACCCGAAAAACTGCAGATAACCGAGCCCCAGCATCATGCCCAGTACGGGTGGCAGGTGGAGGAAACTGTGGCATAGCACCGCCGTGATGATGGTCAGCAAGAACAGCGCGACGATGCGACGGGCCCCCCGCTTGAGATCGACCACCTCGTTATCAGCCTCCGGCACATGACGCGGCACCATCAGGCTCATCAGGATGGCTGGCACCAGAAAATTGAGCAGAGAGGGAATAAGCAGGGTGAAGAACTGGCCAAATTGCACCTTGCCCGCCTGCCACACCATCAGGGTGGTGATATCGCCAAAGGGACTGAACGCCCCTCCGGCGTTGGCTGCGATCACTATGTTGATGCAGGCAAGATTGACAAAACGCCGATCACCGTTGGCCACTTTCAACACCACAGCGCACATCAAGAGCGCTGTGGTCAGGTTATCTGCCACCGGCGAAATACAAAAAGCAAGCCCGCCGGTCAACCAGAACAGGGTGCGCAAGTGAAAGCCGGATCGCACCAGCCAGGCGCGCAGGGCATCGAACAGCCGCCGATCCTCCATGGCGTTGATATAGGTCATCGCTACCAGCAGGAACAGCATCAGCTCGGCATATTCCAACAGGGTATGGCGAAATGCCTGCTCGGCGACAGGGCTCATCCCCTGCTGTGCATAGGCGATACCGATCAGGATCCAGATCACCCCGGCGGCCACTAGCACGGGTTTGGACTTGCGCAGTTGCAGATACTCTTCAGCCATCACCAGGGCGTAGGCCAACACAAACAATCCGACACAAAAAAGTCCGATTGAAGAGGATGTCAACAGAACAGGGCCACTACTGGCATGGGCGGGAGGGATAAACAGGGACAGCAGCAAAATAACAGGGGTGAGCGCAGACATGGTCTCTTCCTTTTAGAACCGTCTGGCAATGATGCTAGCACCTGGATGAAAAGAAAAATTCATCCAGGTCAATTAACGCTTAATTGGTTTGCTGTCGAAACGCGGGATTATTTCTTGCCGAAACCCGACTGCTTGAGGGTATAGCCTGCGCTGTTTTGCCAGGCATCCAGACCGCTGCGGTTATTGCCCGCCACCAGACTGGCGGCCAGACTCGGGCTGTTGAACAGCTGATCGGCGGTAAAGACAAAGCCACCCTGACTGCGGGGCACTATGACCCCCTTCTCCAGCAGCTCGTGACGCAGCTCGATCACCGCTTCACGCAAAGAGGCGGCATCCTCGCCATTGGCGGTGGAACCGGCCAGCACCATAAAGCCCGGATTTTGCCGCTTGCCCACCGGATAACCGTGGGCCTCGGCCCCCTTGCCGTTGAAGTGGTAGAGCTCGCGCTCCCCCGGCCGATTGTCGGAGAGTGCCTTTTGCAGGGTCATCAGCTCGTTGTAGATCTCGATGGGGACGACGGCAGCCTGCTTGTTGCCCTTGCTATCGATGATAAAACTGACTTGCTTGTGTAACATCCTTGCTCATCCTGTGACCCATGGAAGCCCCTATTCTAACCACCTCGGGCAAGCGGGATCCAGCGAGGATCCACTGCTCTTTTGCCGCCTTGATCACTAACTTGCACTCTTGATCAACCGTAAGGGGTGTTGATCAATGCTGGCCGTGCTAGCGTACCAAGCATGATGAAAGCCATTGACCATCAAACGGTTATCCCATGCTGACCCTGCGCAACCTCTGCAAGAGCTTCGATAACGGCAGTGAGCGACTGCCGCTGTTCCACCATCTCGATCTCGCCCTCCCCGCTGGCGAGATCACCCTGCTGCTGGGCCAAAGCGGCTGTGGCAAGTCCACCCTGCTCAATCTGATCGCCGGGCTGATTGCACCGGACGAGGGGGAGATCTGGCTTGGGGAGACCCGGATCGACACCCGATCCCCCGACGAGCGGGCGCGCCTGCGGGGCCACCATTTCGGTATCGTCTATCAGGATTTCAACCTGCTGCCGACCCTCAACGTGGCCGAGAATCTGGCCCTGCCGCTCGCCATCAACGCTCTGCCACCGGATGAGACAAGGATTGACCAGTTGCTGCACCGACTCGATATGAGCCATAAGCGCCATGCCTGGCCGGAGCAGCTCTCCGGCGGTCAGCGACAGCGGGTGGCTCTGGCCCGCGCCCTTATCCATCAGCCCCAGTGGCTGCTCGCCGACGAGCCCACCGGCAGCCTCGATGAGCACAATGCCGAGCAGGTGATGGCGTTAATGATCGCGGCGGTGCGGGACACTGGCGCAGGCTTGCTGCTGGTGAGCCACAACCCCGCCTATGCCGAGCTGGCCGACAGGGTGCTGCGCCTCGAAGGGGGCCAACTTATCGAGCTCAAGGGGCCCCGTCATGACTAAACAGCGACTGCGCCTGCCGGAGTCACGCTGATGCTGCCACTCAAAGCGCTGCTGCGCCTCTATCGCAGCCACCCCTGGTTGCTGCTGATGAGTCTGGCCGGGCTGGTATTGGGGGTGTCGCTGGTGGTGGCCATCGAGCTGCTCAATCACAGTGCCCGCACCAACTTTGTCGCCGCCCGCAGTCAGCTGGCAGGGGAAGCCAACTACCGGCTGGCCCCCGCTGGCGGGCTGGATGAACAGCTTTATGTGCAACTGGTGACCAGCCAGCCCGCCCTCGATACCATGCCCCAGCTCCATGGCTGGCTCAAGGATGAAGAGGGGCGCAGCTTTCAACTGCTGGGAATGGATCTCTTCAACCCCGGCCCCCTGCGCCAGCTGTTTGGCGCCCGGCCTGATAGCGACCCCGCCTTCTCCTTAAACCGTGCCGACAGCGTCTGGCTGGCGGCCCCCGAGGCAGATCGACTTGGCTGGCAAGCGGGCCAGAGCCGACGCTTTGTATTGGGCGGCAGCGATGGCGCCAGCGCACGCCCCCTGCCCCTGACGCTGGCGGGCACCTTCGAGCCGGGCGCCGTGCCCATGGAGCGACTGCTGATAACCGATATTGGCCTCGCCCAACCGCTGCTGGGCAAAGCGGGTCGGCTCGATCGCATCGTCTTCAAGCTAAGCGAATCAGAAGCTCGCACACTGCAGACCTCCCTGCAAACCGATTACCCTAACCAGCCCTTGTGGCTTGAGCCCATCAGTCCGGCGCTCGATGCCAGCCAGCTTGGCGATGCGCTGGCCCTTAACCTGACGGCGCTGTCATTGCTCGCCATGGCGGTGGGATTGTTTCTGGTGTTCAACGCCCAACGATTTGTGCAGAGCGTGCGCCGCCCCCAGCTGGCCCAGTTGATCATTCTGGGCATGGGGCCGAGCCGGGTACTGCGTTGGCTCATTCTGGAGCTCGTTATTCTCGCCACGGTGGGCACCCTGCTCGGGGTGCTGCTCGGCAGCCTGTTGGCGCTGGCGCTGATGGGGCAGCTCACCCAGGCGCTGGCCGATCTCTATGGGCCCAACCCCATCGATCTGTTGCGCCTCTCCCCCGTGAGCCTGCTCAAGGCACTGTTGATCGGGCTGCTCGGCACACTGGCCGCCAACCTGCCCGGCTGGTGGCAACTGCTGCGCCAATCCCCCCTCGAACTGCGAGCGGGAAGCAGCCGTCCCCCCGCTCACCCGTGGCGACGGCGCGTGCTGGCCATCGCCATCTTGCTGCTGTGCGCTCTGTGCCTGTGGTTGCCGCAAACGGGTCTGAGTGGCGCCCTCTTTATCGCCGGAGGCTGGCTGCTGGCCATGGCGCTCTGGCTGCCCGATGCCCTGCGCGGCCTGCTTGGCTGGCTGCGACGGCGCGCGGGCGGCCCCCTCACAGCCCGGCTCGGGGTGGCCGAGACCCTCTATCACCTCGATCGCACCGCCATCGCGGTGATGGCGTTGCAGCTCGCCATCGCGGCGGCTATCGGCATCGGGGTCATGGTGTCGAGTTTTCGCTCCAGCGTGGAGATCTGGCTCGGCCAGCGTCTGGCCGCCGACCTCTATGTCACCGCCCCCAAGGGAGTGGCGGGCAACAAGGGCACCTTGAACGAAGCCACCCTCGAGACCCTGCTCGCCAATCCGCTGGTGAGCGCCGCCTCGCGCCGCTCGGTGCATCCGGCCCGCTGGCAGGGGCAGCCCATCGAGTGGGCGCAGATGGACTTTATCCCCCAGCTTAAAGCGGCCTATCCGCTGCTGGCCGGACGCTGGCCGACCCGCCCCGACGAAGTGCTGGCGAGCGAACCGCTGACGGTGCGCCTCGGGGTCAAGGTGGGCCAGACATTGGCGATCAGCGGCGAGCAGGGGCCAAGGCAGCTCACCGTCACCGGCGTCTATCAAGACTACAGCAGCGACAAGGGACAGATCCTGCACGCCTTCGAGGCGGGGACGGTGCAATCCCTCGCCCTCTTTAGCAACGACCCCGAACAGCTGGCCGACCGTCTGCGCGAGCGCTTTGGCGAGCAGCTCAATCTGCTCTCCGCCCCCGCCATCCACAGCGCGGCGCTCAAGGTGTTTGACCAGACCTTTGTGGTGACCGAGCTATTGAAACTGCTGATCCTCGGCATCGCTTTTGTCGGGATTGGCTCGGCTTTTATGGTGCTGGGGCTGGCGCGCCGTGGCGAGCTGCAGACCTTGCAAAGTCTGGGCTTGAGCCCCCGCCACTGCCGCCAGCTGCTGGTGTGGCAAGGGGCGGGATTGGGGCTGCTCACCGCCCTGCTGGCCCTGCCGGTGGGGTATGGCCTCGCCTGGGTGCTGATCGAGGTGGTCAATCCCCGCGCCTTTGGCTGGCGCCTCGCCTTCGAAGCCGACCCCCTCCATGCGGTCACCGCCCTGTTGCTGGCACCGGTCTGTGGCGCATTGGCCTCCTGGTATGCAGCAAGGAGAGTGGTATGAAATATCGGTTAGCGCACTGGCTCAGCCATGGCTTGAAGCTCCCATCGACCACTTCCCTCTCTCCGCCCCTTCTTCAACGCAAAGAAGAGCACAGTGCGGCATTGAACCATCCCCTCTCCCTTCGGGAGAGGGCCTGGGTGAGGGGGATCTTGTCCTCCTTACGGCCCCTGTGGCTCGCCACCCTCTTGCTCCCGCTGATTGCCATGATTGGCAGCGCGCAGGCCAGCGATCTGGGCGCCCTGCTCAGCGGTGGCAGCGACAGCTTTAAAAAGGTGCTGCCGGGGCAAACCATCCAATTGCCGGAGGATCACGCGGCCCACCCCGATTACCGCTCAGAGTGGTGGTATCTCACCGGCAACCTCAAGGATGAGCAGGGGCGCGAATATGGCATGCAGTGGACCCTGTTTCGCCAAGGGATTGAGCAAGATCTTCGCACCAGCAACCCCTGGCTCACCCCCCAGCTCTGGCTGGCCCAGTTTGCCATCACGGATCTCGAGCGTGGCAGCCACCAGCAAGATGAACGGGCCAGTCGGCAGGGGCCGGGACTGGCGGGGGCCAACGGCGGCCAATATTGGCTCAGGGAGTGGCGGCTTGCCTCGCAAGGGGCATCGCTCTTCCCCGCCACCCTCAAGGTGCAGAGCAAGATTGGCGAGCTGAACCTGACCGTCACTGCCGCCAAGCCGCTGGTGCTGCAAGGCAAGGCCGGTTACAGCGAGAAGAGCCCGGGCAACGCCTCCTTTTACTACTCCTACCCGCGCCTCACTCTTCGCGGCACCCTGACTCGTGATGGCGAAACCCGCACCGTCACCGGACAAGGCTGGTTTGATCACGAGTGGAGCAGCTCGGTATTGGCCGAGTGGCAATCGGGCTGGGACTGGTTTTCGCTGCAATTGGCCGATGGCCGCGAGCTGATGCTGTTTCGCCTGCGCACCAAATCGGGCCGCGCTAATCCCGAAAACCAGCCAGAAAACCGCTACGGTATTTTGATTGAGCGGGACGGCAGCAGCAGGGTGCTCGCCCCCGACGCGATTCGCCTTACGCCGGGCAACACCTGGCGCGGCCCCAAGGGGCAGAATTACCCCGTTGAGTGGCAGCTAAACGCCGCCGGAATGAGCCTCACCATCAAAGCCCGTCAGCCCAATCAGGCCATGACAGGTCGCTTTGACTACTGGGAGGGAGCGGTAACGGTGGAGGGAGATGCCAAGGGGGTCGGCTATCTGGAGATGACCGGCTACTGAACACCCTCGACAAACGTGGCCGGTCTGCTCGATGACCTAAAAACAAATCGCCCTTATAACAGGGCATAACCGTGATATTGCCCAGCCATTTCTGTCACTTGGCGCCAGTCGCCAAGGATGCCTTATCTGTTTATTTATCAAACACCCTCACCCACCCAACCCGCAGCCAACTTGGCTCAAGTCTGATCCTTGTCAAAAAAAACCTCAAAATTCGAGCGGTAACTAACTTTTTACTCACTTAAATTGGTCGCTGTTTGATAGGATTCTCATCCGACACTTATAGCCCAATGGACCACCGAGAAGTGGTAATGACTTACCTTGCTTCAATCTGGTTGGAACAGTGCGCTGGAGATATAGTCCTGTGTAACTGAAAGTGAGAACTCCGGTCAGTATGTCTACTGTCTCTATAGTTAAAACTTTAACTCGCAGTACGATCTGAACTTTATAAATTCTGACGATGACTAAGACATTTACAATAATATTATACTAGGTGAGTTGAGGGGGGGGAGTAATGAATCGTAAGAGCAAAACTAGACTATTATCCTCAATCGCCATTTTTATTAGCGGTTACACACCATTATTTTTAATTATGATCATAAAAGATGTAAAGGATATTTTATGGTTTGATCTCAACACTAACGCACCATTTTTTAATTCTATAAAATTAACGGTGCCATATTGGCTTGAGTTTAAAAATGTAGAAATAGTTTATTCATTACTGCTTTTGTCAATATTAAGCCTGACATTGCTATGTTACATACTTAAAAACATAACTAACAAACCTTATAGCATATATGTAATAACAGCGAGAAGTCGTTCTAGTGAAGTAGTTAATTATACAATTCCATACATGATTTCATTTGTTGCTTTTGAGCTTAGTGAATGGCAAGACATATTTTCATTATGCCTATTTTTATCAGTCTTGTGTTTATTATCCATTCGTAGTCAAAGTGTATTCATCAATCCTATTTTAGCTGCGCTTGGTTATGGCTTATATGATTGTAAATACAATGAATCTGGGAATGAAAAAGAATGCATCATGTTATCTAAACATGACTTATTATCTGGAAATAATGAAAGATACGTCAAACTCAATAACTATATGGGAATAATCTCTAATAAAGGTGTTTAAATGCAAGATAAGTTGCTAATTCTAGATAACATTAAAACTATAGATTTCAATGCCTTTGATGTTCGTTTGTGGGTAATCAAAAAAAGCACAAACGCAGGCCAGCATTCTTACCGGGCTCTGAGCGCATCAATTGATGGCTTAGATGCAGACTTAATAGCAACATTGCGCAAGTTTTTCTTTGGTGTGGAACAACAAGTAGAGCCAATTAGAGAGTTGTCAGCTTACTCCGCACTTACAGTAGATACAGATGAAGATCGAGCTCTAGTACATACTGTTGATGCTACAGATTTTGCAGCAATTATTGATAAAATTAATCTTGGTGCAGATAATGAACCAGTAACAGATATCAAAGAATTTCACAATGCATGGGCATTAGTTGTTGAGTTCAAATTCAATGAGCACTGTTTTTATGCATTCTCTAAAGTTAAAGGTGGCTGGAACCTCAAGAGAGTATCGACCATATCTAGCTGGACGTTTTCAGATGGCGACTTTAAAAAAATAGATGTATGCAATACTTTTTCATTTAGAAATTATTTTGATTTTATTGCGTACGGTGAAAATGTTTTTATTCGAGACAAAGCCAATTATGAGTTAGGCCTTAATATTAGAGAAGGCCTTGAGGCAAAGCGTGATGTTTTAGTAGATGCTCTTGCTGAACACGGGATAATCACTTCAGTTGACGATTTAAAAATTGCAATAGGTAATAATAAGACTTTGTTAAGACGTTTGGTCTCAGCAGAAGAAACTCGTTACTTCGAAGATCAACAGTTTATTGAAGATATGAAAGCAATAATAGTTGAGCATCAATGGGAAATAAATGTAGATAACGATGGTAAGTTTGTCATCGATGAAAATAACATTGATTTATTTTTAAAGTTAATAAATGACAAAAGATTCATATCTTTAATCAAAAAGCAAATGGTTGATGCTGATAGAGTTGAAATTGTACAGCCTGCGAATAACGCAGACTAACATCTTAATAATATGATCAGAAAGGGACTATGGATACATTATTCTAGTCCCTATATACCTATACCCAGTTATATCAGGAACACTTAGCTACTTATTTAGCATCTAATAGAGGGCAATAATCAATTGATATATCCAATCTAACACAAACAGATCCTTAATAACGGATAGGAAACAGATTATTTCCCCCCGCCCCCCAGCGATTGAATAAATGTCAGGGTGCGGCGATTAAACTGCTCCGGCTGCTCCACATTGCAGACATGGCCGCACTGTTCAATGACCGCCAGCGAGGAGCTGGCATCGCGGGCCACCTGTTCGCGCACCGGTGCCAGAAACATATGATCCTCCTCCCCCATCACATAGAGGGTGGGAATGGGCAGGGAGCGTTCGCGGAAGTAACGCATCAGCGGGTTGACCTCGGTGGCAAGGCGGAACCAGCGTTTGAACTCTTTCTGGCAGAGCTTGCGGGCTTCGCGCACAAAGAGGTTGCGCGACTCCTGATGGTGCTGGCGCGGCATGATGATGAAGGCAAACAGCCGATAGAGCCACATATAGGGCAGGAAGTGCTGGCCGAGTCGGCCCAGCTGTACCAGCACCCGCGAGCGGATATCGAGCCGCAGAATGGCGCCCCCCAGTACCATGCTTTTCACCCGCTCCGGGCAGAGTTCGGCCAGATGACGAATCAGGATGGTGCCAAGGGAGATGCCGACAAAGTGGGCGCGGCGGATATCGAGATGATCAAGCAGCCGAACGATATCTTCGGTCACTTCCCGAAAGCTGTAGTGGCCCTTGACCACCTGTTGCAGTTGGTGGGACTGGCCATGGCCGCGCAAATCCAGCAGCAGCACGTTGAAGTGCTCGCGATAGGCGCGCAGCTGCTTGAACCAGATGGAGGAGCTGCCACCAGCGCCGTGGACAAACACCACCCAATCCCGCTCGGGACCCAGTTCGAAAGTCTTGTGATACAACATCCAATAGGCTCCCTTGGTGATGGGGGGTATACTCGGCTGCGCGCATATTAACAGAACAGGCCCGCCGATAGATATGCGCCTGACATGACCCAGATCACCCCTTGCGCGAGAACTTTCCATGGATTTGACCCGTTTGCGCCACTTTCTGCTGACCCTGCCGGGCGCCACCGAAGATACCCCGTTTGGCCCGGAGATCCTGGTCTACCGCATCGCGGGCAAGATGTTCGCGCTGGTGGATTGGCAGGCCGAGCCGCTTACCATCAACCTCAAATGCGAGCCAGAACTGGCGTTGCTGCTGCGCGAGATCCACCCCGAGGTCAAACCGGGCTGGCATATGAACAAGCAACACTGGAACACAGTGACCCTGAACAGCACCTTGCCAGATGATCTGTGGCAGGGCTGGGTGCACCACTCCTATGAGCGGGTTGTCGCAGGTCTGCCCAAAGCCAAACGGCCACAGGCGCCGCGCCCCCTCCCCCCCACTGACGGCCCAACCTTATGACGCCAGCACTTAGTCCAGCACTTTGTATTGTCCCCCTTGGTGAGGCACATATCCCCGCTCTCGTGACCCTGTTTGAGCAGGCGGTGCGACGCAGCGGCCCCGAGCACTACAGCGCCGAACAGGTGGAGCAGTGGGCCCTCGGTTCACAACATCCGGGCTTTGTCAGCCAGCTGCGCGAGCACCACGGCTGGGTGGCGGAGCAGGCAAATGTGCCCCTCGGGTTTGTCACCCTGAGCCCCGATGGCCACCTCAGTCTGCTCTATGTCAGCGCCGACCATCAGCGCCAGGGATTGGGCAATCTGCTGCTCACCACGGCGCTCGCGGGGGCCCGAGGGCTCGGCCTGACCCTCATCACCACCGAGGCCAGCGCCTTCAGTTATGAGCTATTTTTACGACATGGCTTTACGTTGACCGGGCTGGAGTGCGTGGAGCGGGGCGGAGTCAGTTTTACTCGCCATCGCCTGCACTGCTGCTTGCCAAGCTAGGGCAAGCCACTAAAATACGCTTAATTTTCGTATTGTTACTGTATTGAGGCAGCAACCATGGTGGTAGAAAGTGAAGGCTATATCTCGCTGATCGAGTATCTGGTGGAGAGTTTGGGATTGTTTGAATCCCAGCAGCAGAACGATGGTGAAGAGACCATCGAAGATCTGGTCAGTGGTCGTGTTGCCAGCAACCTGATGGCCATTTGCGAGCAAAACCCCCAGCTCGCTCCCAAGGTGCGTTTCGCCATCATGCAGGAGGCCGACGCCGTGGTCGCCGATCTGGAAGAGGTGCTCTCCGCCGTCTGGCTGCGCGCCCCGACCCCGGAACAGAAAACCTTCCTCATCGAGTTTATCGATCTCATCAAGAACCTGTTCGACAGCGCCATCGGCTGATCTGCCGTCCGGCTCTCCCGCCCAACGCAAGATTTCAAAGCAGCAGATAAGGAAAAGGGCCGCCTTGGTGGGCAGCCCTGCTTGCTATCATTTTCAACCCGCCAGTGCGTTCATTCATCAGGCGGTTATCAAGGCAAGAAATGTGTCTGGACTTTGCATCCGATCCCTGGACGCTACCTAGTTAGTCCCGACTGGTCGCAATAAGTTCCCTCCTCCGACCATTTATTTTCACTTTTATTAAGAAATCGACTACAAACCTGTTCAGCGGTTCAGGCTGGGCGGCAAACAGACTCCAATGCCACCCAATCCGCAGTAACCATCCGGGTTTTTCTCCAGATATTGCTGATGATAATCCTCGGCGTAGTAGAAGGGCGCCAGCGGCAGAATGCGGGTGGTAATGGCCCGGCTGTCGCCGCTTGCCGCCATCGCCTGCTGGTAGGCCGCCATGCTCTGCTGGGCAATGATCTGCTGACTCTCGTCGCCATAGAAGATCACCGAGCGATACTGGGTGCCAATGTCCCCGCCCTGACGCATCCCCTGCGCCGGATCGTGCTGCTCCCAGAACAGTCTGAGCAGATCGCCGTAGCTGATCACCGCAGGATCAAACACCACCTGCACCGTCTCGGCATGGCCGGTCAAGCCGCTGCACACCTCTTTGTAGGTGGGATTCTGGGTCACGCCGCCCTGATAACCGGCCGCGGTGGAGTAGATGCCCGGCTGCTGCCAGAACAGGCGCTCCACGCCCCAGAAACAGCCCATGCCAAACCAGGCGATCTCCATGTTCTCAGGCCAGGGACCCTGGGTCGGGTTGCCATTCACCGCATGCTGCTGACCAATCACCATCGCTTCGCGTCGTCCCGGCAGGGCATCTGCCGGTGAAATAATCTGTTCCATGAATTCTGTCCTTGTATAAAACCCTGTGAAATCACACAGCTGACGAAAAGGAGCATCGAAGATAGCAGTTTATCGCGCCGGATCAACCGGCGGGCCCCTCCCCGCTCGCCCCAACGGCCATCTGCGCTTCCTGCCACCTGTTCCCAATCCGCAAGGCCAACCCGCCCCTCGTAGACCAGAAACGGTCAAAATCAATATTTAGTCTTGATTTGTGAATTAATTTTCATATATTGAGCCAATCGCTGTTTTTTTATGGAAGAAATATCAAGTGCGTGAACGTGAGCCCAGTCTGGTCAATGCCTTCCGGCAATCCACCCCCTATGTCAATGTGCATCGGGGGGCCACCTTTGTGCTGATGATGGGGGGAGAAGCCATCTGCCACCCCAACTTCGCCAATATCGTCAGCGATATCGCCCTGCTGCAGACACTGGGCATACGCCTGGTGCTGGTGTTTGGTTCACGTCCGCAAAACGATGAAGCGCTGGCCCGCGCCGGTATCGAGGCCCAGTATCACAAGCGGATCCGGGTCACCGATGACGAGAGTTTTACCATCATCAAACAGGTGTGTGGCGGCCTGCAATACGACATCACCGCCCAGCTCTCCATGGGGCTCGCGAACACACCAATGCAGGGAGCTCGGATCAGCGTGGTGAGCGGCAACTTCGTCACCGCCCAGCCGCTGGGGGTGGATGATGGCATCGACTTTTGCCACAGCGGCCGGGTGCGCCGCATCGACGTGGAGGGGATCACCCGCCAGCTCGATCAGAAGAGTCTGGTGCTCATCTCCCCCATCGGCTGCTCGGTCACCGGCGAGAGCTTTAACCTGAGCTCCGAAGAGGTGGCCCGCCGGGTGGCGGTCGATCTCAAGGCGGACAAGCTTATCTGCTTCAGCAGCACCCAGGGGGTGATGGACAGACGCGGCGAAGCCATCTCCGAGCTCTTCCCCGAGCAGGCCGAAGAGCTGCTGGTTGAGCTGGAGCAGGCGGGCGAAGAGATGTCCGGTACCGCCCGCTACTTGCGCGCAGCCATTGCCTCTTGCCGTGGCGGCGTGCCCCGCTCCCATCTGGTGAGCTATCAGGATGATGGCGCCATGTTGCAGGAGCTGTTCAGTCGTGACGGCCTCGGCACCCAGATCGTGCGGGAAAGTGCCGAGCAGGCCCGCGCCGCCACCATCGAGGATATCGGCGGCATTCTGGATCTCATTCGCCCGCTGGAGGAGGAAGGTATTCTGGTGCGCCGCTCCCGCGAGCAGCTGGAGATGGAGATCGACAAGTTCACCATCATCGAGCGCGATGGCCTCATCATCGGCTGCGCGGCCCTCTACTGCTTTATGGAAGAGGCGATGGCGGAGATGGCCTGCGTCGCCATCCACCCCGACTATCGCAACTCCAACCGGGGAGATCAGCTGGTGGCCAAGGTGGCCGAGCGGGCCAAGCGGCTTGGCATTCGCCGCCTGTTCGTGCTCACCACCCGCTCCATCCACTGGTTCCGGGAGCGGGGCTTCGATCCGCTGGAAGTGGAAGATCTGCCGGTGGCGCGCCAGCGTCTCTACAACTGGCAGCGCCGTTCCAAGGTTTTGTCAAAGACCATTGCCTAAGTCATTGATCCTGCGTTGAGTTAGCTGACAATTTGAACTTTTTCACAAACTCGATTGACAGTGCAATCCAACGCAGGGTATTTCTAAATGCACTCCACCGCCCTGGTGGAGCCAGAAGAGGAGCGCTGCCCAGGCAGCCCAAGGGAGGACGCCAGCGTCCGGTGAACTTGGGTCAGGGGGAGCAGCGCCGAGACGAGTGAGGAGACTGGTAACCTCAACGTCGGCTGCGGGGGCTGAATCCCCCGGGTTGTCATCGGTAGTGATCATCCCCCACCGCGCCCTGTCAGGGGCGGTACGGGATGGGCTCTGCAGGTGGAGTGCTTCTGGCCGGGATAGCTTCGTTCATTCCTGCCATTTTCAGCCTCCTCCTCTCTTTTTTGCCCGATGGAACCGGAATCTTAAAATAAGACAGGAGTAAGCAATGAGCCCGATCAATGTCGCCAAGTTTGGCGGAACCAGTGTCGCCAACTTCACGGCCATGAATCACTGCGCCGATATCGTGCTGGCCAATCCCGCCACCCGGGTGGTGGTGCTGAGCGCCAGCGCCGGTGTCACCAACCTGCTGGTCGCTCTGGCACAAGGGGAGCTGGACGAAGCGGGCCGCGACGAGCAGCTGGCCAAACTGGCCGGGATCCAGCAGGCCATTCTGGCCGATCTCGGCAACCCCGTTGATGTGAGCGCCCTTATTCATGGCCAGCTGGACGAGATCCGCCTCATGGCCCAGCAAGCCCACCAGCATACCGATGCAGAGCTGGCCGATCGCCTCATCGCCTGCGGCGAGCTGATGTCTACCCGCCTCTTTACCGAACTGCTGCGCCAGCGCGGCGTCAAGGCCCACTGGCAGGATGTGCGCCAGCTGATGCGCACCGACAGCCGCTTTGGCAAGGCCACCGTCGATCTGGCCACCACCCGAACCCTCTGCCAGCAGACGCTGGGCCCGCAGCTGGGCGACAGCCTCATCATCACCCAGGGCTTTATCGGCGCCGATGGCGATGGGCGCACCACCACGCTGGGGCGCGGCGGCTCTGACTACAGCGCGGCCCTGCTCGCCGAAGCGCTCGATGCCGCCAGTATCGAGATTTGGACCGATGTGCCCGGCATCTACACCACGGATCCGCGCCTCGTCACCCGAGCCCGCCCGATCCCCGAAATCAGCTTTGTCGAAGCAGCCGAGATGGCCACTTTCGGCGCCAAGGTGCTGCACCCCGCCACATTGCAACCGGCGGTGCGCCAGAATATTCCGGTGTTTGTCGGCTCAGCCAAGGATCCTGCCGCCGGTGGTACCTGGATCCGCGCCAGCACAGATTCAAGCCCGCTGTTTCGCGCCGTCGCCCTGCGCCGCCAGCAGGTGCTGGTGACCCTGCACAGCCTCAACATGTTCCACGCCTACGGCTTTCTGGCCGAAGTGTTCGGCATTCTGGCCCGTCACCGCATCTCGGTCGACCTCATCACCACGTCGGAGGTGAGCGTGTCACTGACGCTGGATCACACCGGCAGCCAGAGCAACGGCGAGCCGATCCTGAGCGACAAGGTACTGGCCGAACTGGGGCAACTCTGCAAGGTGGAGGTGGAAACCGGTCTGGCACTGGTGGCGCTCATCGGCAACCGGATGAGCGAAGTGAACGGGGTGGGCAGTCAGGTCTTTGACGCCCTGCGCGAGCACAACATCCGGATGATCTGCTACGGCGCCAGCGCCCACAACCTCTGCTTCCTGGTCAAGGAGAGCGAGGCGGGCAATATCGTCAACCGCCTCCATCAGGAGCTGCTGGACTGATCCTCAACCGAGGCAATTCCGCCCATGCAACAGGGCGCCCGCAAGGCGCCCTGTTCATTTGTACTCCGCAAAGGTATTGGCTCAGGCAAGGCTGGTGGCAGGCAACTGACAGGCGACGGCTTCGCGGCGCAGCTGCTGCAAGCGGGCCAGCAGCCCGGTCTGGCCGAGCTCCGTCTCCTGAGGCGAGAGATTGTCCACCAGCAGCGGATAGTGATCCGTCACCGCCTGCATCAACCAGTCGAGGCGACGCAGGGTGAGCGGGCCGCAACTCTGGCCGCTCAGATCATCGGCCACATCGAGCCGGTGGCTGCGATACATGTCCCGCCACCAGTTGGCGACCAGCGCCTCGTCGCTCGCCAGCGCGGCGCTCCACTCCCCTTGCAAGGCGTGCAGGCGGGCCAGCACGGGCGCGCTGGCTCCTTCGCGGATCAGGTGGTGGATCTCCCGTTTCACCCACTTGAGGCAGAGCTCGCGCCAGTAGCGAAATTGCGGCAGAGGATCGGCCTCATCGAGCCAGAGTCCGGAGAGGGTGCGGGTCTCCAGTCGCTCCGGCACATGAAACTGCGGGTCGACCAGACCATTGGAGTTGTATTCAAAGCGGGGATCGAAGGTCCACATATAGCCAAAGTCGAACACGCAGATCTGCTCGCCGTCATCGAGCAGGTTGCCCGGGCTCGGGTCCCAGTCAAACCAGCCCCAGCGGGCCAGCTCACCCTGCACCTCCAGCATCTGGGCCAGATTGCGCTCGTTGAGCTGATGGACCGGCACACCCCGCAACCAGGGGGAGACCAAGACCCCGGCCCGCGCCGAGCCGAAGCTGGTGCAGACCACATGGGAGAGGACAGTAGGGTGCAGCTCCCGCAGCGCCTCGATTTCGCGTCGCCGCTCCAGCTCGGTCAGAAAGGCGGTCTTGCCATCGAGGTTGGCCACCAGTGAATCCTGACGTCGCCGCTTGAGGCACCAGTGATGCCCCTCCACCTTGAGGTGAAACACCTCGGCGGTGAGACCGTGGCGGTATACCTTGACCACAGCCGGATGGCTATCCTTCAGCTTGACCAGTTGGGCCAGCGGCAGCGGACAGTCTCGTTCGCGTCCGACCCGGATCTCTTCCTTGCTCTCCAGCATGCGCAGCAATCTGGCCTGACGTGCCATCACTTTGGGATTCATACATGTACCTCCAGTCGCTATCGAGAGACTAAACAGCAGATCCCTCCCAAGCCAGTGGCAAAACCCCATGATGACGCTTTCATCACATATTCCGAACAATCCCTCGACCTGGATCACAATTTGCAAGGTTGAACTGTAACCAAATATTCATTAAGTGGTCATTAAATTGACAAGCTGAAACAAGGCCCGCACCATCGGGTCAAACTCTATGCGGATGAACGATCTCTCCCTCACTCGCTCAAAGGATGAGCTTATATGAATCGCCCCTCCTCAGGCCGCCCCCGCGTCCTGAGTCTGCCTTCTCTGCTGCTTGCCCTGCTGGGCGGATTGCTGCTGTTGACCCTGTTGTTGCCGCTGATAAATCCCGGCAGCTGGCTGGGCCGTGCCCAGCCGCTGGTGCTGGGCCCCGCCGACAACCCGCTGGCCACCCTCACCCGCCACGCCCTGCTCTATAAAAGCGACAGCCGCGGCCTCTATCTGGTGGTACGCAGTCAGTGGCAGTTGCGAGGGCCATTGCAAGCGGGGGACAAGGTACGGGTAGAGCTGCTCAACGACAAGGGGGAGCGGATCGACCAGCTGAGTCAAGCGGTGGATAAGCGTCAGGTGTGCCGCAATAACCGCTGCTCGCTGGATCTCAACAGCACCCTGCGTGCCCCGGACGATGCGCTGGCCAGCCGTTATCAGCTGCGCATCGGTCTGCTGCTCAAGGATCGCCCCGAGAGCGGCGATTTCAGCCAGATCCTGCAAACCCTGCCGGAGCAGGGCTTCAACCTCACCTATCTGGTGGTGAGTCTGACGCTGGTGCTGGCCCTGAGCGCCGCCGTGCTCAAAACGGTGCTGCCAAAGCTGCGCCGCAGCCTGCGCTGGCGGATCATCGGCAGCCTGCTGCTCGGCAACCTCACCTTCGTGCTGCTGCACGGCTTCGTGGTGTTCAAGCTGGGGGAGTTTCTGCTCTGGTCAGGCTTTCGCCCGGAGCACTACTATCTAGCCTGGGGCAGCATGGTGCTGGGCTGGAGCCTCTGCGCGCTGGCGGGCTTCAATCTCTATATGGGGCTGGTCTTTACCGCGCTGTCAGGCATAGGTCTGCTCGCCAACTTTATGAAGATCGCCATCTACGGCGTGCCGCTCGGCGGGGATGATTTTGGCAACCTGCTGGCGCTGCTGCGGATCCTGCTCGACCAGCACCCCATCCTGCCCATCTTCACCGTGTTGCTGGCACTGTTTCTCTGCTGGCGCTTTGCCCTGTCACGCTGGGTATTGCGCACTGCCGCTGCCACCGTCGCCTTCTTTGCCCTGTGCGTCTTTGCCACCCAGACCGGCAACAAGCTGCTGGGAGCCAACATTCGCTACGTGGATCGCGCGGTCAACTACCACAGGGACATCATCCGCTCCGGCCCCGGCCTCTATCTGTTCAATCTGGTGGACGAGATGCTGCAAAGCGGCAGCGTGTTTCGCTACCCCTTGCAGATCAACGAGCTGACCCCGCAGCTGAGCTATCCGCCCCAGGGCATAGCGCCGCGCTGGGATCTGGTGATCGTGCTGCAATATGAGTCGCTCTGGCTCGACTGGAAGGGGAGGATCTGCGCCCCGGCTCCCACACTCTCCCTGCCCGCCAGCGTGCAGCAGTGGCAAAAAACCATCCACTCCCCCACCACCGGCGGCATGACGGTGCTGGCGGAGTTCGAGATGAACACCGGCTTGCCGGTGGGCTTGCTCAAGCAGGGGGTGGTGCCCTACTACTACCTCTCGCAGCAGGTGCCGGGGCTGGCCCAGAGCGCCAGACAGAGCGGCTATAAGACCTTGTTTGCCCACCCCTATGTAGAGAAGTTCTGGGGCCGCGCCAAGGCGATCCCGGCGCTTGGCTATGAGGAGCGCTGGTTCGACACCCGCTTCACCACCCTTGAGCACAAGGGGCTCTATATCTCCGATGATGCCCTCATCGACCACATACTCAAGCGCAGCGAACAGGATGACAAACCGCTGTTTGCCTATGCAGTCACCATGCAGGGGCACGGCCCCTTCGATGGCCCCCGCTATCAGGGGCAGGAGCGCAGCGGCGCCTGCCCGAACCAGAGCGAGAGTGACACCCAGCTGCTCAACACCTATTACACCGGGGTGGTGGATGCCATGGCCTCGCTGGAGCGGCTGCTCAAGACCCTAGACCAGTCGGGCAAGCGCTATCTGGTGGTGGCATTTGGCGATCACCAGCCGTTTTTGATGTCCGCCGGCAAGGGCATTCACGGTGACAAACCGGCGCGCGATGCCACCTACCAGATCCCCATGATGGCCTTCACCCGCGCCGATGACCCCCTCAATCTGGCGACCCAGTTTGCGCCGGTACGCCAGCTCTACCAGATGGGTCAGGCCACTCGCCAGCTGCTGGCGGGGGATATCACCCCCATCGAAGAGAAGCCCCTGCTCCATCCGGTACTGGGGGAAGAGAAGGGATTCGACCCTTCAAGCCTGGTGCCGCAGATCCGCGCCAGCTTCCGGCCCGATGCACTGCCCTGATCCCTCTCCACAAAAACAGACAAGGCCGCATCAGCGGCCTTGTTGTTGGACATACATTTCGCCCTCATTTTGCTCGCCACCAGGGCTGCAGCAAGGTGAGCTGCTGGCGGTCGAGATCGAGCGCCACCTCGATGCCCAGCGGCAACGTCAGCATGGGGTGGGTATGGGCGCAGTCAAACTCCGCCAGAATGGGGAAGTTCGGCACCCCCACCACCTCCAGCAGGATATCGAGGGGGCGCTTGCCGCTCCCCTGATCGTTGAACAGCTCGTGCTTGCCGAGGATAAGCGCGCCGATCCGCTCAAACACCCCGCACAGCTTGATATGGGCAAAGGAGCGCTCCAGCGTCTCGGCAGATTTCAGGCTGTCCTCCAGCAGCAAAATGTCACCACGCTCGATGACGGGCATATAGGGGGAGTCCCAGATCCCCGCCATGGTGTTGAGATTGCCGCCCATCAGTCGCCCCACTACCCGGCCTGAGCCCACCGAGATCAGCCGATTGGGCTGGCACTGCTTGGCCCGGGCCTGGTTCTCCCAGTCCAGCCGTTCATCGCTCCATTGTGCTGGCGTAGGCAGCGTGCAGGGGACGCCAGCTTCATCGGCCAACGCAATCTGTAAAAAACTGGCCAGCGTCTCATCCACCAGCGGCGGCAACTCGCCAAAGGAGGCCACCAGCGCCGGGCCATAAAAGGTAACCAGGCCAGTTTGAGCGTGGATGCCGAGCAGCAGCGCCGTCACATCGGAGTAGCCAACGATGATCTTGGGATCGCGCCTCAGCGCCTCAAAATCGAGGTAGGGCAGCAGGGAGTTGGAGTTGCTGCCGCCAATCACCGACATGATGCTGCGTACTTCTGGGTCGCGAATAAGGGCGTTGAGCTCCTCGGCCCGCGCGGCGATGGAGCCGGAACGCCAGTGATCCTGCTGGCCGGTGAGGCTGCCCGCCTTGAGCCTAAAGCCCTGCCCCTCAAGAAAGGCTTTTGCGCGGGCAAAACGGTTGGGGGCCCAGGCGGTCGCCGCGCTGGAGGGGGAGAAAAAAGCGATGGTATCGCCACGTCGGAGCAGCGGGGGAACCAATAACGTCATGACACACTCATCCTTGCCAATATCCAGCCATCACAGAGTCGTTGAGACTCCTACACAACCCCTTTTATCACAACGGGTTTATTACGGTCGTTTAGAAATATAAAACACTTGATTCATTATTAACAGATATTCTAAACACCATCCCCTTCCTAGAATGACCTCATTGCGATGGCCAACCCCGGTTGGTTGTCAGAATGGTCGGCCTGACAGCCCGGACGTTCTCTTTCCCACTTTTTTCTCTGACTTATCAATGAGGTGCCTGTCATGAACAAAAACGCATCCCCCAGCGCATTGGTTGTAGAAGGCGGCGCCATGCGCGGCATATTTGCCAGCGGCGTGCTGGATGCGTTTATCGAGCATGACTATCGCCCCTTCGACTTCGCCATCGGCGTCTCGGCGGGGGCCACCAACTTGCTGGCTTATCTCGCCAGCCAGCATGGCCGCAGCCACGAGATCCTGACCAAACTGGCGTGCAGCCAGCAGTTTATGGATCCCCTGCGTTTTGCCAAGGGGGGCAATCTGGTGGATATCCACTGGCTGTGGAACACCAGCTGCCGCAAGTATCCCCTCGACATTCACGCCTACCGGGAGACCGGCATCCCCTTCTATGCGGTGGTGACCAATACCCTGACCGGCAAGGCGGAGTACATCCGGGTCAAGCCGGAGAACATGAACGAGGTGCTGCCCGCCAGCTGCGCCATTCCCCTCGCCTCCCACGAATACCCGGAGGTGCACGGGGTACCGATGACAGATGGCGGGGTGGCCGACTCCATCCCGGTGATCGAGGCCTACCGCCGCGGTGCCCGTCACCTGACGGTGATCCTCTCCGAGCCCCTTGGCTATCGGCTCAAGCCGATGCCCTTCCCCTGGATGATCCGCACTCTGCTCAAGACCCGCCCCGCGCTGGCACAGGCGCTGGAGCAGCGGGATCGCAGCTACAACGAGGCGCTCGATTTTATCGCCAATCCGCCGGAGGACTGCCAGATCGAGGTGATCGCTCCGGCCGACTACTTCCCCGTCTCCCGTTTCACCCGCGATATCAACAAGCTGGAGATGGGATACGTGATGGGCAAGTGCGCAGGCTATCAGGCCGCCCTGCTCAATTGACAAGAGCTTTACAGGCATGACCCGACCTGCCGCGACGCACGCGCCGCCAACACAATAACAATCGGGTCAGTTGAGCAACATGAGTCATAAAAACAGACCGTGGCGAGGCAAGCGCGGCCAGAACCGATGCCAGACATCCTGACCGGCCCGCTCCTCATCCCTATGCCAGGGCATCTCACCCTCATACAAGGTGTTTATTTATGTCGTTTCTTCTCACCCATCCCGCGCTGGCGCAGCTGTTCGAGCGGCTGCTGCCCGATTACCGGATCATGGCGCCCGCGGCCGAATATCGGGGCGGCCGCTTCTCCGACACCGACAACGTCACCTACCACAGCATCCGCCATCCGGCCGAGCTGGTGTGGCAGGAGAAGTCCCACTTCTCCCCGAAAGAGGTGGTGCTCCCCATCACCCAGACCCTGTTCCACTTCGACAATCTGGAGCTGCGCGAATCAAAGGTGGAGGCCAAGCCCACCCTGCTGTTCTTGCGCAGCTGTGATATCCACGCCCTGCGCAGGCTGGATCAGGTCTACCTGAAAAACGGCCAGAACAGCGACGTCTACTACGCCAGACTGCGCAGCAAGCTCAAGCTGGTACTGCTGGAGTGCCGCGAGAGCTTCGAGAACTGCTTCTGCGTCTCCATGGGCAGCAACGAGACCCGGGACTACGCCGCCGCCATTCGTCTGAGCGATGAGGGTGCCCGTATCGAGGTGAAGGATCCCGAGCTGCTCGGCTACTTTGCAGAGCTGGGTGAATCCGACGACTTCACCCCTGAATTTGTCCAGAGCAACCCGGTCAAGGTACGCACCCCGGACAGCGTCTGTGACGACCCCCAGCGGATCCGCCAGATCCTCACCGCTCATCCGGTCTGGGCCGAGTACGACAGCCGCTGCATCGGCTGCGGCCGCTGTACCACCTCCTGCCCGACCTGCAGCTGCTACAGCGTGCACGACCTCACCTATGCGGAGAATCCCAAGCAGGGTGAACGCCGTCGCCAGTGGGCCAGCTGCATGGTGGATGGCTTCAGCGACATGGCCGGTGGCCACGGTTTTCGCGCCAAGCACGGCGAGCGCCTGCGCTATCGCGCCCTGCACAAGGTCAACGACTACAAGGCCCGTCAGGGGGAGGAGCACATGTGCGTCGGCTGCGGCCGCTGCGACGATCGCTGCCCTCACTACATCTCCTTTAGCAACATCATCAACAAGATGACCGATGTGGTCGAACAGACCATCGCAGCCGACCACGCGCAGGGGGCGAACTGATATGTGCCAGTGCCAACAAACCGCAACAGCAGAACCGCAGCAGGACGTGGTCGAAAACCGCCTGCTGCCCAAGGCCTACACCATTCTGGCCATCGAGCGCCACACCGAACTGGAGTGGAACTTTCGGGTCTCCCGCGACTTTGATGTCCACTACGGCCAGTTTGTGGAGATCTCCCTGCCCACCGTCGGCGAGGCGCCCATCTCGGTCTCCGACTATGGCGATGGCTATGTGGATCTGTTGATCCGCAAGGTCGGCAAGGTAACCGATGCGCTGTTTGCCCTCGATGTGGGCGACAAGGTGTGGATGCGCGGCGTCCACGGCAACGGCTATCCGCTGGAGACCTACCGCAACCAGCACCTCATCGTGGTGGCGGGCGGTACCGGCGTCGCGCCGGTCAAGGGGCTGCTGCGCCGCTTCAGCAAACATCCGGAAGAGGTGAAATCCCTCGACATGATCCTCGGCTTCAAGAACGAGCAGGCGGTGCTCTATCGCCACGAGATGCCGCTCTGGGCCGAGCAGCAGAACCTTATCGTCACCCTGGACGAGGGCAAGGAGAGCGAGCAGTTTCGCATTGGCCGGGTCACCGACTACATCGACCAGCTGGATCTCGCTGACAAGGAGGATATCCAGGTGATCGTGGTCGGCCCCCCCATCATGATCCGCTTCGTGGTGCTCGCCTTCCTCGAACGGGGCATCCCCAAGGATCGCATCTGGGTCGACTACGAACGCCGCATGGCCTGCGCCGTGGGCAAATGCGGCCACTGCCGGATGGGCGACACCTATATCTGCGTGGATGGACCGGTCTTTCGTTTTGACCAGGCCCAGCATCTGATCGACTGAGGGAGAACACCATGAGTCTCGATATCGACATCATCAAGGCCCGCGCCAAGAACGAATACCGCCTCTCCAAGGTGCGCGGCGAAGCGATGATCAGCGTACGCATTCCAGGCGGGATCATGCCCGCCCACCTGCTGGCGGTGGCCCAGCAGATCGCCGAACAGTATGGCAACGGCCTGATCCACCTCACCACCCGCCAGAAGCTGGCGATGCCCGGCATCAAGTATCAGGACATGGACAAGGTCAACGCCGCCCTCGAACCCTTTATCAAGGAGATCGAGGTGGAGACCTGCGGCATCGAGGTAAAGGATACCCAAGCCGGTTACCAGACCATCGGCGGGCGCAACATCGTCGCCTGTCAGGGCAACACCATCTGCCAGAAGGGCAATATCGACTGCACCGGGCTCGCTCAGCGGATGGAGAAACACCTCTACCCCAACCCCTATCACCTCAAGATGGTGATCGCCGGCTGCCCCAACGACTGCGCCAAGGCCAACATGGCCGACTTCGGCATCCTCGGCATCGCCAAAATCCACTTCAATGCCGAGCGCTGCATCGGCTGCGGCGCCTGCGTCAAGGCGTGCAGCCACCACGCTGTGGATTGCCTCGCCATCAAGCATGGCAAGGCGGTCAAGGAGGAGAGCAAGTGCATCGGCTGTGGCGAGTGCGTGTTGGCCTGCCCGACCCTGGCTTGGCAGCGGGATCCCAAGCAGCTCTATATGGTCAAGCTGGGGGGGCGCACCAGCAAGAAGACCCCCCGTACCGGCAAGCTGTTCCTCAACTGGGTGACCGAAGAGGTGCTGCATGCGGTGATCAAGAACCTGTTCGAGTTCGAGGCCGAGATGCTGGATGGCAAACCCATCTATCTGCACATGGGTCACCTTATCGACCGGGCCGGTTATCACAAGTTCAAGGAGCGGGTGCTGCGCGGCGTCACCCTCAACCCGGAAGCCATGGTCGCTGACCGCATCTTCTGGGCCGAAGATCAGTACGTCGCCAACATGCACGTCAAAGCGGTGCAATAGGAAAAACCTCGTTTGGGGAAGCGTGATCAAGTGGCCGACACCGGTGGGGATCTGTCGTTGGCCCGGGCGTAGATCACCCTTCCCCTTTTTTATTCCCGTCGGGGGATCTTTCCCCCGACCATCCGGGGTGCGTCACGGCGCGCCCTGCTATCTCGCCCGGCGCGGCATTGCGAGCGGGCCAGCATCCGGAGCCTGTTATGGACTTTCTCCCTCTCTTCTGTCAGCTGCAAAACAAGCCGGTTCTGATCGTCGGCGGCGGTGAGGTGGCGGTGCGCAAGGCGCGCCTGCTGCTCGATGCCAAGGCGAAGATCACCATCAATGCCCCGCACCTGGAACCCCAGCTGATGAGCTGGGCCGAGCAGGGTCGCCTGACCGTCTGCGCCGCCAGCTTTCATCCCGAACTGCTCGATGGCAAGTGGTTGGTGATCGCCGCCACCAATCAGCAAGAGGTCAACCAGCAGGTATTTCATGAGGCGAACCTGCGCCAGATCTTCTGCAATGTGGTGGACTCTCCGGCCCACTGCAGCGCCATCATGCCCGCCATCATCGACCGTTCGCCGCTGATGATGGCCATCTCCAGCGCAGGCGCGGCGCCGGTTCTAAGCCGCCAGCTGCGGGAAAAACTTGAAGCCATGCTGCCGCAACACCTCGGCCAACTCGCGGCGCTGGCGGGCAAGCTGCGCGAGCGGGTCAAACTCATTCCGGACAAGCTGGCCCGCCGCCGCTTCTGGGAGCGGCTCTTTAGCCATGAGCGACTGGCATGCCAGCTGGCGCGCGGCCAGCAACAGGCCGCCGAGCAGAACGTCGCCGAGCTACTCGATGAGCCGCTGCAGTGCAAGGGAAGCGTAACCCTGGTGGGAGCCGGCCCCGGCGATGCGGGGCTGCTTACCTTAAGCGGCTTGCAGCAGTTGCAGCAGGCGGATGTGGTGGTCTATGACCGGCTGGTGTCGCAGGAGGTGTTGGCACTTGTTCGCCGGGATGCCGAGCGGATCTTTGTTGGCAAGGAGGCGGGCCGCCACTGCGTGCCCCAGCAGGCGATCAACCAGTTGTTGCTGGAACAAGCGCAGCTGGGCAAACAGGTGGTACGGCTCAAGGGGGGCGATCCCTTTATCTTTGGCCGGGGCGGCGAGGAGCTGGAAACCCTGGCCGAGGCGGGCATCCCCTTCTCGGTGGTACCGGGCATTACGGCAGCCTCAGGCTGCGCGGCCTACAGCGGCATTCCCCTCACCCACCGTGATCACGCCCAGCGGGTGCAGTTCATCACCGGCCACGACAAGGAGGGCAATATTGCCCAGGAGTGGTCGGCGCTGGCGGCCCCCCGCCAGACTCTGGTCTTCTACATGGGGCTGGCCCACGCCGCCCGCATTCAGGATGCGCTGCAAACCCACGGCATGCCCGGTCATACCCCGGTGGCGCTGGTGGAGCAAGGCACCCAGCTCAGCCAGCGGGTGGTGCGCGGCGAGCTGCAGCAGTTGGCCGAACTGGCCCGTCAGGTGAAGAGCCCGAGCCTCATCATCATCGGCTCGGTGGTCACTCTGGCCGACAAGCTGGACTGGTATGGGGAAGCCAACGCCATCCACGGCATCTAACCCCGCACGGCTATCACCCAATAGAGACAACAAAGCAGAGAGCGGCCATGCCGCTCTCTGCTTTTTGCATCAATGACCAAGCCGTGGCACGGCGCGTCTGTTACTCGAGCCGGATGGGGCCGGTATTCTGAACATCGCTGTCATTCCAGTCGCTCTCATCGCGAATACGCGGATCCCCCTGCAAGGTGTAGAGGATGGTGCCCTTGCGAAACTGCAGCGCACCATCGGCCCGCTTGGCCTTCACCTTGACCCCGTTGACCCACACCTGCTCCTTGCCATCCACCTGAATATTGGCCACCGTGGCGCCTGTCTCGCGGTTTTTGGCGATCCACTTGCCCTGATAGGGCGAATCTCCCTTGGCCATCGGCAGTGCGGCTGCCTTGCCCGCCGACCAGGCGTGCACGGTGCAAAAGCCATGAGCTCGGCGATCATGTTTGATGACGTAATCCAGGGTGGGTTCGCTGGCGGGCAGATCGAAGGTGATCCCGATGACCACCTTGCCGTTTGTGGCCGAATAGGCGGCGGGCGCCAGCGTTTTCAGGGTCGCCTTCTTGCCATTGATAAAGACGTTGCCCCCTTGCGACTTGACCCGAATATCGGTGGGACAAGTGGCGCTGAAGTTGGGCAGCGCTGCGAGGGCACTGCCGGCATGGGCGGTCATGGCCAACATGACAAGGGTCAGCAGAGCAGGTTTTTGATTCATATTGATACGCCTTCAAGAGAAGAGAACCTCGTCCGTGAGCGGTGTTGTTCCTGATGGCGGCACTCTAGCTTGACCCTCTCGGGCCACCCAGTTAAAAAAAATAAAACCGGTTAGCGGAATTATTAATAAATATAAATATTTAAAATCAATGAGTTGAGTGATAACCCTGCCAGCCGCCACGTATCAGACAGGCAATAAAAAAGCCGATAACCCGGTTATCGGCTCATTGCCAATGCAAAAGTGGATGCCCGATCAGACCACCACGGCGGTGCCACTGATGCTGACCATCAGCATGCTGCCATTTTGCCCCACCACCTCGTAGTCGATATCGATGCCGACCACCGCATTGGCGCCAAGGGCAGCGGCACGCTCTTTCAGCTCATCGAAGGCGATCTCGCGGGCACGGGCCAGCTCTTTTTCATAGGCGCCGGAGCGGCCGCCGATGATGTCGCGGATCCCGGCGAAGAGATCCTTGAAAATGTTGGCGCCGAGAATGGCTTCGCCAACCACGATGCCGCGGTATTCACGAATGGTTTTGCCTTCCAGCGTGGGGGTCGTCGAGAGGATCATCTTGAACTCCTGTGAGTAGCAGAAGGGCTCAGACTACCCCAACTGCCCGAAAATCCCAACCGGGGGGTGACCTGTACGACGCCGTCCTTAAAAATCACGACGGCCAGATAAAAAAACACCGCGCAAAGGGCGCGGTGTTTGTTTCAGAGGGCCATAGCCAACGGCAACGCCGTTACGGATTGTAAGAGACCACCGAGCCACTGAGGCCGGTCATCTGGGAGATCCGCCCCTGCATGCCCTGCAGTTTGGCCTTGGAGACATCCGGTCCGATAAAGACCCGGTTGAGCTGACCCTGCACCGGTGTGCGCGGCGAGGTGTGGGCAGAGTAGCCCGCCGCCCGCAGCTTGCTCACCAGCGCGTTGACGCTGTCGACGTTCTTGAAGGCGCCAAGCTGGAGGATCCAGCTACCCTGTGCCGGTGCCGCAGCAGGCGCGGGTGTGGTCGGCTGGGTCATCTTGCTTTCAATCAGATCGTCGAGGGACTTGATCTGACCCGCCTGCGGCTTGGCCGGTGCGGGCGCTTTGGCCACTTCAACCGGTTTGGCTGGCGTCGGCTTGGGTGCTGGCTTGGGCGGTTCGACCGTTTTTTTGGCCACCACTTCCGGCTTGGGCTGTGGCTTGGGTTGGGCATTCTGTTGCGGCTGGACCGGCGCCGGTGCGGCAGGGGTTGTCGCCGGCTGTGCACCGTTGCCCTGACCGGCGAGGGTCATAGGGTCAGCCACCTCTTCCACTTGCCACTGCTGGGCCGCAGAGGCCTGTTGCTGGCTGGCCAGATGATCGGCTGGCAGGCTGCTGGCTGCCGAGACCTGCAGCGCAGGCTTGGCAGGCTCCAGCTCGGGGCGCAGCGGGATCTTGGCAAAGGCCTCCTCCTTTTGTGCCAGCTTGTGACCATCCAGCAAGTCCGGCAGGAAAATAACAACCAGGGCCACCAGGATGACGGTGCCCACCAGACGGTTTTGAAACTTCGAGGCCAAGTTGAATCCTACCTTTACGTAACTCAATATGCGATTTGGCTCCCCGCCCGAAGGCCGGGGAGCCGGGGTGTGGCCTAGACGGCGACACCCGCCAGAATGTCGGCGACAGTGTAAAACGAACCAAACACAATGACCATATCGTCCGGACTCGATGCGGCCAACGCTGCCTGATAAGCGGCGCTGACATCATCAAACTCCCTGGCAGGGCCCTTGCCCTCTCCCAACGCCGCAGCCAGCTGCGCAGCAGTGGCGGCGCGCGGGCCGGTGAGGCTGGCCAGATACCACTCGCCGATCAGACCATCGAGTTCGGCAAGGGATCCCGCCATGTCCTTGTCTTTGAGCATGCCGACCACGGCGCGGCGTACACCCAAGCAGGGCATCTTGCGCAATTGCGCGGCCAGATAGGCCGCCGAATGGGGGTTGTGGGCTACATCGACGATCACCAGCGGCGCACTTTGCAACTGCTGCATCCGGCCAGCCAGCCGGGCATTGGCCAGCCCGTCACGAATGGCGGACTCCGACAGCGGCAAGCCGAGGGATTCCAGCGCCGCCAGCACGGTCACCGCGTTCATCAGCGGCAGCGCCGGTTTTGGCAGATCCCGCCACTGGTTGAGGCCGTGATAATCCCAACCGCTCTCGTGCTCATCGCCACGAAAATCGATACCGACCTGACACAGGTTGGCGCCAAGACGCGCCGCTTCGCTCGCGATAGTCGCAGGCGGATTGGGCTCGCCACTGATGGCGGGTTTACCAGCGCGATAGACCCCAGCCTTCTCCACCGCCACAGCTTCGCGGGTATCACCCAGCCAGTCGCAGTGATCGAGGGCAATGGAGGTGATCATCGCCACATCGGACTCCACCACATTGGTGGCGTCGAGCCGACCGCCCAGTCCCACTTCCAGCAGCAGCACATCGGGGGCGGCACGGCAGAAGAGCCACAAGCCAGCCAGGGTGGCGAACTCGAAGAAGGTAAGGGCAATCTCGCCACGAGCAGCTTCCACCTCGGCAAAGGCGGCGCAGTGATCGCTGTCGGGCAGCTCTTGCCCGTTGACCCGCACCCGCTCGGTAAAGCGCAGCAGATGGGGCGAGGAGTAGACGCCGACCTTATAGCCTGCGGCCATCAGAATGCTGGCCGCCATGGCACAGCTGGAGCCCTTGCCGTTGGTGCCCGCCACCGTGATCACCTTGAACGGCAGCTGGGTGAGACCCATGCGCCGGGCAACGGCACCGACCCGATCCAGCCCCATGTCGATATTGACCGGATGGATCTGCTCCAAATAAGAAAGCCAGTCGACAAGCGACCGGCTTTGGGATTGTTGCATGTTTGAACTCATCTTCACTCTTCGATGACGTGAGTATTCAGCATTTTGGCGAGCAGGCTGGCCAGACGGTTACGCATTTCGCGGCGATCGATGATGATATCGATGGCACCCTTTTCCAGCAGGAACTCGGAGCGCTGGAAGCCTTCCGGCAGTTTCTCGCGCACGGTCTGCTCGATAACGCGCGGGCCGGCAAAGCCGATCAGCGCCTTGGGCTCGCCCACGTTGATGTCACCCAGCATCGCCAGACTGGCAGAGACGCCACCCATGGTGGGGTCGGTCAGCACGGAGATATAGGGCAGGCCCGCCTTGGTGAGTCGGTCCAGCGCTGCACTGGTCTTGGCCATCTGCATCAGGGAGAAGAGGGCTTCCTGCATGCGAGCACCACCAGAGGCGGAGAAGCAGACCAGGCCACGGCCTTCCTTGATGCACTCCTCGACGGCGCGCACGAAGCGGGCACCGACCACGGAGGCCATGGAGCCCCCCATGAAGGAGAATTCGAACGAACAGGCGACAACCGGTACCCCTTTGAGGGTCCCTTTCATCACCACCAGCGCATCTTTCTCCGCCGTCTCTTTCTGAGCGGCAGACAAACGATCCTTGTAGCGCTTGGAATCCTTGAATTTCAGTACATCCTGCGGCTCCAGCTCGGCACCGATCTCGGTACGACCCTGCTCATCGAGGAAGCTCTCGAGACGGGCGCGGGCGCTGATGCGCATATGATGATCACACTTGGGGCACACTTCGAGGTTGCGCTCCAACTCTGCCCGGTAGAGCACCTGTTCACAAGCACTGCACTTGGTCCACACCCCTTCCGGAATGTTGTGACGACGGGGCGCAGTGATCTTGCTCTTGGGAAGAATCTTCTCAAGCCAGCTCATGGAATTCCTTAATGCTTTTGTGCCTGACAAAACGCATCGAGCCTAGATTGTTCAATGACTTAATAGCTCGATGGCAACAAATGACGGGTCATTAAACCACAATTTTTCGGGCGCAGTTACTAAAAACTGGTCGTACCCGGTGCCGAGTCCGGCAGCCACAGCGGGCCGAGCGGCAACTGCGGCAGAGCAAACTCGGCCGGGTAATCCACGTCGACCAGATAGAGACCACCGGCCTTGGCAGTCGGCCCGGCCAGATTGCGATCCTTGGCAGCCAGCACCTCGGCAATCCACTCCACCGGTTTGAGCCCCTGCCCCACCAGCAGCAGGGAGCCGGTAATATTGCGCACCATATGGTGCAGGAAGGCGTTGGCGCGAATATCCAGCACGATATAGGGCCCCTGACGGCAGACACACAGATGGGTCACATTGCGCCACGGGGTGTTGGATTGGCAGGCGACGGCACGGAAGGTGCTAAAGTCGTGCTCCCCCAGCAGGCTCTGGCCCGCCTGGTGCATCAACTCGGCATCGATGGTCTCGTGGTAGTGGCTGACGCCACTGCCGAGGATCGCCGGCCGGTAGTTGTGGTTGTAGATGACATAGCGGTAGCGACGGGCGGTGGCGCTGAAGCGGGCATGGAAGCTCTCGTCCACCTGCTTGACCCAGCGCACGGCGATATCCGGCGGCAGGTTGGAATTGAGCCCCAGGGTCCAGGCCCCTTCGGCACGGTTCGCCTCGGTATCGAAGTGGATCACCTGACCGGTCGCATGGACACCGGCATCGGTGCGTCCGGCACACTGGATGGAGACAGGGTGGTTGGCAATCCGGCTCAGCGCCGTCTCCAGTTCAGCCTGCACGCTGATCACTTCACGCTGACGCTGCCAGCCGAAATACCGGCTGCCGTCATATTCAATACCTAGGGCAATTCGCATGGATAAACTTGTCTTGTTGTGAAAACGCAGTGAAAGAAACGGGGCGGATTATACGCGCTCAGCCTGAAAAGTCCCACCACACGCCGCAATTGGCCTGAATGGTCAGCCTGCGAGGCCATGCTCACCCCATAACAAATCGCCAAAAGGAAGAGGGCAGCCTGCTGGCTGCCCCCGTTTTGCTGATCCCGTAATGGGAAATCCTTTAGCCCAACCGCTTGAGCAACTTCTCGGCTTCGGCGCGCTGGTGATCACTACCCTGCTCCGCCGCCTCTTGCAGCAGCTCGCGGGCACTATCCTTGTCGTCAATCTCGAGGTATGCACGGGCCAGATCCAACTTGGCACCCACACCGCCGTCGTCGGCATCCACGTCAAATCCGGTGGATTCCGGCAGCACCTCGGGGAAGCCATCCAGCCCCACATCCAGCGAGAAGCCCTGATACGGCTCCTGCTCCGGCGCAGTGGCATCCGCTTCAGCCAGCAGCTTGTCGATCTCGACGTAGCCACTCTCCTGCGCCTGCTCACGGGGCTGGAGATCTGCCGGATGTGATTCCACCTCGGCAAACGCATCTTCGAAATCGGAGAGCGCCAGCTCGTTGGGATCCCACTCCAGATCCAGTTCCGCTTCCTTCGCCTTGACAGGCTCAAGACCGAGCTCGGCCAGCATGGCATCCGCACTCTCGTCGGCGTCCTCTGCGGCACTGAGATCAATGGCGTTATCATCTTTGCCAGCAGCAGGCTCGTCGAGGGCATTGTCGAAATCGCCGAGATCGAAGCTCGCCAGATCGTCGTCAGCGGAGCCGACTTCGTCGATGGAGCTCAAATCGGGCTCGAGGTCGGCTGAGAGATCCGCATCCAGCTCGGCAAACAGGGCTGCCTGCAGCTCCTCTTCGCTCATGATCTCGTCAGCGGCCTTGGGCTTGGGGTTGAACTCGCTCGCCAGATCCATGGCGGGCTCGTTGGCCAGCGCAATGGGCTCATCCAGCGAGAGATCGAGATCCGGCACCAGGTCCGGGTCACGACTGGCTGGCTGGACCGCCATCCGCTCGGGCTCAAAGCCCTGCAGCTCCATCTCGCCGTCGTCGCTGAACACCAAGTCGACATCCTGCTTGGCGGCTGGCTCGTCAGGCTCCATCGGCATAAAGCCATCCGGGGTGTTGAGATCCGGCACCGGGCGCACCGGCTCGTTGTCGGTCACATCGACGCTCAGCAGATCATCAAACTCGCTCTGCTCCTGATCCATCATCATGGCGGTGGATTCGGAGAGGCTCTTCTCCTGCTCTTCCAGTTCGCGGCGGGCACGGGCACGCAGCCACAGGGTCACCAGCGCCAATACCAGCAGCACCGGCAGCAGAATGATCATGGCGAGGTTGAGCGGTGAGGCAAGCAGATCCATCAACCAGTTTTTCTCAGGTTCAGGCTCGGCTACCACCGGCGGGACCGGTTGGGCCTTGAGCTCGGCAATCTCTTTTTGCAGCGCCGTCTGATCCTGCAGCTGTGCCTTGAGGGTCTCCACCTCTTCGGTCAGGGATTGCAGACGCAACTTGAGCCTGTGGTTCATCTCGGTCACCTGGCCGAGCTGGGCATTGGCATCTTCCAGTGCCAGCGCCATCTCGGTAGCCGGTTTGCCCACCGGTTTATCCAGATCGGAAGGCAGAGGCGTCGGGGTGGTGCCTTCTGCTGCGCTCGGAGCAGGTGCTACCGCCTCTTTCGGCGCAGGCTCGCTCACCTTGGCCACTTCTTTGGTTTCAGCCGCCGGTTGCGGTGCCACCACCGGGGCGGGAATGGGGGCGGCTTTCGCCACTGGCAGCGGCGCAGGCGCAGCCTTCACCGGCTCGGTCTTGGCGGCTTCAACCTTCGCGGGTTTGGCGGCAGCCGGCTTGGCGGTGTGGGCCTGCTTGTCAGCCAGATATTTGGGGCTTAACCCCTTCCAGCTGGCGTTGTCGCTACGGAACTTGGCGCGGGCCTGAGCATCAGTGATGACGCTCGCCTCGGCCGCAGTCGGCAGCAGAATGCGGGATCCCACCAGAATGTGGTTGATATTGCCATCGGCAAAACTGCGGGGGTTTTTCTCGTAAATCGCCACCATGGTCTGGTAGACGCTGACCCGATTGGAGGGGCGATATTTGCTCGCCAGGCTCCATAGGGTATCGGTCGGACGAACAGGGCCATAGCTACCGGCATTGGCAGTGACCTGACGCACCACCGGCTGGGCGGTTGTACGCACCGGTTGTGCGACGGGTCTGGCGACCGGCTGCGCCAGTGGCTGGGAATTGACGGCGGGAGGTGCGGGTTCGTCAGGGCCTTTTAGCTCGACAAAAAAAGGCTCCCGCGCCGAGTCTTCAGCCTGGACGGTGCCCAGCAGACCCAATGCGAGTAGCGTTGCCAATGTTATGCGGGAATGTCCCATATTCGTTCCTTCGTATGACGGCCCTATCACATTGAAAAATCTGGATAGTTACCCCAAAACAGTCGGTTCAATATAAATCAGGCTCGCCTGGCAAGCCAGCAGTCCGACACATTTAGCACCCAACTTGACCCTGAGTGTAGGAAAAAACTTAATCAGTTGATATCGCAACAGAATCTTGAAGTGACGGAGTGCGGCATGGGTCACACCCCGGTTTGATCACAGGCCGGATGCGCAGCACTCCCTGCTGCGCATCGGTGGCATCTGACCAGCCTTACAGATAGTCGCGAACCAGCAGCTCGGCAATCTGTACACTGTTGGTTGCCGCGCCCTTACGAACGTTATCGGCCACGATCCACATATTGATACCACTTGGATGAGAAATATCCTGGCGCACCCGACCCACCAGCACCTCATCCTTGCCGGTTGCGTCACGCACCGGGGTCGGATAGTCCCCTTCGTCATCAAACAGGGTCACACCCGGCGCACTGCGCAGCAGATCCTTGACCTGTTCGGCATCGAGCGGCTGGTGCAGTTCGACGTGTACCGCCTCGGCGTGGCCGTAGAAGACCGGCACCCGCACGCAGGTGGGGTTCACGGCAATGCTGGCATCCCCCAGGATCTTCTGGGTTTCCCATACCATATTCATCTCTTCACGGGTGTAGCCGTTGTCAGTGAAGCTGTCGATCTGCGGGATCAAGTTAAAGGCGATCTGTTGCGGATAGAGGGTCGGTTCCACCGGACGACCGTTGAGCAGATGAGCGGTCTGGCCCGCCAGCTCGCTGACCCCCTCTTTGCCGGATCCTGACACGGATTGATAGGTGGCCACGTTGATGCGGGCAATGCCCACTTCGTCGTGCAGCGGCTTCAAAGCCACCAGCATCTGGATGGTGGAGCAGTTGGGATTGGCGATGATGTTGCGATTGCGAAAATCGGCCAGCGCATCCGGGTTCACTTCCGGGATCACCAGCGGGATATCTTCGTCGTAACGGAAGCAGGAGGTGTTGTCGATGACGATACAACCGTGCTCGGCAGCAATCGGCGCCCACTTGGCCGAGACCTCGGCACCGGCGGAGAAGAGTGCGATCTGTACCTGGCTCCAGTCAAACTCCTCCACATCGAGGATCTCGAGGTTCTTGCCGCCAAAGCGCACGGTATCACCGGCGCTGCGGCTGGAAGCCAGCGGATAGAGGGTCGCTACCGGAAATTCGCGCTCTTCCAGGATCTCGATCATCGCCTGACCCACGGCGCCGCTGGCACCCAATACCGCTACGTTAAACTGCTGGCTCATTCTGTTCTCCTCTGATAATGCTGCAATGGCGCCGGGTGGCGCCATGGTCGGCAGGCTCCCGCACGGCGAGATGACGCTGCCTGATATGGCTGAGCCGGCGCAGCAGGATCTGCGCCAGCTCAGTAAAAAAGGGGGTCGAGGTAGCCAGTACGGCTCACCCCTTCCGGTTATCTTCCAACTCTTGGTCCCCGATTCAGGGGCGTGACAGCGCAAATCCCAGCTCGCCCAGCGCCTGGTCGGCAAACGCACCCTCAACTTGCAGGGAGGATAGTTCACGGCGCTCGGGGTAGTGTTTGCGCTGCTCGTCAAAGCTGCCGGGTAGACCGAGTCGGGCCCGGAAACGGGCATCATCGCGGCGCACGTCATAGACCAGATGCACCAGTTGCTTGATCAGCGCCTGATCCGGTGCGCGGCCCGGCACCACCGCCTGCACATCGGGGACTGGCAGGAGCTTACTCAAATCCTGACGAGGCTGGCGTCCCAGCTGCTGGCAGAGCGCCTGATAGAGCATCCAGGTACCGCGGGCCTTCCCCTCCAGGCTGTAACCGGCGATATGGGGGGTGGCAATCTCGGTATGGGGCACCAGCGCAGCCAGTGGCTCGGGCTCGTTCTCCCACACATCCATCACCAGTCGTAAAGGCTTATCGCTCAGCTGGCGTGCCAGCAGGGCCCGGTTATCCCACACCTCGCCACGGGATGCGTTGATCAGGATCTGTCCGGCAGGGCGCGCGGCAATCTGTTCGGCATCGAGCAGATGGTAGGTGGCATCCACTCCTTCACGGGTGATGGGCACATGGAAGCTGACGATATCGGCGCCAAGGGCGGTCTGGTAATCGACAAAGCCCGCATCGGGATTATCCCGCGCCCTGGGCGGATCGCAGCGCAGCACCCGCATGCCGAGTGCTTGGGCCTTGGTCGCCACACACTCGCCGGTATTGCCCGCGCCAATCACCGCCAACGTCATGGCTGAGAGCTCGAGTTCATAGCGCTCGGCCAGCACCAGCAAAGCGGAGAGCACATAGTCCCCCACCGAATACTTGTTGCAACCGGGAGCGCTGAAGAAGGGAATATTGCGGCTTGCCAGCAGCGCCTTGTCCACATGGTCGGTGCCTATGGTGGCGGTGCCGACAAACCCGAGTTTGGGGCTGGTCGCCAGCAAATCGCCGTTGACGCGGGTGACCGAACGCACCAGCAGCACATCGGCATCGAGCAGATCGCAGGCCTGCATCTGCCGTCCGGGCAAGGCGATCACCTCGCCAAATTCGGCAAACAGCTCCACGGCATGGGGCATATTCTCATCAACGACTATCTTCATCGGGCTCTCTTTGGTCACAACCGCCACGGGGGCGCCATTCTAGCGCAAAGCCGCCCGAGATTTCAGCCTGTGATGCAATCCGGCGCGAAACGGGACCACATTGCGCGGCAGCCGCTCCATCCGCCCGCTCAAACAGCGGATGTCGCCACAAATGTGTAAGCAGAGGTAACAAACGTGCTGCTCGGCTTTGTCCGGGCATATCACGGTGGCACAATGCCCCTCTTTTTTCGCGATCACCCATACCCACCATGCCGCCACACGCTTCGTCGCTCCCAATGTCAACCGCTTCACTCACCCGCAGTCAGGTGCTTGGCTTCACTGCCCTGTTAATCCTGCCCCTGCTGCTGCTCGCCACCCTGCCCTGGCAGCCTTTTCTGACCGGCTCCCTGCAATCAGGCTGGTTATGGTGGTCATACGCCCTCACCCGCATGGTCGATATTCCCGGGATCGGGGTCAGTGGCGCCCTCTTGCTGTTGCTGACCCGCTACAAAATCAAACTGGAGCTGGCTCCCTTCATTGCGCTGGGGTGTGCGCTGGCAGCCCTGCTCGCCAGCGACTGGGTGCTCAAGAGCCTGATCAAACACCTGACCGAAGAGCCCAGACCCTATCTGCTCTGGCTTGAGAGTCAGTCGCTGATCCCGGCCATCAAGCACTTCTACGCCAGTAGCGTCGATGTGCGCAGCGAACAGGTTCACGCCGCCAGCCAGCTGCTGGCCCTGCCAGAGTGGCTCGGCCACCACTGGCAGGACGAGGTGAACTACGCCTTCCCCTCTGGCCACAGCATCGCCGCCATCAGCCTGGCCCAGTTCTTTGGTCTGATCTGGCTGGCCCGCGCTCCCACGGGCGTCTGGCTGCTGCCGTTGTGGGCGCTGGGGATTGGTCTGTCACGCATGGTAATGGGAATGCATTGGCCGGTGGATGTGCTGGCCAGCGCCCTGTTGGGCACGCTCACGGCGCTGATTGCCGCCCGCTGGTGGCTGCACAGATATTGAATCCTGCGCCATCTTGCCGCGGCTTACTGCAACGGGATGGGGGGACAAGCCTGTGCTTTTTTGCCATAATGCCGCCTCATTTTATCCCGACCGAGATCCCATGACCGACGCAGTTCATACCCTCAAGGGCCGTTTCCGTGGTTTTTACCCCGTCGTCATTGATGTTGAAACAGCCGGGTTCAACGCCAAGACCGATGCCCTGCTCGAAATCGCGGCTTACACCCTGAAAATGGATGAGCAGGGCTGGCTCGTTCCCGATCAGGTATTCCACTTTCATGTCGAGCCTTTCGAAGGGGCCAACCTGGAAAAGGCTGCGCTGGAGTTCACCGGCATCGACCCCTACAACCCGTTGCGTGGCGCTGTCTCGGAAAAAGAGGCGCTGACCGAGATCTTCAAGGGGATCCGCAAGGGGATGAAGGAGCAGGATTGCGGCCGCGCCATCATAGTGGCCCACAACGCCACCTTTGATCACGGCTTCGTGATGGCTGCCGCCGAGCGCGCTGGCCTCAAGCGCAATCCGTTCCACCCGTTTGCGACCTTCGACACCGCTGCTCTCTCCGGATTGGCGCTGGGTCAGACCGTGCTGGCCAAGGCATGCCAGAGCGCCCGCATCCCGTTTGACAATAAAGAGGCGCACTCTGCCCTCTATGACACCGAACGCACCACAGAGCTGTTCTGTCATATCGTTAACCGCTGGAAGAGCATGGGGGGTTGGCCGCCAGCGCATCCGGATGATGACACAACCGATGCCCCTGCTGATGATGAGGGGCAAGAATAAACGGACGAAGGCTGCCACTGGCAGCCTTTGCTTTTTTGGGGAAGTGATTGATTGCACGGCGCACCGGAAATCGCTATCAAGGCCACTATCCACCGCTGCGCACGTGATACACGGAGACAAACAGGTCACAAACCCTCATGTTGAGCAACCTTGTGCCACATGCTGCTGCGATATGAGGGGTTTGACTGATTTTTTACTCGACATTTGTCACATTTTTCGCAAACTAACTCCCCTTCACATGACAGACAGCAATAACAAACTATAAGGAAATCAAATGAATCCAGTTGTTATCGCAGTCGGGCTGATGCTGGTGCTCAGTCTGCTGCGGATCAATGTGGTGGTCTCGCTGGCGCTGGGGGCCATTGCTGGCGGCCTGGTCGGTGGGCTGTCGTTGACCGATACCCTCACCACCTTCAGCGGTGGTCTGGGCGGTGGCGCCGAGATTGCTCTCTCCTACGCCATGCTGGGCGCCTTTGCGGTTGCCATCTCCCGCTCCGGGATCACCGACTTGCTGGCCCGCAAGGTGATCAACCAGTTGGGCAAGGATGCCAGCTCGACCCGCATCATGTGGGTCAAAACCCTGCTGCTCTCTTCCGTGCTGGCCGTGGCGATCTCGTCCCAAAACCTGATCCCGGTTCACATCGCCTTTATTCCCATCCTGATCCCGCCACTGCTGCATGTGATGGCGCAGATGCAGATCGACCGTCGTCAGGTGGCCTGTGTCCTCACCTTTGGCCTGACAGCCACCTATATGGTGCTGCCGGTCGGCTTTGGCGGCATCTTCCTGAATAACATTCTGGCCAAGAACCTGATCGATAACGGCGTGCCCATCACCACCAGCCAGATCCCGCTGGCGATGGCCATTCCGGTTGCCGGTATGGTACTGGGCCTGCTGATTGCGGTATTCATCAGCTATCGCAAACCGCGCCAGTACGATCTGGCCAAGATCCTGGATGCCGAGCCCGAAGCGGTCGAGCTCAACCTCACCCACATCTGGGTGGCCCTGCTGGCCATTGGCGTAGCGCTGGGGCTGCAACTGATGACCAACAGCATCGTACTGGGTGCACTGGCCGGTTTTGTCATCTTCACCTGCGGCGGCGTCATCAAGTTTCGCGAAAGCCAGGATGCCTTCACTCAGGGGGTGCGGATGATGTCGCTGATCGGCTTCATCATGATCTCCGCCGCCGGTTTTGCCGCGGTGATGAAGGCAACCCACGGGGTCGACTCTCTGGTTCAGGTGGTCGCCTCAGGCATCGGCCAGCACAAAGGGATCGCCGCCTTCCTGATGCTGCTGGTGGGCCTGCTCATCACCATGGGGATCGGTTCTTCCTTCTCCACCGTGCCCATCATCGCCACCATCTATGTGCCGCTCTGTCTGCAGCTCGGCTTCTCACCGATGGCGATCATCGCCCTGGTCGGTACCGCTGGCGCGCTAGGGGATGCGGGTTCACCGGCCTCCGACTCGACGCTGGGCCCCACCTCCGGCCTCAACGCCGACGGCCAGCACGACCATATCTGGGACAGCGTGGTGCCCACCTTCATTCACTACAACATCCCGCTGGTGATCTTCGGCTGGATTGCCGCCATGGTGCTCTGATATGTAAAGTCAGCATCTAACTGAACTATTCATAAAAAAACCGGCCAATTGGCCGGTTTCTATTTTTATGCGCTGGTGCTGTCTCTATTAACCCAGACGAACCCGGGCGTTGCGGAACATCCGCATCCAGGCGCCGTCCTCGCCCCAGTTGTCGGGGTGCCAGGAGTTGGCCACGGTGCGGAACACCCGCTCCGGGTGCGGCATCATGATGGTGGCGCGACCGTCGGTGGTGGTCACGGCGGTGATACCATCCGGCGAGCCGTTGGGGTTGGCCGGGTACTGCTCGGTCACGCTGCCGCGGTTATCGACAAAACGCAGCCCTACCAGACCGCTCTGCTGCAGTGCGCTCAGGTGAGCGGCATCGCGCACCTCGACACGCCCTTCCCCGTGGGAAACGGCAATCGGCATCACCGAGCCTGCCATGCCGGCGAAGAAGGCCGACGGGGACTCCTGCACCTCAACCAGACTGAAGCGGGCCTCGAAGCGCTCGGAGCGGTTGCGCACAAAGCGCGGCCAGAGATCGGCACCCGGGATGAGTTCTCGCAGGTTGGACATCATCTGGCAACCGTTGCAGACACCCAGAGAGAGGGTATCGCCACGCTCGAAGAAGCGCTGGAACTGCTCGCGGGCGTTGTCATTGAACAGGATGGACTTGGCCCAGCCTTCACCGGCCCCCAGCACGTCACCGTAGGAGAAGCCGCCACAGGCCACCAGGGTCTGGAACTCCTCCAGCTTGATGCGACCGGAGAGAATATCGCTCATGTGCACGTCCACCGCCGCGAAACCGGCACGATCGAACGCCGCCGCCATCTCCACATGGGAGTTGACCCCCTGCTCGCGCAGCACCGCCAGACGGGGTGAGACCCCGCGGGCAATGTTAGGTGCAGCCACATCCTCGGACGGGTTGTAAGTCAGCTTGGCATGCAGACCCGGATCGGTGGCGTCCTGACGGGCCGCGTGCTCACTGTCGGCGCACGCCGGGTTGTCGCGCAGGCGCTGCATCTGCCAACTGGTCTCGCCCCAGATGGTGCGAAGGGCAGTGCGGCTGGCGCGATAGACCTCCTGACCGCCCCGCTGCAGGGTGATGAGATCCCCCTCGCGCACGGTGCCGAGCACATGGGAGCAGGCTGCCAGACCGTGACCGGCCAGCAGGGTCATCACCGTCTCTTTGTCTTCACGACGCACCTGAATGACGGCGCCCAGCTCTTCGTTGAATAGCGCCGACAGCAGCTCGCCGCCGATGCGATCGAGCTGGATGTCGAGGCCGCAGTGACCGGCAAACGCCATCTCGGTCAGGGTGACGAAGAGGCCACCGTCAGAGCGGTCGTGATAGGCGATCAGTTTGCGATCGGCCACCAGCGCCTGAATGGCGTTGAAGAAACCCTTGAGCTGAACCGGATTGTCGAGATCCGGCGCCTTGTCGCCCAGTTGACGATAGACCTGCGCCAGCGCAGATGCGCCGAGGCGCTGTTTGCCGTTGCCAAGGTCGACGAGGATCAGGTCGGTTTCACCGAGATCGGTACGCAGTTGCGGAGTAACCGTGTTGCGCACATCCTCGACCCGGGCAAAGGCGGAGATGAGCAGGGAGAGCGGCGAGGTGACGCTGTGCTCCTTGCCATCCTGCTGCCAGCGGGTCTTCATGGACATGGAGTCCTTGCCCACAGGAATGGTGATGCCAAGGGCCGGGCAGAGCTCCTCGCCCACCGCTTTGACCGCCTCATAGAGACCGGCATCTTCCCCCGGGTGACCGGCAGCGGCCATCCAGTTGGCGGAGAGCTTGACCCGCTTCAGCGACCCGATATGAGCCGGCGCCAGGTTGGTGAGCGCTTCCGCCACCGCCATGCGAGCGGAGGCGGCGTGGGAGAGCAGCGCCACCGGGGTACGCTCGCCCATCGACATGGCTTCGCCGTGATAGCTGTCGTAGGTGGCAGCGGTGACGGCGCAATCGGCCACCGGGATCTGCCAGGGACCAACCATCTGATCGCGATTGACCAAGCCAGTCACGCTGCGATCGCCGATGGTGATAAGGAAGGACTTCTCCGCCACGGTCGGCAGACGCAGAACCCGCTCGGCCGCGTCACTCAAAGTGATGCCATCGAGCTGGAGCGCTTTGCCCTGTGCTGGCAGGGTCACCACGTCGCGGTGCATCTTGGGGGCCTTGCCCAGCAGCACGTCCAGCGGCAGATCGATGGGCTGGTTGTCAAAGTGGCTGTCAGAGAGGGTCAGATGCTTCTCTTCGGTCGCGGTGCCGATGACGGCATAAGGGGCGCGCTCACGCTCGCACAGCGCCTTGAACAGCGGCAGCTTGTCCTGCGCTACCGCCAGCACGTAACGCTCCTGGGATTCGTTGCACCAGATCTCCAGCGGGCTCATACCCGGCTCGTCGCTCTGGATGGCGCGCAGATCGAAACGACCACCGCGCTCACCGTCGTTGACCAGCTCCGGCATGGCGTTGGAGAGACCACCCGCCCCCACATCGTGGATAAAGACGATAGGGTTGTCGTCACCCAGCTGCCAGCAGCGATCGATCACCTCCTGGCAACGGCGCTCCATCTCGGGGTTGTCACGCTGCACCGAGGCAAAGTCGAGATCTTCGGCTGACTGGCCGGAGGCCATGGAGGATGCGGCACCGCCGCCCAGACCGATGTTCATCGCCGGGCCGCCCAGCACGATCAGCGCCGCGCCGACCGGGATCTCCCCTTTCTGGACATGTTCGGTGCGGATGTTGCCGATGCCGCCTGCCAGCATGATGGGTTTGTGGTAGCCACGCACCTCGACGCCGTTGTGGCTCGGCACCTCCTCTTCGAAGGTACGGAAGTAGCCGAGAATGGCCGGACGGCCGAACTCGTTGTTAAACGCGGCGCCGCCGAGCGGCCCCTCCTGCATGATGTCGAAGGCACTGACAATGCGGCTCGGCTTGCCGAAATCCTGCTCCCAGGGCTGCTCGAAGCCGGGAATGCGCAGGTTGGAGACGGAGAAACCGACCAGACCCGCCTTGGGTTTGGCACCGCGACCGGTGGCACCCTCGTCGCGGATCTCGCCGCCGGAGCCGGTGGCTGCCCCCGGGAACGGGGAGATCGCGGTCGGGTGGTTGTGGGTCTCCACCTTCATCAGGATGTCGACCTGTTCCTGGTGATACTGGTATTCGCCGTTGGCCGGGCTCGGGAAGAAGCGGCCACCCTGGCTCCCTTCCATCACGGCGGCGTTGTCTTTATAGGCAGAGAGGACATGATCCGGCGTCTGCTCGAAGGTGTTCTTGATCATCTTGAATAGCGACTTGGGCTGCTGCTCGCCATCGATGGTCCAGTCGGCATTGAAGATCTTGTGACGGCAGTGCTCGGAGTTCGCCTGGGCGAACATGTAGAGCTCGATGTCGTTGGGGTTGCGACCCAACTTGGTGAAGTTCTCCACCAGATAGTCGATTTCGTCGTCGGCCAGCGCCAGACCGAGCGCCACGTTGGCTTCGGCCAGGGCTGCGCGACCACCGCCCAGCACATCCACCTGGGTGAAGGGGCGCGGCTCGTGGTGAGCAAACAGGGCGGCAGCTTCGCTCATCTCGGCAAACACCACTTCCATCATCCGATCATGGAGCACGGCGGCAATGGCGCTGCGCTGGGCGTCACTCAGTTCACCCTGCCCCTTGATGGTCAGGTAATAGGCGATACCACGCTCCAGCCGCTTGACCTGTTTCAGGCCGCAGTTGTGGGCGATGTCGGTTGCTTTGGAAGACCAGGGGGAGATAGTGCCGGGGCGGGGGGTAACAAGAAACAGCTGACCGCTGGGGGTGTGTTCGGGGATGGTCGGGCCGTAGCGCAAGAGCTGGCCCAAGGTCGCTCGCTCGGGGGGAGAGAGGGGGCTTGTCAGCTCGGCAAAGTGCACATACTCGGCATAGACATCCTCTATCTCTACTCCGCTCTCTACTCCACTCTCGTTTCTCATCTGTGCGAAGCGTTGCAGCAGTTTTTGGACACGAAAATCAGACAGTGCTGGGGCACCACGCAAGATATCCATATGACCTTTCTCACCAAGTTTTAAAGTGGGGGGGAATTGAGACGCGCGTATTATAGGGATCTGGCTCACAGTGGACAAACGTTTTTCTCACTTCGTGCAGTGTGACTCTGCGCACACTCTCTGGTATAAAGGTGCCTCTTTTTTGACAAATGCCGATTTTTTCAACAAAGGTACTCACCTACTTGCGCTGCATTTTTCGACTGTTTATCGGGCTGTTGTTGACGCTGACACTGGTTGGCTGCGACTTCTATAGCCCCTCCAGCCAGCTGGAGCAGATCCGCCAGCGAGGCGAGATCCGGGTTGGCACCATCTATGGTCCCACCTCCTATTACCAGCGTGACGACCTCGCCCAGGGGTTCGATTACGAGCTGGCGCAAAATTATGCCGACTGGTTGGGGGTGAAACTCACCATCATCCCGGTCGACACCACTGACCAACTGGTCACCCTGCTGAAAAAGGGCAAACTCGATCTGGCGGCTGCCGCCATCATGGTCACCCCCGAACGGCGCGAGCTGTTTCGCTTCGGCCCGGGCTTCTATCAGGTCTCTCCCAAACTGGTCTACCGCAACGGCAAACCCAAGCCAGCTTCGTTGAACGATATCAAGGGCAAGTTGGTGGTGGCCGCCGGCTCCACCGGTGAAGATCTGCTCAAAGAGATGAGCAAAGAGAATCCGAAACTAGCCTGGAGCACCAGCGACAACGCCGATGTGGAGGAGCTGCTCAAGCAGGTGGTGGATGGCAAGATTGACTACACGGTGGTGCAGGATACCGTGCTGGCCCGTACCCAGCGCTACTACCCGGAGCTCACCGAGGGGCTGACCCTGGCCCAGAAGCAGACCGTTGCCTGGGCCATGAGCAAGCTGCCCGATGACAGCCTCTATGCCAGCGTGATCGACTTCTTCGGTCAGCGTTTTATGGATGGTGCCATCGCCAAGCTGGACGAGAAGTACTTCGGCCACGTGCAGAACTTCGACTTTGTCGATACCCGCACCTTCCTCAAGCGCGCCAAGAGCCTGCTGCCCAAGTACCAGCCGCTGTTCCAGACTCACGCCAAGAATATCGACTGGCGTCTGCTCGCCGCCATCAGCTATCAAGAGTCTCACTGGGACCCACAGGCCCGCTCTTACACCGGCGTGCGCGGCATGATGATGCTGACCGAGCCCACCGCCAAGGCGATGGGAGTCAACGACCGGCTTCATCCGGAAGAGAGCATCAAAGGTGGCTCCCTCTATCTGCAACAGATGATGGAGAAGGTGCCGGATTCGGTGCCCGATGACGAGAAGGTGTGGTTTGCCCTCACCGCCTACAACATAGGTTACGGCCACATGATGGACGCCCGCCGCCTGACCAAAGAGCTCGGCAAGAATCCTGACGCCTGGAGCGACGTGAAAGAGGTGCTGCCGCTGCTGCAACAGGCGCGCTGGCACCGCAAGGTGCGTTATGGCTATGCCCGTGGCAGCGAGGCGCGCAACTATGTCAACAACGTGCGCCAGTATTACCAGAGTCTGCTCTGGCTCGACAACGAGCAGCAGAAGGCACATCAGCGGGAGAGTCTCGACAACGACAGCGAGCCCGAGCTGGCCGAGCGCCCCACCGCCATCGCCGAAGTGGTCAATCAGATCACCATGCGCTAACCAGCCATTATTCGGCTGTTTTCACGCAAACTTCTCTGTTACCATCGATTCATATCGGAGCCTATCCGAAATCGCATTGTTTTCATTATGTTGAGAGATTAAATAACAGCAATTTCGGATGGGCTCCATCAATGACCCAAGGCCGGGATGGCCAACTGAGTTGGGAGGAGACCAAGATGCAAAAACGTAGAAAAATCAGTCTGGTCAGAAAAGCGAAGTGCAGCTGGAGCCCCAGACGCAAACTCAAGCTTAATGACATCAAGCGCAATCTGTGGCGCAGAAATCGATCCTATACCCTGCTTATTGCAGAGCACACAGCATAAACCCGGCATTCGCCGGGTTTTTTATCTTCTTTCTCACCTGAATACTGTCTTACACCAGCGCCGCCTTGAACTGTACCGACCGCTTGGAGATCAGCGAGTTGCAGTGGTTGCAGAAGTAATCCACCGCGCCGCACGCCTTGAGACGCTCCAGCTCCTGCTGGCAGGTGGGGCAGATGGCCGTGACGCGAACAGGGGCCTGGCACTGGCCACAGGTTTGCTCCTTGCTGCGGGTATCCAGTTCAGCCTGGCATGATGGACAAAGCAGGGCTTCCATAATCAACTCCTCGAAAAGTGGATCTGCCATGGTCTTGTTCCATGGCAGATCCCCCTCACCTTATTCCTCACCTTAACATGGCGAGGATAACAAAGCGGCTGCCGGTGAGGGCAGCCGCAAGGACTTATTTCTTCTTCATTTTCAGCAGGCGTTTACGCTGACGTTCCTGACTCAGGGTCATGGTGTTCTTCTTCCCTTCAAACGGGTTGACCGACTCCTGGAACTCGACCCGGATCGGCGAGCCCATGATCTTGAGGGACTTGCGGAAGTAGTTGATCAGATACCGCTTGTAGGAGTCCGGCAAGTCGTTCAGCTGGTTGCCGTGGATCACGATGCGCGGGGGGTTGTAGCCACCAGCGTGAGCATACTTGAGCTTGACGCGGCGACCGTTGACCATCGGCGGCTGGTGATCTTCCTGCGCCATCTGCATGATGCGGGTCAGCATGGCCGTGCTGGTACGACGGGTGGCGGACTGGTAAGCCTCCTGAATGGATTCAAACAGATGGCCGACACCGCTACCGTGCAGGGCGGAGATGAAGTGAACGCGAGCGAAGTCGATGAAGCCCAAGCGACGATCCAGCTCGTTCTTCACATCCTCTTTCACCTTCTGATCCAGACCATCCCACTTGTTCACCACCAGCACCACGGAGCGACCGGCGTGGAGCACATAGCCAAGGATGCTCAAGTCCTGATCGGTGATGGTCTCCTGGGCGTCGATCACCAGCAGGCAAACGTTGGCATCTTCAATGGCTTTCAGGGTCTTGATAACGGAGAACTTCTCCACCGTCTCGTGCACCTTGCCACGACGACGCACACCGGCGGTGTCGATGACCACATACTTCTGCTCGTCACGCTCCATAGGAATGTAAACGGAGTCACGGGTGGTGCCGGGCATGTCATAGACGATGACCCGATCTTCACCCAGCATGCGGTTGGTCAGGGTCGATTTACCGACGTTGGGACGACCAACGATGGCGAACTTGATGGGCAGGTCGGCAAACGGGGTCTCCTTGGTGTCCTCTTTGGTATCGAGTTCACCGGCAGCCACCATGCGCAGCAGGGCTTCTTCGTCGAAGTCCTCCTCTTCTTCATCCTGCGCATCTTCATCGGTAGCGGAGTCGACCAGGGTCTCCAGATGGGGAGCCAGGGCCAGTTCCAGCAGGCTCAGCACACCACGACCGTGGGCGGCCGCGATCTGGTAGACCTCACCCAGCGCCAGACCGTAGAACTCGGAGACCGCGGAATCACCGTCGATACCGTCGGTCTTGTTGGCCACCAGAAATACCTTCTTGTGGGCCTTGCGCAGGTGCTCGGCAATGGCTTGATCCGCCGCGGTCAGACCGGCACGGGCATCCACCATGAACAGCACGACGTCCGCTTCTTCGATGGCCAGCAGGGATTGCTCGGCCATCTTCAGCTCGATCCCCTCTTCGGTGCCATCGATACCGCCGGTATCGACCACGATAAATTCCAGCTCGCCCAACTTCGCCTGACCGTATTTACGGTCCCGGGTCAGACCGGGAAAATCGGCAACCAGGGCATCCCGAGTACGGGTCAAGCGGTTAAACAGGGTGGATTTCCCCACGTTGGGGCGGCCCACCAGGGCTACTACAGGAGTCATAAAAGCCTCATTCTCAAGACGACAAAGGCTCCGGGTCCGAAGACCAGGAGCCGGATATTCACATTATCGGACGATCAAGGACGCTTGAGGGCGTACAACTTGCCGTCACGGCTCTGCACATACAGGGTCTCGCCATCCACCAGCGGGGCGGCATAGAGACCACTGCTATCGAGCTGCTGCATCGCCTTGATGGTACCGTCGGTACGATCAAGCCAATACAGGTATCCTTCCACATCACCCACCACCACATAGTCACCGAAGATGACAGGTGCAGTGACGGTACGATTTTCCAGCTGGGTGTTGGACCACAGCTCCAGACCGTTGCGACGGTCGATGGCAAACAGGTGGCTGCGACTGTCGGTCAGCACGATGGCATTTCCGGTCATCGCCAGATCGCGATAGCCGGAATACTTGCGCTTCCACACTTCATCGCCGGTCATCAGTTTGCGCGCCATCAACTGACCGTTGTAGGCGATGGCATAGAGCTCATCACCGGCGATCAGCGGGCTGGCATCGACGTCAACCATGCGGTCCAGCTCGGTAGCACCGCGCGGATCAGCCACCTTGGACTGGCGCACAGGCTGGCCATTGCTCAGCAGGGCGATGCCCACCTTGCCATCGGCACGACCGTAAATCACGGCGCCGTTGGTGATCACCGGTGCACCGGCACTGCGCAGGGTCAGCGGCGGCTGCTCTTCGGAGAGCGACCACTGCATCTTGCCTTCATCAGTGTCGAGGGCGATCAGGCGACCGGAGGTGGTCAACACCACCACGCGGCCATCTTCCACCGCAGGGCTTGCCACCACTTCGCCGGGCACATTGGTCTGCCAGAGCACTTCACCGTTCTCTTCGTTCAGGGCGTAGACCACCCCGTTCTCGGAGCCGAGGAACAGCTTGCCGTAACGGGAGACCAGACCACCGGAGAGGCGGGCGCTGCGCTTGTCGGCGTTGACCGGCAGGTCGGCCAGATCGACAGTCCAGAGGCGATCGCCACTGGCACGGTCAAAGGCGCTGACATCGCCGTCACGGGCCGCCGCATAGATACGATCCTCTTCCACCACCGGCTTGAGCTGGGAGTAGAAGTCACCGATACCATCACCCACAGTAGATGACCATGCGGTGTCGGCAGTGAAGGCAGATTCAACCTTGGGCAGCGGCGCCATCGGGTTGAGATCCTCTTCGGAACTGAACAGGGAGCAACCCTGCAGAGCGAAGGAGACCGCAGCCCCCAGCGCCACCATCTTGAATAGATTACGCATCCGGTGCCTCACCAATCGCAACGGCCGGCAGGGCCAGATCGTCCATTTTCAGCTTGAGCTCGGCGCTACCCTGCAGGCCGCCGGCATCCGCCGCCGCCTGATAGGCATCACGAGCCTCTTCGGTCTTGCCCTGCTTTTGCAGCACATCACCACGGGCTTCGGCTACCTGCGCCTTGAAGGCCTCATTCTGGATGGTCGCCAGCTTGGCCAGCGCTTCATCTGCCTTGCCCTGATCATTCAGCACACGGGCCAGACGCAGCGCCGCGATGGGACGAATGCTCTCGTCCCCCGTGGTCGCCACCAGCTCCAGCTGCTCGGCAGCCAGATCCAGCTTGCCCGCCTTGACGGCAGCGGCAGCCAGTTGCAACGCGGCCAGTTCACCGTAGGAGTCACCCTTGTTGGCGGTGACAAACTGCTGTGCCTGCTCGAAACCGGCGGCATCGCCCTTGGCCAGCTGCTCAATCACCTGGTTGTAAGAGTGGGAGGAGGCCTCCATGGTCTCTTGCTGGTGCTGGTTGTAATAGCGCCAGCCGAACAGACCGACCAAACCGATCACGGTCCCGGCAATCACCGAGGTTCCGTTCTCTTTCCACCACTCCTTGATAACCTCAACCTGTTGTTCTTCGGTGGTATAGACTTCCACAGCTTACTCTCCTTTGGCTGCCAGCAGGGCAATGGCGGCGTCAACCTTGACGGTCTGTTGCTCGGCCTGACCACGCAGATATTTGATAGTGATCTCCCCGTTTTGCACCTCGGTCTCACCAAGGATCAGGGCGATTGCCGCGCCGCTCTTGTCGGCACGTTTGAGTTGTTTCTTGAAGTTGCCACCACCGCAGTGGCTCATCAGGCGCAGGTCCGGCAGGGCATCGCGCAGACGCTCGGCCAGCTGGAAGCCAGCCTGTTCGGTCCCCTCGCCCACCATCGCCAGATAGACATCCACCGCCGGGCGGATATCGGCGTTGAGCTCGAGAGTTTCCAGCATCAGCACCAGACGCTCCATGCCCATGGCAAAGCCCACGGCCGGGGTCGGTTGACCGCCCAGCTGCTCTACCAGACCATCGTAGCGGCCACCGGCACAGACGGTGCCCTGGGCACCCAGACTGCTGGTGACCCACTCGAACACGGTCAGGTTGTAGTAGTCAAGACCACGCACCAGACGCTCGTTCACTTCGTATTTGATACCGGCAGACTCGAGCAGGCGCTTGAGCCCCTCGAAGTGGGCCAGGCTCTCTTCGCCCAGATGGTCGAACAGACGCGGGGCACCCGCCAGAATGGCCTGCACCTTTTCATCCTTGGAGTCGAGCACCCGCAGCGGGTTGCTGTACATGCGGCGCTGGCTCTCTTCGTCCAGCTGATCCTTGTACTGCTCCAGATAGGCCACCAGCGCATCGCGGTAAGCGGCACGCTCGGCGCTCTGACCCAAGGTGTTGAGCTGCAGGGTGACATGCTCGCTGATGCCAAACAGACGCCACAGACGGTGGGTCAGCATGATCAGCTCAGCGTCAATGTCCGGCCCGTTGATGCCAAACAGCTCGACACCGAACTGGTGGAACTGGCGATAACGGCCCTTCTGGGGACGCTCGTGACGGAACATGGGGCCCATGTACCACATCCGGCGTTCCTGGTTGTAGAGCAGACCGTGTTCGATACCGGCACGGACGCAGCTGGCGGTCCCTTCCGGACGCAGGCTCAGGCTGTCGCCGTTGCGATCTTCAAAGGTGTACATCTCTTTTTCGACCACGTCGGTCACTTCACCGATGGCGCGCTTGAACAGATGAGTCTGCTCGACAATCGGCATGCGCACTTCGCTGTAGCCATAGCTGGCAACGACCTGGCGCAGGATCTGTTCAACCTTCTGCCATACCGGGCTCTGCTCCGGCAGGCAATCATTCATACCGCGAATAGCTTGGATCTGTTTTGCCACGTTGATACTCGAGAAAAAGAGGTAAAATTTGGCCGCATTATAGGGATTTTCCCCCCCAAGGTAAAATCAGGGAATCCGGATGCGGGATTTAAAATCAGTCACCTGGAAAAAGGGCCACCCAATGTGGCCCTGTTTCGCTCACTCCTTGTCCATCGGGATCCGGTTGGCGGGATCCAGCATGGCGGCGCGGGCGCGAATGCGGCGCTCCAGAGTTGGAATGAGATCCTTGTTGTCGAGCCGATCGACCCGCTGGCCCCCCTCATAGAAGGCACTCTTGTTAGCAGCCCCCGCCAGACCAAGGTCGGAGACCAGCGCTTCGCCCGGACCATTCACCACACAGCCAATGATGGAAACATCCATCGGTGTGATGATGTCTTCGAGCCGCTCTTCCAGTGCGTTGACGGTGGCGATCACATCGAACTCCTGCCGTGAGCAGGATGGGCAAGCGATAAAGTTGATGCCACGGGAGCGAATGCGCAGAGATTTGAGGATATCGAAACCGACCTTCACCTCCTCCACCGGATCCGCCGCCAGCGAGATACGCAGGGTATCGCCGATGCCGTCGGTAAGCAGCATGCCCAGACCAATGGCAGACTTCACCGCGCCGGCACGGAAACCGCCCGCTTCGGTGATGCCAAGGTGCAGCGGCTGCTCGATCTGCTTGGCCAGCAGGCGATAGGCACCTACAGCCAGGAACACATCGGAGGCCTTGACGCTCACCTTGAAATCCTGGAAATCGAGACGATCGAGATAGTCCACGTGACGCATGGCGGACTCTACCAGCGCCTCTGGGGTCGGCTCGCCGTACTTCTCCTGGATATCTTTCTCCAGCGACCCGCCATTGACCCCGATACGGATCGGGATATTGAGGTCGCGCGCGCAATCGACCACAGATCGCACCCGCTGCTCGTTGCCGATGTTGCCCGGGTTGATACGCAGGCAGTCGGCACCGTACTCGGCCACTTTCAGGGCGATGCGATAGTCGAAGTGGATATCGGCAACGATGGGGATGCGGGTTTGCTGTTTGATGAGCCGGAAAGCTTCCGCCGCTTCCATGGTGGGCACGGAGACACGGACGATATCGGCACCGACCCGCTCGATCCGCTGGATCTGCTCGATGGTGGCGGCGACATCTGTGGTCTTGGTATTGGTCATGGTCTGCACGGTAATGGGGGCATCGCCCCCAACCGGTACATTACCAACCATGATCTGTCTGGATTTACGACGAATGATGGGTGATTCGTGAGAAGACATGGGAAACAGATTACTCCTGCGGCAGTGAGAAGCGGGCTGTACGACCGTTGTTGTAACGGCTCATATCAAACGACTGACCCTTGTAGTCAAGCTTGACGGCCATGGGCGCGCCAATGATGAACTTCAGGGGCTCGGCGCCTTCCAGCACCAGCTCGTCGTTGGCCTTCTTCAGACCACTGAACAGGGTCTTGCCGTTGGCATCCTTCACATCCAGCCAGCAATCGGCGGTGAAGCTCATCTTCAGTTGCGGCGCAGTCGCCGGATCAACGACAGCCTCTTCGGATTCGGTGCCATTGGCGCCGGATACCGCTGCATCGGTCGCAGTGCCGACAGCCGCACTGACATCGGTCGGGGCAACAGCCGCAGAAGCTGGCGCCAGGGTAGCAGTCGCATCGGAGACCACTGCAGGGGCAGCCACGTCCGTGGCGGCCGGTGCGATGGCAGCGCCTTCCACCGGAGCGGTGTTGATCGTATCGGGCGGCGTGATAGCAGGTTCAGCCGGAGTCGAACCGGTTGCACTCATCTCGGTGGCTGCCAGCGCTTCATCACCGGCGGAGCGACGGGAAGTACTCTGCCACCACCAGGCGACCGAGAGCGCAATCAACACCAGGATCACCAGCCAGGTCACCACCTTGAGCCGACTGTCGTTGGCTTGCTGGCGGGAGCGACGGGAGAAGCTCTGCATGTCGATATTGTCGGGAGGAGTCAGACCCAGCTTGTCGTAAGCAGCCAGAATGGTCTCGTCGGGGATCCCGACCAGCTTGGCATAGGTACGCAGATAGCCCCGAATAAAGGTATGGGAGGTGTGCTTGTCGTAGGTATCCGATTCGATAGCGGCGATCAGGGTCAGACGAAGGTGAATGCGGGACGCAACCTGTTCTCGTGTCCAGCCAAGCTGTTCACGGGCGTTGCGCAGCAATTGGCCTGGGCCTACTGCCTGGGAGTCGTCTTGGAAATCGTGTTGCTGTTCAATAGTCATTGGCTAAATAACGCTTGGCTTGTTGCGAAGTGGGATATTGCCTTACCAGCTCAGTCCCGAATTGGTGAAGTAATGCCGGCTTGTCCATCGCCTGTGCCAGCCGAAGTCTCAACCAGAGACTCTCCTCGTTCTCGTCTGACACATCGGCAAAACGGGCGAGGTAGGACTGCACATCAGGCAGCTTGCCATCTTTCATGGAAAGCTCGGCCAAGTCCAGCAATAACCCTGGATTGCGGGGATTATACCCCAAGGCCAGGCGATAGTACTCGCCTGCTTTATCATTTCTGCGATTTTGCAGCGCACAAAGTGCCGCATTTTCATAGGTATCGGCAATTTTTACGTAGCCTGGCTGAATAACAGCCTGGTTGAACGCCTGATCTGCCTCGGCATACCTGCCGCGATCACAGAGGAAGGCACCATAGTTGTTCATTGCGTCAGCATTGGACGGATCCATGGCAAGGGCGTTCTTGTAATGGGTCTCGGCTGCCTTGAAATCTCCTACCTTCTGGTAAAAGTAGGCAAAACCGATCTGGATCTGGGGGTTGGAGGGGTCATACTGGAGGGCGCGGTCAAGATTGAACTTGGCCTGCTCGGCATTGCCCTGACGCAGGTACTGGATACCCAGGTCAAGGCGGGTTTGGGCAGCCGCCTTGAGGTCAGGACCCACTTCACGCTGGGTCGAGTTCTGGCCAGCGTAAGTGGTCTCGGTCACACAGCCTGGCAGCGCGCAGAGCGCTGCCACTACGATCAATGTACGTGTATCCATTCCCTGTCTATACAATGGCTTAGCATTTAAACCATTTTGACGGAAATCCCATCCTGTTGCATCCGATTTTTGATAGTTCGCTTGGTACGGTCAATCACGTCACCCACCAGCTGACCACAGGCAGCATCGATGTCATCACCACGAGTCTTGCGGACAATAACGGTGAAACCGTACTCCATCAGCACCTTGGAGAAGCGATCGATACGGCTGTTGCTCGGCTTGCCGTAAGGGTTGCCCGGGAAGGGGTTGAACGGGATCAGGTTGATCTTGCTCGGCGTGTCCTTGAGCACCTTGGCCAGCTCGTGCGCATGCTGCATATCGTCATTGATATGATCGAGCAGCACATATTCGACGGTTACCCGACCACCGTTGGCATTGGATTTGGCCAGATAACGACGGACACCGGCGAGGAACTCCTCGATGTTGTACTTGTCGTTGATCGGCATGATCTCTGAACGCAACTTGTCGTTCGGGGCGTGCAGGGAGATAGCCAGCGCCACGTCGATCTGGTCACCCAGCTTGTCCAGCGCAGGTACCACGCCAGAGGTGGAGATGGTCACCCGGCGCTTGGAGATGCCAAAGCCGTAGTCATCCATCATCAGACGCATGGCGGGCACCACATTGGCGAGGTTGAGCAGCGGCTCGCCCATCCCCATCATCACCACGTTGGTGATGGGACGCTTGCCGCCAACCACGCGGGCCGCACGCCACACCTGACCGATGATCTCGGAGACTTTCAGGTTGCGGTTGAAGCCTTGTTGGGCGGTAGAGCAGAACTTGCACTCCAGCGCACAGCCAACTTGAGAGGAGACGCAGAGGGTCGCGCGGTCATCTTCCGGGATGTAGACGGTCTCTACCTCCTGATCGCCCACCTGCAGGGCCCACTTGATGGTGCCATCGGCAGAGCGCTGCTCGCGGCTGATCTCGGGCGCCTTGATCTCGGCAATCGCCTTGAGGCGCTCTTTGAGCACCTTGTTGACGTTGGTCATCTGATCGAAATCATCACACCCAAAGTGATAGATCCACTTCATGACCTGATCTGCCCGGAATGGCTTCTCGCCCAGTTCGACGAAAAAGGCACGCATGGCATCCCGATCAAGATCCAGCAGGTTGATTTTTGTTTCGCTCATCAATGGCCTCAGTTCAAACACTTCATCAATTATTGGCTGACGACGTCAGGGGGCGGCATTGTACAAATAATGGGTCTGGCTTTCCACCTGGAGAATAGAGGGATATTGCGTAAACGGCGAAAACAACAAAGGGAGCCGAGGCTCCCTTGGGTCATCATCCACAAAAATCAGCCGCGCGGGCAGATCTCGTTGTCAGAGAAGAAGTAGGCAATTTCGCGGGCAGCGGATGCAGGTGCATCGGAGCCATGCACTGCGTTGCGATCGATGCTCTCGGCATAACAGGCACGCAAGGTACCAGCCAGCGCCTCTTTCGGGTTGGTAGCGCCCATGATCTCGCGATTGCGACGGATGGCGTCTTCCCCTTCCAGCACCTGCACCATGACAGGGCCAGAGGTCATGAAGCTGACCAGATTGTCATAAAAAGGCTTGCCCTGATGCTCGGCATAGAAACCGGCAGCCTGTTCACTGCTCATGTGAAGCATTTTGGATGCCACCACTTTCAAGCCTGCACTTTCGAAACGGCTATAGATGGCACCGATCAGGTTCTTGCTGACAGCATCCGGTTTGACGATAGAGAAGGTACGTTCGATGGCCATTGATATCTTTCCTTAACTACAGAGTTTTATTGTTAGAATCCATGTTCGCTGGCGATTATACGTAAACAAAAACCGGAAAAACACACAAACAAGCAACTTTTTATTAAACATCACTCCCTTGCAATCAACATCCACACTCATCTTGACCGAGCAGAGCCGGAAAATATGTGCGCTTGCGCACGATAGTTACCTTAAGCCGCCAAAACCCCATCTTTTGTTCACAATTCGAACAGCATGAAAAAGGCACCCGAAGGTGCCTTGTCTCGCCTATTTGGCTTCCGCCAGCAAGGCCCGCGCAATGGTGCGCATCCCCAGAGTATTGGCTCCCGGCGCCCAGAGAGCATCGCCGTTGTCACTGAAGCAGGCTGCCAGATCGATATGCAACCAGCCCATCCCTTCGTTGGCAACGAAACGGGAGAGGAAACCCGCCGCGTTGGAGGCGCCACCCGGCCCGCCCCCCTTCACCGGACGGCTGTTGGCCGTGTCGGCGTAATGGGAGGGGCACTGCTGGCGGTGCCAGGGCTCCAGCGGCAGCGGCCAGGCAGGCTCATGCTCGGCATCGGCATAGGTCATGGCCCGGCTTACCAGCCCTTTATCGAGGCCGAACAGAGCATTGTAGCGCCCACCCAGCGCCATCACAGCAGCACCGGTCAGGGTCGCGGCATCGATGATCAGCGGTGCGCCGGACTCGCTCGCCAGTTGCAGGCCGTCGGCCAGCACCAGCCGCCCCTCGGCATCGGTATTCACAATCTCGACCGTGGTGCCGTTCTTGTAGGTGAGGATGTCGCCCAGCTTGTAGGCGTGGCCGGAGACCAGGTTCTCGGCGCAGCAGAGGATCAGCTTCACCCGCTTGTCGAGCCCGCGCAGCATGGCCAGCGCCAGCGCACCGGTGACAATCGCCGCGCCCCCCATGTCGCACTTCATGGTGAGCATCCCCTCGGAGCTCTTCATGGAGTAGCCGCCGGAGTCAAAGGTGATCCCCTTGCCCACCAGCGCTGCCGCCACCGGCGCCTTGGGGTCACGCCCCGGGTTGAAGTCGAGCTCCAGCAATACCGGTTCGCGCGCACTGCCGCGGCCCACCTGATAGAGGCCGACCCAGCCCGCCTGTTGCAGCGCTTCGCCTTTCAAAATGCGATGACTCACCTTGTCCGGCGCCAGCTCGGTAATAAAGGAGGCCGCTTCCACCGCCAGCTCCAGCGGGCCCAACTGCTCCGGGGTGGCATTGGTCATCTCGCGCACCCAGCGGCCGCAGAGCCAACGCGCTTCCAGCTCCTCTCTGTCCTCTTCCGAGGACATGGCCCACTGCAGTTGCACCTCCGCCTTGGGGGTTTGCAGCCCTTGGGCAAAGGCCCACTGCTGTTCACGCTCCCAGTGACCAGCCAGGGTCACTTTCTGGATCCCCTGCTGGCAGAGGCGACGGGCCGCTTGCTGGATATCGAGCAGCGGATTGGCCGTTACCAGATGGATCACCATGCCGTCGGCGCGGTGAGAGAGCAGCGCCCCCTCCCCCCACTCGGCCGGTGCAAATTCACGACTTAACCAGACATTCATGCGGTCACCTCCTGCAGCCAGCGGGCGATGGTGCGCAGACCGTGCCCCTTGGCGCCGGTCGCCCAGAGATCGTTGCCCGATTTCTGATAAGAGGCCGCCAGATCCAGGTGCACCCAACCCTTACCCTCATCACGCACGAAGCGGGAAAGGAACGCAGCAGCCGTGGTGGCACCGGCCGTGCCTTCTGCCGAGGCGACGTTGCCCAGATCGGCAAAGGCCGAGGTGAGCTGGCTGGCATGCCAGGGTTCCAGCGGCAGCGCCCACGCCTGCTCGTTTTCCACCTTGGCGGCGGCCAGCGCACGCAGCTGTTCGGTCTCATCGAGGGCAAACACCGCATTGTAGTCGCGCCCCAGCGCCATCTTGGCGGCGCCGGTCAGGGTGGCTGCGTCAAGGATATAAGCCGCACCGCTGTCGGAGGCCGCCATCAGGCCATCGGCCAGCACCAGACGACCTTCCGCATCGGTGTTCTGGATCTCGACCGAAACCCCATTCTTGTAAGTGAGGATGTCGCCCAGCTTGAAGGCGTGGCCGGAGACCAGGTTCTCGGCGCAGCAGAGAATGAGCTTCACCCGCTGGTTCAGACCGCGGCTGATAGCCAGCGCCAGCGCACCGGTCACCATGGCCGCGCCGCCCATGTCGGACTTCATCGGCAGCATGTTGTCAGAGGACTTCATGGAGTAGCCACCGGAATCGAAAGTGATCCCCTTGCCCACCAGCGCCGCCACCACGGGTGCATTGCGATCACCGGTCGGGTTGTAGTCAAGCTCCAGCAGCACAGGCTCGCGCTCGCTGCCACGGCCAACCGACCAGATCCCGATATGGCCGGACTCGCGCAGCGCTTCACCGGCGGTGATGCGGGCAGTAACCTGATCCCCGGCGATACCACGAATGAGCAACAGGGCCGATTCCGCCAGACTCATGGGGTAGATCTCTTCCGGACAGCCATTGGTGATGTCACGTACCCAGCGAGCCGCCTTGAGCAGCGCATCCAGTTCACGGGTTTCCGCGTCGCTCTGCTGGCCGAAATCCAGTTCACGCGCTCCCTTGGCGGCGTAGAACCCCTGGGCGAACGCGTAGCGACGCTCCAGATCCCAGCCTTCACCGACCAGCGTCACCCGCTTGATCCCGCTCGATTCGAGGCGACGGGCGGCGCGCTGAACGGTGCGCAGAACATCCTTCTCCTGACCGGCGGCACCAAGATGGATCAGTGCCTCGTCGCCATTGAAACTGAGCTGGGCGCCCTCGCCCCAATAGGCGGCCGCAGCCTGGGTGGATAACGCTACCTTCATCATGTCAGCCATCGTGTTTGCTTCCTTTTTACTGGCACTATGTATAAGCACTCTTTATGGGAAAGAGCTTATTGGCAAAGAGAGAATAACGAATACAAAAAAGGCCGTACCCCCGAGGGTCACGGCCTTCCACCATATCACTGAAGCACCACAGGATGCTGCACGTGCAATTCACTCATGTGTAATTAATGGCGTTCAGAGGCAAGGTTCAGGGTGTACTTGGGCAATTCCACCACCAGATCCTCGTCCGCCAGTTTTGCCTGGCAGCTGAGGCGCGATTCCGGCTCCAGCCCCCACGCCTTGTCCAGCATGTCGTCTTCCAGCTCGTCACTTGGCTCGAGCGAGTCAAAGCCCTCGCGCACCACGCAGTGGCAGGTAGTGCAGGCACAGGATTTCTCGCAGGCATGCTCGATTTCGATACCGTTGCGCAGCGCCACATCCAGAATGGTCTCGCCGCTTTGCCCCTCGAGGGCGGCGCCATCCGGACAGAGTACGGGATGAGGAAGAATGATCAGTTTTGGCATATTACACCTTGTTGACGTTTTGTCCGGTCAGCACCTTGCGGATGGAGGCGTCCATCCGGCGGGCTGCAAACTCGCCACTGACAGCATCGGCTGCCTCAATGGCTTCTTTGATTTGATGGGTTGCGCCGCTGTTGCGCATGGTCAGCAGATGGGCGATGGCGGCATCAATCTCGGCACGCTCGGCAGCATTGAGCAGGGCATCGCCATCGGCGGCCAGCGCCGCATTGAGACTCTCGACCACCCGGTCAGCTTCAACCTGCTGCTCGGCCAGCATGCGGGCATCCATATCCTGCTGGGCGTTCTCGATGGAGGCACTCAGCATGTTGAGGATATCCTGCTCCGCAAGCCCGTAAGAGGGCTTGACCTGGATCTCGGCCTGCACGCCGGAGGATTTCTCCATGGCGCTGACCGAGAGCAGACCATCCGCATCCACCTGGAAGGTGACGCGAATATGGGCGGCGCCGGCTGCCATCGGCGGAATACCGGTCAGGGTAAAGCGGGCCAGGGAGCGGCAATCGGCCACCAACTCGCGTTCACCCTGTACCACGTGAATGGCCATGGCGGTCTGACCATCCTTGAAGGTGGTGAACTCCTGGGCGCGAGCCACCGGAATGGTGGTGTTGCGCGGGATCACCTTCTCGGCGAGGCCGCCCATGGTCTCCAGACCCAGCGACAAGGGGATAACGTCCAGCAGCAGCATCTCGGCATCGGGCTTGTTGCCCACCAGAATATCGGCTTGGATGGCGGCGCCAATGGCGACCACCTTGTCCGGATCGATGCTGGTCAGCGGCGTACGCTGGAAGAACTCGCCCACCAGTTCACGCACCAGCGGCACCCGGGTGGAGCCACCGACCATCACCACTTCCAGCACTTCCACCTGCTCGAGACCGGCATCGCGCAGGGCGCGGCGACAAGCCAGCAAGGTCCGTTTCACCAGCGGGGTGATGAGTTCATCAAACTGGCTACGGCTCACTGAACCCTGCCAGCCAGCAAAGGTGCACGCCACCTGCTCGGCATCGGTCAGGCCGTGTTTGACGGCAGCGGCCACATCCAGCAGCTCGCGCTGCAGATGGGCATCCAGCTCGCCGGAGAGGCCCGCTTGCTCCTTGATCCAGTCCGCCAGCAGGTGATCAAAATCATCACCGCCGAGGGCGGAATCACCGCCGGTCGCCATCACTTCAAACACACCGCGATTCAGACGCAGAATGGAGATATCGAAGGTACCGCCCCCCAGATCGTAAACCGCGATGACCCCTTCCTGACCGGAGTCGAGGCCATAGGCAATCGCGGCCGCGGTCGGCTCGTTGAGCAGGCGCAGCACGTGCAGACCGGCCAGACGGGCCGCATCCTTGGTGCCCTGACGCTGGGCATCATCGAAATAGGCAGGCACGGTAATGACCACGCCGTCCAGATCGCCCCCCAGCGAGGCGGCGCCACGCTCGGCCAGCTTTTTGAGTATTTCGGCCGAGACCTGCACCGGATTGACCAGCCCCTGACGGGTTTGCAGTTGCGGCATGCCATTGTCGGCGGCAACAAACTGGTAAGGCTGCTGGCGGGTATCGATATCGGCCAGCGCCTTGCCCATCATCCGTTTGACCGAGACGATGGTGTTGTGAGGATCGAGAGCCGCTTCACGCTTGGCATCAATCCCCACTCGAATGGCGTCGCTTTGATAGTGCACCACCGACGGGAGCAGGTCGCGCCCTTGCCCATCGCAAAGGGTATCGGCGTGACCGCTGCGAACCGCAGCGACGAGAGAGTTGGTGGTGCCGAGATCGATGCCGACGGCACGTTTGTGCTGATGAGGAACAGCGCTCTGGCCGGGTTCGGCGATTTGCAGTAATGCCATGGGTAATGAAACTTCCAGCGTTAAAGGATCAAGACTCGAGAAGCGAGTCTTCGAATCGTTCCAGCTCTTCGAGGAGCTTGTCGACAAACTTGAGTTTGCGAACGCAATCAGCGGCAACGAGATCTCTGCCGGCGGCAAGAGACTCGGTCAGCTGCTGCATCAACATCTGGTGATCATGCCTGATCTCGCTGCGAAAATCCTTGATGGCGCACTCAGGGTCGGCGTCATCTTTCAGATCGGCCAGACGCTCGCGCCACTCCAGCTGCTGCATCAGAAACGCGGTATCTTGCAGAGTCTGCTGTTCACCACGGATATCAGTGCCACGCAGGGAGAGCAGATATTCGGCACGGCGCAGCGGCGCCTTGAGGGTGGTGAATGCTTCGTTGATCTGGGCGGCACGTTGCACCGCAGCCAGCTGCTCCCGTTCGGGGGCGGTGGCAAAACGATCAGGATGGAATTGGGTTTGCAGCTGGCGGTAGGTATCAGCCAACTGACGGGTATCGAGCTCGAAGCCTTCAACCAGCCCAAACAGCTCGAAATGATTCATGCAAACCTCTTGGAAACGTTCGCCACAACCTCACTCGCCCCTGGCAAATGAGATGTGGTTGAACGGGTCATGGGCGACCCGTTCAACCACAGACGAAGGATCATTGACGTCAAACATCTCAGACACTGAAGCTTTCGCCGCAACCACACTCGCCTTTGGCGTTGGGATTGTTGAACTGGAAGCCCTCGTTGAGGCCCTCCTTGACGAAATCCAGCTCGGTGCCATCCAGATGGATCAGACTCTTGGCATCGACAATAATCTTGACGCCCTGCTGCTCGAACACCTGATCCTCATCGGTCAGTTCATCAACGAACTCAAGCACGTAGGCCAGACCGGAGCAGCCGGTGGTTTTGACGCCGAGGCGCAGGCCAATGCCCTTGCCCCGGTTAGCCAGAAAAGAGGAAACCCGTGCCGCGGCGGCATCTGTCATGGTAATAGCCATACTGCTCTCCGGCGCTTAGAGACCTTTCTTCTGCTTGTAATCGGCGATGGCGGCCTTGATGGCGTCCTCAGCCAGAATGGAGCAGTGGATCTTCACCGGTGGCAGAGCCAACTCTTCAGCGATATCGGTGTTCTTGATGCCAGCCGCTTCGTCCAGGGTCTTGCCCTTGACCCATTCGGTCACCAGGGAGCTGGAGGCGATGGCGGAACCGCAGCCGTAGGTCTTGAACTTGGCATCTTCGATGATGCCTTCGTCGCTGATCTTCAATTGCAGCTTCATCACGTCGCCACAAGCGGGCGCACCGACCATGCCGGTTGCAACGCTGGGATCATTCTTGTCGAAACCACCGACGTTGCGAGGATTCTCGTAGTGGTCGATTACTTTTTCACTGTAAGCCATATATCACTCCTGCTAATTCTGTTGCTCACTGACCAGATAGATCAGTGATGAGCCCATTCGACCGTGTTCAGATCGACGCCGTCTTTGTACATCTCCCACAGAGGGGACATCTCGCGCAGACGACCGATGGAGTCACGAATAAGCTTGACCGCGTAGTCAATCTCTTCCTCGGTGGTGAAGCGACCCATGCTGAAACGGATGGAGCTGTGTGCTAGCTCGTCGTTCAGACCCAGTGCGCGCAGCACATAGGAGGGCTCCAGGCTGGCGGAGGTACAGGCCGAACCGGAAGAGACCGCCAAATCTTTCAGCGCCATGATGAGGGATTCCCCTTCAACATAGGCAAAGCTGACGTTGAGGTTACCCGGAACACGTTGCTCCAGATCGCCATTGATGTAGACGGCTTCAATATCCTTGATGCCATTCCACAGACGCTGGCGCAGAGCCAAGATGCGCTCGCCTTCACTCACCATCTCTTCTTTGGCGATGCGGAAAGCTTCGCCCATCCCGACGATCTGGTGGGTAGGCAGAGTACCGGAACGCATGCCGCGCTCGTGGCCGCCACCGTGCATCTGGGCTTCCAGACGAACGCGGGGTTTGCGACGAACAAACAGTGCACCAATCCCTTTCGGACCATACACCTTGTGCGCAGAGACGGAGAGCAGATCCACTTTCAGTGCTTCCACATCTACCGGGATCTTGCCCACACTCTGAACGGCATCCACGTGCAGCAGGATCTTGCGGGAACGGCACAACTCGCCGATGGCGGCAATGTTCTGAACCACGCCGATTTCGTTGTTCACATGCATGATACTGACCAGGATGGTGTCATCACGCATGGCATTCTCGATCATCTCGATAGTGAACAGGCCGTTGGGCATCGGCTCAAGATAGGTCACCTCGAACCCTTCACGCTCCAGCTGGCGACAGGTATCGAGCACAGCCTTGTGTTCGGTCTTGGAGGTGATGATGTGCTTGCCCTTGCTGGCATAGAAGTGGGCAACACCCTTGATGGCCAGGTTATTGGATTCGGTCGCACCGGAAGTGAAGACGATCTCGCGGGGATCGGCACCGATCAGATCTGCCACTTGATTACGGGCCAGATCCACCGCCTCCTCGGCTTGCCAGCCAAAGCGGTGAGAACGGGAAGCCGGATTGCCGAACAGGCCATCCATGGTGAGACACTGCATCATTTTTTCTGCGACACGCGGGTCCACCGGACAGGTTGCCGAATAATCAAGGTAAATAGGCAGTTTCATGTTTTTCTCCGTCACAGTCCGGGTCATACAGAGTCCCGCTGTGGAAAGCACGTTTATAGTTGGACTTTCAAGCTCACATCGCCGTGTTCTGCCCGTTCAACCAGGGACAACACGGTCTTCATTTGTTCATCTTGCTTGCCGGCAATCCGGCGCACATCGGCCTGGCGTACCAGCTCGGCCAGGGTGATATCCCCGAGGAAGCTGGAGATCCGCTCACTCAGATCACGCCACAGGGAGTGAGTCAGGCACTGGGTACCGCCGTGGCAGCCGCCCTTGCCGAGGCACTTGGTAGCATCGACCGACTCATCGACCGCGGTGATCACCTGACCAACCGAAATCTCGCCTGGGGCCAAACCGAGGCGATAACCACCGCCCGGGCCACGCACACTGCTCACCAGACCATGTTTGCGCAGGCGGGCAAAGAGCTGCTCGAGATAGGACAACGAGATGCCCTGGCGCTCGGAAATATCGGCAAGGGGGACGGGCCCCTGCTCTGCATGCAGCGCCACGTCGAGCATGGCGGTTACAGCGTAACGTCCTTTTGAAGTCAGTCTCATGTGCCTTACCGTCTTGCGAAGCAATTTAATGGGGCACATGGTCACATACCCGACCAAATCAGTCAAGTATATGGTTGAGTAAATCAGTCGGATTAATCCGGTACGCGCGCTTTCTGCACCGAGGTCAGAATACCGCGCAGAATGTTGAGCTCAGCTGCCTCCGGCCGAGCCCGATTGAACAGGCGACGCAGCTTGCTCATCACATGACCCGGATGGTCATCGGCAATAAAACCGGTCTTCATCAGGGTTTGTTCCAGGTGCTGATAGAACCCTTCCAGCTGGGCGGCACTCGGATAGGCCATCTCATCTTCAGGCTCGGCGGCCTGCCCCAGCAGCCAGCGCATCCGCACTTCGTAACAGAGGGTCTGCACCGCCATGGCCAGATTGAGGGAGCTGTAATCAGGATTGGCCGGAATGGCCACGTGGTAGTGGCACTTTTGCAACTCGTCATTGGTGAGACCGGTGCGTTCACGGCCAAACACCAGCGCGACCGGGTGCTGCATCCCCTCAACCACCGACTTTTCGCCGGCTTCACGGGGATCGAGCATGGGCCAGCTCAGGGTTCGAGAGCGGGCGCTGGTGCCAATCACCAAACCACAATCGGCGATCGCGTCATCCAGAGTCGGGACGATACGGGCATTGGCAAGCACATCGCTGGCACCAGCCGCCAGGGCGAAGGCATTGTCATCCGGCAAGGCTTGCGGATCAACCAATACCAGCTGGGTCAACCCCATGGTCTTCATGGCGCGTGCCGCAGACCCCATGTTGCCGGTATGAGAGGTGTTTACCAAAACGATACGAATCTGATCCAACATGCCCAGTCAATCTTCAGTCAAAAATGGCGCGCAATTGTAACATAAGAGAACACGATGTTGGCACCGTAAAAGCCGAGCCATTTCAGAACAAAGCCACCCGTTTGTATAACAAACCAGCATGAGGGAAGTGAGAGGGGGGGACTAAACTTGATGGATATCCGATAAACGGCACAGGAGACACAACGCCATGCTTCCTCCCTTTATCTATGAGAGATTGCCCAGCCTCTACCTGCTGGCAGCCATTGCCATGATTACGTTGAGTGAACAGCCCCTGCTCTGGTTTGCAGGCGCCTTGCTGTTTATCGCCGGAGCGGTGACCTGGATGATGCGCTCCAGCTACCGGCGTACCGATCTGATTATCTTTCCGAGCAAACGCTGGCTGCAGCCGGAGTGGCTGTATGAAGCGCAGCCCTTCATCTGGCTGGCTGCGGGGCTGGCCATGTCACAGCTGCCAGCCCCTGCGGCACTCATCGCCTTGGTGCCCTGTCTGTGGGCCTGTCGTTGCCTCTGGGCACGGCACCATTATCGTCGCCATGCCCATGGGGTGATTGTCCACTTAAGACGGGATCCCGCCCGGCGCCGTCTGCACCGGAGCCTGCGCTGACTCGGTGCAGGCGCGTTCGATAAACGTCGCCAGATCCATCAGGGGATACTTCATCAGGCTCGGCAAGCCATCGAGATCCAGACTGTCCATCAGGTTTTTCACCTCAAGACCCAGTTCGGTATCCCCTTCTATCTTCAGCTTACGCTGGAAAAAGAGCGAATCCGGATCCTCTTTGCGACCAGCGATGAGGATCAGGTCGTTGGCGGTACCGCTGAAGCAGACATCGGCCTTGTCACACTCGCGAGCTACCACCAGCTGGCCATTCTGCTCACTGATAAACCAGCACAACTCCAGATCAGAGACTTCGACTTTCAGCCACTTGTCTGCCAAAAACTCGAAATCGCCATCTTCGATAGCCTCTTTGAATACCCGGGCCAGCAAACTCTCCATCAGCTGCTTTTGCAGATTGAAGGGAACCAGCTTGAGGGGATGGCGCAAGAAGCGCGGAGCCTGTTCGACCAGGCGGCGTTGCAGTTGTTGAAACACGATAGACTCCCTTTTTTGCGCATTCAAACACAGGGAGAGTGGCAAGATCCTGTTGGAAATCAAACTTGTGCAGGGTTACCTCAAGAAGGGTAAAGCCACACAAAGCTGCCTCAGGTCAAAAAGCGGGAGTGCATGGCTGCATACAATCAGGGCTCGTTTGCCCTTCATATGCACTCTCGGAGCGTACCAATGGAATTACTCTGTCCGGCAGGCAGTTTGCCGGCACTGAAAACCGCCGTGGATAACGGGGCCGATGCCGTTTATATCGGTTTCAAGGATGACACCAATGCCCGCCACTTTGCCGGTCTCAACTTTACCGACAGCAAACTGGAGAAGGCGGTGGATTATGTGCATCAACATGGTCGCAAGCTGCATATTGCCATCAATACCTTTGCCCATCCTGGGGCCGATGCGCGTTGGAAACAGGCGGTTGATCGCGGGGTGGCCCTCGGCGCCGATGCGTTAATCATCGCCGATCTCGCCGTGCTGGAATATGCCAGCCGCCACTACCCCGAGATGGAACTCCATGTCTCGGTGCAGGCCAGCGTCACCAATGCCGCCGCCATTCGCTTCTATCAGCAGCAATTCAATGTCACACGGGTGGTGCTGCCCCGGGTGCTCTCCATGCATCAGGTCAAGCAACTGGCCCGCGAGACCGATGTTGGCCTAGAGGTGTTCGCCTTTGGCAGCCTCTGCATTATGGCCGAGGGGCGCTGCTATCTCTCCTCCTACATGACTGGCGAGAGTCCCAACACCGTCGGCGCCTGCTCACCGGCCAAGTTCGTCCGTTGGGAAGAGACCCCGAATGGTCTCGAGTCGCGGCTCAACGAGGTGCTGATCGACCGCTATGGCCCGGGCGAAAATGCCGGTTATCCGACCCTCTGCAAGGGGCGTTTCGACGTGGATGGCCAGACCTACCACGCGCTGGAAGAGCCCACCAGTCTCAATACCCTGGGTCTGCTGCCCGAGCTCTTCAAGACCGGGATCCAGTCGGTCAAGATTGAAGGGCGCCAGCGCAGCCCCGCTTATGTGGAGCAAGTGACCCGGGTCTGGCGTGCAGCCATCGATGCCTATCAGGCCAATCCCGAGGCCTATCAGGTCAAAGCTGAGTGGGATGCCCAGCTCGCCCGCGTCTCCGAAGGTAGCCAGACTACCCTCGGCGCCTACCATCGTCAGTGGCAATAAGGAGTCCACCCATGCAATTTTCTCTCGGGCCTCTGCTCTTCTACTGGCCCAAAGCCGATACCGAAGCCTTTTACCATGCCGCCGCCGACAGTCAGGCCGACATCATCTATCTGGGAGAGACCGTTTGCAGCAAACGGCGCGAACTCAAAGTCGATGACTGGATTACGCTGGCCCGTCAGGTGGCCAGCTCCGGCAAGCAGGTGGTGCTCTCGACCCTCGCCCTTATCTCCGCCCCCTCCGAACTCAAGGAGGTGAAGCGGCTGGTCGACAATGGTGATCTGATGGTCGAAGCCAACGATCTCGGTACGGTGCAACTCGCCTGGGAGGCTGGGATCCCCTTCGTCTGTGGCCCCGCCATCAACGCCTATAACGCCGATGTGCTGCGCATGTTGCTCAAACAGGGGATGAAACGCTGGGTCATGCCGGTGGAGCTCTCCCGTGACTGGCTGATCCAGCTCAATCAGGATCTGGGCACCCTGCGCGACCAATTTGAGGTCGAGGTGTTTGCCTACGGCCATCTGCCGCTCGCATACTCGGCGCGCTGCTTCACCGCCCGATCCCTCGACAAGCCCAAGGACAACTGCGAGCTCGCCTGCATCAACTACCCCACCGGACGACTGGCCAACAGCCGCGAGGGGCAACGGGTGTTCAATCTCAACGGGATCCAGACCCAGTCCGGTTACTGCTACAACCTGGGTAACGAGCTGGCTGGTATGGAAGGTCTGGTAGATGTGGTCAGGCTTTCGCCGCAAGGGATGGAGACGCTGGAGATGCTGGCCCGCTTCAAAGCCAACCGGCAGGGCCAGGCTCCCCTCCCCTTGCAGCAAGGAAGCGACTGCAACGGCTACTGGCGCCAGATCCCCGGTATGAGCCTGGTGGAGTAAACCCGCCATTCGCCCAACAAAAAGGCCTCATCGCGAGGCCTTTTTTACCACTATCTGGCAGTGGATCAGGAGGGCTGATCCCCCTTGTTACGAGCGCTCTGGGCACCTGGCGGCAAGGGTTTGCGCGCCATCAACTCCAGCTCCAGCAGCGCATAGCGGTGCTCGATAAAGTCATAGACGTTGTTGGATAAGGCCAGCTTGAAGTAGCTGATGGCTTCCTTGCGGTTGCCTTTGCCCAACTCGAACTTGCCCAGATAGAAGTAGGTTTCACACAGGCGCTCGGCAAGCTCCCGGTTATCCTTCACCCCTTTCACCACGTTGCCCATCAGCTGGGAAGCGTTGATCTCGCCGGTATAAAGGCGAACCAGATCCCAGTTCCAGGCATCGTCATCGTACTTGTTGAGACGCTCGCGCATCCGGCTCATGGCGGCCGACGGGTCGAGTTTCTGCTCGGCCAGATAGAGCCAGATCACCCGATAGGGGTCTTCCGGCTGCGCCTCATAGAAACGCTTCATATCGGCCGCGGCCAGCTCGGGACGGTTACCGTAATAGAGGGCGATGCCACGGTTGAGATAGGCATAGTCATAGTCCGGCGCCAGTTCGAGGGCGGAATCGAACGCATCATAGGCTTCGTCGTAATTCTGCTGCTGTACCAGATAGACGCCGATGAAGTTGTAGGCTTCGGCGAAATCTGGTTTCTCCCGCAGGGCACGGTTGAAATCGAGCCGCGCGAGGGAACGCAGACCAACCCGATCAAACACCACGGCACGCTCATAGAACAACTCTGCCCGTTGCTCGGTGGTCAGTTCCATTTCACTGAGCATCTGCCCGAGTCGGGCAAGCGCCAGCTCACTCTGGTAGGAGACCTGCAGGGGGGTCGCCAACACCAGTGAAGCAGGCTGCGGCTTGGGAACCTTGGGGGTGTTAACCTGACTGCTACTGCTGCAACCCCACATGGGAAGCAACAACAGGATACCGAGGAGGTATCCAATCCCTTTCCTGACGTTCAATGAACACTCCGACGCTTACGCTTGACCCCGCATATGGTAAAGGTCAACTGCCGCTTTGTCATGTAGCTGTGCCCCTCTACCTCAAATAAATCAGGATTCGACAGGGTATCCGGCATCGCACCAACCGCGAAAGCCGCCGTCGACGCTGATCACCTTGCGATAACCCATCTGTTGCAGGTTGTCCGCAGCCAGAATGGAGCGAAAACCACCACCACAATAGAGGTAGAGCTCGGTCTCGAGATCCGGGAACTGGGTCTCGATATCCCGCTCAATCACGCCACGACCCAGATATCGGGCACCGGGCAGATGGCCCCTGGCCCACTCGCTCTCTTCCCGCACGTCAATCAGGTGAAACGTGCGCCCTTCGTCCTGCCAGCGCTTGATCTGGTGAACATCGGTTTCGGTGATGCGGGAGCGGATCCCGTCAACCAGCGCCAAAAAACGGGGATTGTGATGCATGACAAACTCCTGTTGTTTAAATCATGTGCGTCAGCAAACGACACGCAGAGATAAGAAAAGAGCGCCATGAGGCGCTCTTCACTGTTACGGCAGGATTTCCTGTTGGTCCGCACCCTCTTTCTCTACCTGGGTGGGCAGCATGTGCTCGCGCTTGACGCCGAGGAACATGGCAAACGCACTCGCCACATAGATGGAGGAGTAGGTACCGAACGCCACACCGATCACCATGGCCACGGCAAAACCGTGGATCAGCGCACCGCCCTTGAGCAGCAGCGCCAGCACCACGATAAAGGTAAGGCCGGAGGTGATGATGGTACGACTCAGGGTCTCGGTCATGGAGAGATCCAGAATGTACTCGGTATCCCCTTTACGCACCTTGCGGAAGTTCTCCCGCAAGCGGTCGAACACCACGATGGTATCGTTCAGGGAGTAACCCACCAGGGTCATCAGTGCCGCCAGTACGGTCAGGTCGAACTCGTACTGGAAGTAGGCAAAGACACCCAGCGTGATCACCACGTCGTGCACCAGGGAGAGAATGCCCCCCAGCGCCAGACGCCATTCGAAACGCACTGCCACGTAGGCCAAAATACAGAGGATGGAGGCCAGCATGGCCAGCGCACCGTCTGTCGCCAGTTCATCACCCACGGAAGGGCCGACGAACTCGACGCGTTTGAGCACTGCGCCCTCGTCGAGCTGCTTGGCCGCCGCCAGCACTTCGTTACCCTGTTGTTCTACCTTGACCCCCTCTTTCGGGGTCAGGCGGAACAGCACGTCACGGCTGGAGCCAAAGTGTTGCAGGGTTGCCCCTTCAATCTTCTGCTCTTCCAGAGCGTCGTGGATCTTGTCCAGGCTCACCGACTGCTGGAACCCCACCTCGATGGTGGTACCACCGGTAAAGTCCAGACCCCAGTTCAGCCCCCGATCAAACAGGAAGAACAGGGCTACCACCATCAGCACGGAAGAGAAAACCACACCCGGCTTGGCATAGCGCATAAACGGGATCGGTTTTTCAAAATGTAGAATCTGAAACATCTCTCTATCCTCAGATGGGCAGCTTGTCGATACGCCGTCCACCCCAAGCCAGGTTGATAATGGCACGGGAAACTGTGATGGCAGTAAACATGGAGGCGGTCAGACCAATGCCCAGCGTCAGGGCAAAGCCCTTGATGGCGCCAGTACCGATACCGAACAGGATCACGCAGGTGATCAGCGAGGTCACGTTGGAGTCGGCGATGGTGGAGAATGCCCGATCAAAGCCCAGATGGATGGCTTGCTGAACACCACGACCGTTGCGGATCTCTTCACGAATACGCTCGTAGATCAGCACGTTGGCATCCACCGCCATACCCAGCGTCAAGACGATACCGGCGATACCCGGCAATGTCATGGTGGCACCAGGGATCATCGACATGATGCCGACAATCAACACCAGGTTCATACAGAGCGCCAGGTTGGCAACCCAGCCGAACGCGCGGTAGTAGATCCCCATGAACAGCACGATCACCAGCATGGCCCAGCCGATGGCTTCCATACCGCTGTCGATGTTCTGTTGACCCAGGCTCGGGCCAATGGTGCGCTCTTCCACGATCTGGATCGGGGCGATCAGGGCACCGGCACGCAGCAGCAGCGCCAGGTTGTGGGCTTCGTTGGCATTGTCGATACCTGTGATACGGAACTGGCTGCCAAGACGCGACTGGATGGTGGCGACGTTGATCACCTCCTCCTGCTTGCGGAACTTGCGCTTGCCATCCGGGCCCGGTTGACCGACCGGCTTGTACTCGATGAAGACGGTCGCCATCCCTTTACCGACGTTGTCCTTGGTAAAGTTGGCCATCTTGTTGCCACCCTGGCCATCCAGCTTGATGTTGACCTGGGGACGGCTGTACTCGTCGAAACCGGACTGGGCACCCACAATGTGGTCACCGGTCAGGATCACCCGCTTTTGCAGCACCACGGGACGACCGTTGCGATCGTTGTAGACCTTGGAGCTGGGCGGGACACGACCATCGGCCGCAGCCTGGATGTCGGCAGTCTCATCGACCATGTGGAATTCCAGGGTCGCGGTTGCCCCCAGGATCTCCTTGGCGCGGGCGGTATCCTGAATACCGGGCAGTTCAACGACAATGCGCTCGGCGCCTTGCTGTTGTACCAGCGGCTCGGCCACGCCCAGTTCGTTGACCCGGTTACGGATGATGGTGATGTTCTGCTCGAGGGCGTACTTCTTCACTTCCTTGATCTTGGCTTCGCTCAGACCAGCCAGCAGGATGAACTCATCCCCTTTCTGCTCGGTAGTGAAGGTCAAATCAGGGTTCTGACGACGCAGATGAGAAACGGCGCGTTCCTGATCGGCTTCGTCACGGAAGATCACCTGCACCTGATCACCGACCCGGCGCACGCCGGAGTAACGGATCTTCTGGGTGCGCAGCTCAGAGCGGAAATCCTGCACCATCTGCTCTTGCTGCTTGGTCAGTGCTTCGGCCATGTCCACTTCCATCAGGAAGTGCACACCACCGCGCAGATCAAGACCCAGCTTCAGAGGCGCCGCACCGATGGCTTCGAGCCAGGCGGGAGTGGAAGGTGCCAGGTTGAGTGCGGTAATGAAGTTGTCGCCCAGCTTGTTGGCAACGATATCGCGCGCCTTCAGCTGGTCTTCGGTGTTCTTGAAACGGATCAGGATAAAACCGTGCTCGAATGCAGCATGTTTGACCGGGATCTTGGCCGCTTCAAGGGTCTCTTTCACCAGATCAAGAGTATCTAGCTTGACTTCGGCACCACGGCTGGCAGAAACCTGCAAAGCCGGATCTTCGCCGTAAAGATTGGGGGCTGCATATAGAAAACCGATGGCGATCACCAGGATCACCATCAGGTATTTCCACAGCGGATAGCGATTCAACACGCTGTGCTCCTTGGGAGATTAAAGGGACTGGATAGAACCCTTGGGCAGAACGGCAGAGACGAAGTCCTTTTTGATGGTGACTTGAGTCTGGTCGTTCAGGGCGATCACCAGGTAATCGCTGTCTGCAGCCACTTTGGCAATTTTGCCAACCAGGCCACCGGAAGTGAGCACTTCATCACCCTTGGACAAGGAGCTCATCAGATTGCGGTGATCCTTGGCACGCTTGGCCTGGGGACGATAGATCATGAAGTAGAAGATCAGGCCGAATACGGCCAGCATGATGATCATTTCCATACCACCACCCTGTGCACCCGGTGCTGCGCCTTCTGCATACGCCTTGGAGATAATGCTCATTTAACAACCTCTTATTGATGTAGATTTAAAAAAACAAAATTATATGTTGTTATTTAACGTTATTTTCAGCTAACGGAGGCACAGGCTTCCCTTGCCGACGGTAAAACTCTGTTACAAAGTCGTCTAATTTACCCTGCTCGATCGCGTCCCGCAAACCCTGCATCACACGCTGGTAGTAACGCAGGTTATGAATCGTATTCAGACGGGCACCGAGGATCTCGTTGCACTTGTCCAGATGGTGCAGGTAGCTGCGGCTGTAGTTCTTGCAGGTGTAGCAATCGCACTCGGCATCCAGGGTGCTGGTGTCGTTGCGGTGCTGGGCATTGCGGATCTTCACTACGCCATCGGTGGTGAACAGGTGGCCGTTGCGGGCGTTGCGGGTCGGCATGACGCAGTCGAACATGTCGATACCACGGCGCACCCCTTCCACCAGATCTTCCGGCTTGCCGACACCCATCAGGTAGCGCGGCTTGTCAGCCGGAATTTTCGGGCATACGTGCTCGAGGATGCGGTGCATGTCCTCTTTGGGTTCGCCCACGGCCAGACCACCGACCGCATAACCGTCGAAACCGATCTCCAGCAGCCCCTTGAGGGAGACATCACGCAGATCTTCGTAGACCGAGCCCTGGATGATGCCGAACAGGGCGTTCTTGTTGCCCAGCGCATCAAACTTGTCGCGGGAGCGCTTGCCCCAGCGCAGGGACATCTCCATCGACTTGCGCGCTTCTTCATAAGTAGCCGGGTACGGGGTGCACTCGTCGAAGATCATCACGATGTCGGAGCCCAGATCGAACTGGATCTCCATGGACTTCTCGGGGTCGAGGAAGATCTTCTCGCCATTGATGGGGTGACGGAAGTGGACGCCCGCTTCGGTGATCTTGCGAATATGGCCCAGGCTGAACACCTGGAAACCACCGGAGTCGGTCAGGATCGGGCCCTGCCAGTTCATGAAGTCATGCAGATCGCCGTGAGCACGCATCACTTCCTGACCCGGGCGCAGCCAGAGGTGGAAGGTGTTACCCAGCAGGATCTGGGCGCCGGTTTCACGCACTTCTTCCGGGGTCATCCCCTTGACGGTGCCGTAAGTCCCGACCGGCATAAAGGCCGGCGTTTGTACCACACCACGTTCGAAGACCAGTTGACCGCGACGGGCACGGCCGTCGGTGGTTTTCAGTTCAAATTTCATTGCTACCTCGGCTGCGTCAGATAAACAGTCTGACAATAGGAGGGCCACTCACGGCCCGGTAAATAAGCTGAAGCTTATGCTTCAACCTGGCGACGGGTGACGAACATGGCGTCCCCGTAGCTGAAGAAACGGTACTGCCCGGCCACGGCTGCCTGATAGGCCGCCATCACGTTGTCATAACCGGCAAAGGCGCTGACCAGCATGATCAGGGTCGACTCCGGCAGATGGAAGTTGGTGACCATGGCATCGACAATCTGGAACTGGTAGCCAGGGAAGATGAAAATATCGGTGTCACTAAAGAAGGGCGCCAGCGGTTTGCCCTGCGCCAGGGTGACCTTGGCCGCGCTCTCCAGCGAACGCACCGATGTGGTCCCCACCGCAATCACCCGACCACCACGGGCCCGGGTGGCCGCGATGGCATCTACCACCTCTTGCGGCACTTCCGCATACTCGGAGTGCATATGGTGATCTTCAATCTTCTCAACCCGCACCGGCTGGAAGGTCCCCGCCCCTACATGCAGGGTGACGAAGGCCGTTTCAACCCCTTTGGCCCGAATTTTCTCAAGCAGCGGCTCATCAAAGTGCAGACCAGCGGTCGGCGCCGCGACGGCGCCCGGCTTTTGATTGTAAACGGTCTGGTAGCGCTCCTTGTCGGCATCCTCGTCGGGACGGTCGATATAGGGGGGCAGCGGCATGTGGCCGATGGCCTCCAAAATCTCCAGCACCGGACGCGGGTCGAGGAAGTGGATCTCGAACAGGGCGTCGTGGCGGGCGCGCATCTCGGCTTCAACACCACCATCCATGATCATCCGGGTGCCGGGCTTGGGCGCCTTGGAGGCACGGACATGGGCCAGCACGCTGTGCTCGTCCAGAATGCGCTCGACCAGTACCTCCAGCTTGCCGCCGCTGGCCTTCTGGCCAAACATGCGCGCCGGAATGACACGGGTGTTATTGAATACCAGCAGGTCACCCGGATTGAGCTGATCCAGCACATCCACAAATTGACCGTGGCGCAGGGCGCCAGTCTGACCATCGAGCTGCAACAGGCGGCTGGCGGTACGCTCTGCCATCGGATAGCGGGCAATCAGCTCGTCTGGCAGATCAAAATGAAAATCGGATACTTGCATCTTTCACCTCGGGGGGAATCGGCGGCTAGTCTAGTTATCCCCATCTTCCAAGGCAACCCAAAAGACCAAAAACCCAAGAGAGACAAGGGGTAGCGAGCAATATTGAGACACACATCCGGTTAATGATTCTTTAATGTTCTGTATTGACCCTGATCATGTTTTGCCAGTTGGGGCTGGGCTAGGGTGAAAGCAGATACACAAGGAGGCCCACCATGATGACCCTATCCGAAATCATGACCGAACACCCCTTCACTCTGGGTCCGTCAAACAGTGTCAAACAGGCGATGGACCTGATGCAGCAGGAGCGGATCCGCCACATTCCCATCGTCGATGAGCAGCATCACCTGCTGGGGTTGGTAACCCTCACCGATATCCTGGCCACCCGGGAATCCAAGCTGCTGCTCATCAGCCCGGAGCGGGAAGCAGAATTTACCGACAGCGTGCAACTCGACGAGATCATGACACGGCAAGTGGCGAGCGTAGATCCTCACGCCGGCATCAAGGAGGCGGCACTTTACCTACAGCGGCACAGATATGGCTGCCTGCCGGTACTCAAAGGACGCAAGCTGATCGGCATTGTCACCGAGTCGGACTTTATTGCCGTGGCCATCAACCTGCTGGAATTGATGGAAGAGCAGGAACCACCTACCGACTTTTGATAGATCAACTTGTAATTAAATTACAATAAAAGCGTTTTCAGCCGTCAAAATAAGCTGAAATGATGAAACACTTTCATTTTGATTGAAAAATTACACCAAATGCTTGCCTTGTGATCTGCGTCACACTATCATCCCTCTCATGCAATAGTTGCCGAGGGGGAGACGAGGGATTGTGCACCCATTATCTTCCTCTCATATGTCTGCAAGTTTGCACACCCCGTAGTTAGTCTTTGCTGTAAAGCATTTGTTTATATAGCCATTCCTTGTTTGATGACCCGGCCCTGTCGTTGCGATAGCGCCGGGATTTTTTTATCTGCGCCTTTCTGCCTCCCCTTGCCAGCACATCCCCATCGCTGCAAGCAGCTGCCTCAACCTCCTGCGCCACCTGTTTGCACCACCGTTTATCTCATCGCGTCATCGTGGCTCTGCACACCCCTTCTTATGCCTTGAAAAGGCGATGTAGCGCACAGATATTGAACCACGACAAGGAGTTATCTCAGTAGGCCAGAGATATTCATGTTAGGTACAGCCATAGTGAGCTATCTAATAAGTAGATTTAAGCGATTCAAAATTGCGGCTTTTATCGATTAACGGAAGCCCCTATGATGAATCCATCGAAAGTTAAGCGCCTCGTCTGGCAAGACTCTTCAACACCAGACCGGCATATGTACATCACCAAGGAGCAATTACATGTCTACCTACATCAACACTGAAATCAAGCCGTTCAATGCTACCGCCTACCACAATGGCAAATTCGTTCAGGTGTCTGACGCTGACCTGAAAGGCAAGTGGTCCGTGGTCTTCTTCTACCCGGCTGACTTCACCTTCGTTTGCCCGACCGAGCTGGGCGACCTGGCTGACAACTACGCTGAATTCCAGAAGCTGGGCGTTGAGATCTACTCTGTCTCTACCGATACCCACTTCACTCACAAAGCATGGCACGACACTTCTGACACCATTCAGAAGATCCAGTACCCGATGATTGGTGACCCGACTGGTACCATCACCCGCAACTTCGGCGTGATGATCGAAGAAGCTGGTCTGGCTGACCGCGGTACCTTCGTAATTGACCCGCAGGGCATCATCCAGATCGTCGAGATCAACGCTGGCGGCATCGGCCGTGACGCACTGGAACTGCTGCGCAAAGTCAAAGCAGCCCAGTACGTTGCTTCCCACCCGGGTGAAGTGTGCCCGGCTAAATGGAAAGAAGGCGAAGCCACTCTGGCCCCGTCCCTGGACCTGGTAGGCAAGATCTAAGCCTCCCGCTTCCAAGACCGGCCCGCATAAGGGCCGGTTTTGTTTCCGGCCCCAAGCAAAGGCGCCGGTCTGCTTTCCGGCTTACATCTCACGCCGACCCGCAATCACAAGAAGGAATTCGAAGATGTTGGATACCAACCTCAAACAACAGCTGAACACCTATCTGCAGTACATCGTCAATCCCATCGAGATCAGCGTGTCCGGCAACGACAGCGACAAATCTGCAGAGCTGCTGGCACTGGCCAGCGAGATCGCCGAGATGTCCCCCAAGATCACCCAGACCTCTGGCACTGCCGCTCGCAAGCCTTCCATGAGTGTCGCGCCGCAGGGGCAAGCCCCGCGCGTTCACTTTGCCGGCATCCCCATGGGTCATGAATTTACCTCTCTGGTGCTCGCCCTGCTGCAAAGCGGCGGCCACCCCTCCAAGGCCGATGCGGCCGTGCAGGAGCAGATCCGCAATCTCAAGGGTGAGTTCCACTTCGAGACCTATATCTCCCTCTCCTGCCACAACTGCCCGGACGTAGTACAGGCCCTCAACCTGATGGCGACCCTGAACCCCGGCATCACTCACACCATGATCGACGGCGCCCTGTTCCAGGAAGAGGTTGCCGAGCGTCAAATCATGGCGGTGCCGAATGTCTACCTGAACGGCCAACCGTTCAGCCAGGGCCGTATTTCGCTCGAAGAGATCGTCGCCAAACTCGACACCGGTGCCGCCGAGCGCAAGGCTGCCGAGCTGAATGAGAAAGATCCCTACGATGTGCTGGTCGTGGGCGGTGGCCCGGCTGGCGCCGCAGCGGCCATCTATGCCGCTCGTAAAGGCATTCGCACCGCCATCGTTGCCGAACGTTTCGGTGGTCAGGTGATGGACACCGTCGGCATCGAGAACTTTATCTCCGTGCCCTACACCGAAGGCCCCAAGCTGGCCGCCAGCCTGGAGCAGCACGTCAAAGAGTACGGCGTGGAAGTGATCACCGAGCAGCGTGCCGCCGCCATCAGTAAAGATGGATATGTGAACGTGGATCTCGCCTCTGGCGCCACCTTGAAGAGCCGCGCCGTGATCCTGGCGACCGGTGCCCGCTGGCGCGACCTGAACGTGCCGGGCGAGCTCGAGTACCGCACCAAGGGCGTGGCCTACTGCCCGCACTGCGATGGTCCCTTCTTCAAGGGCAAGCGAGTAGCTGTGATCGGTGGCGGTAACTCCGGCATCGAGGCAGCGATCGACTTGGCTGGCATCGTCGAGCATGTGACTGTGGTGGAGTTCGCCGACACCCTGCGTGCCGATGAAGTGCTGCAGAAGAAGGCTCGCTCCATGGGCAATATCGACATCATCATGAGCGCTCGCACCACCGAAGTGATCGGTGATGGCAGCAAGGTGGTCGGTATGGACTACGAAGATCGCACCACCGGTGAGATAAAACATCTGGCGGTGGCGGGGATCTTCGTCCAGATCGGCCTGGTACCGAACACCGAGTTTCTGAAAGGGAGCGAGATTGCCCTGACCCGCTTTGGCGAGATCGAAATCGATACCAAAGGGGCGACCTCCCTGCCCGGCGTCTACGCCGCTGGCGATGCCACCACGGTACCGTTCAAGCAGATCATCATCTCCATGGGTGCTGGCGCCACCGCCGCACTGGGTGCGTTTGATTACCTCATCCGCAACCCGGCTCCTGAAGCGACCAAGGCTGATGCTGTGACTGCCTGATAAACCCAGCGCAACAAAAAGCCGACGCTCGATTAAGTAAACACGAGCGTCGGCTTTTTTATATCTGCATCGATGCGCAATAAAAACCCCGCAGCAAATAGCGGGGTTGTTCATGACTGGACTTAAACGACGGGCATCACTCCAGCAAGAAAACAGCCTCGATATTATCACTTACCGTGATCTGCTGTTGTTGATAGCTGTTGTCCGCCATATCCGCCGCAGGTGCAGCCATCGCCATGGCCTGCACCACTTTCAGGTTGCGGCTGTAGGCGGTAATGGGCGAAGCATTGCGGTACTCCACACTGTAGACCTTGCCAAGCTTCATCCCGAACGCCTTGGCCAGAAATTCAGCCTTGGTTTTGGCATCCTCAACGGCATTCAGACGGGCCTGCTCCTTGATGACCTGCGGCGATTTCAACCCGTACTCAATCTGGGATACGGACTCCAGCCCGGCTTTGAGTGCGGTATCCATCAGGGGGCTCAACTTGTCGAGCTGATAGAGCTTCACCGCCAATTGCCGCTGAGCACGATACCCCAACAATACCGGCTTCTTGTTTTCGCCATACTGATATTCCGGCGAGACCATCAGGTTGCCAGCCTCAACATCGCTGCGCTTGATCCCCAACCCTTCCAGTTGGCTGAAAAAGGCTGCGACCTTGGTATCGACCTGCTGCTTGGCCTTGAGGCCCTGCTTATCCAGTGCACTCACCTCCACATTGAGGGTGAGCATATCGGGTTCGGTCTTCTGCTCGGCATAACCGCTCACCACCAGATGGGGCGCTTGCGGCACTTCAATCGCCAGCAGCGGAGCACTGACAACCAGAGCAGAAAGAGTAAGAAGGGGACGCCACATAGAAAAAAACCTCAATCGGAAAGATTGAGGCCATTATGCCCGTGCAGCTAAGGGATTCATATATCGTGCAAGGGGGGGAGCTGATCCAGTATCTGATTGGTCAGATCGAGACTAATGGTGACCATGCTGCCGGGATCCTGGCTCTGGTTTGCCATATCCAGCGCAGGAGCCGCGCCACAGACCAACACCTCATCATCGAAATGGAACGAGTCCCACGACAGAACATGTCCTTGCACCGCCTGTCCGATATTGGTGCCACCACTATCCTCCTCCATCGCAGACCAAGGGATGGTATCAGATGGTCCTAGCAAATCTTGCAACAACGGAGAGTGAAAACTGGCCAGCGGATACTCCTGCTGCCCCTGATGATGGCCAACCAGAATCATGTTATGGGCAGACTCGGTATCCATGACCGGCACATAAGTGATAGAGGCCGTAGCGAAATCAACATAGAGCGAGCCCGCTACATCACCGGCCTCATTCTCAATCTCCATCCCATCCAGCCGATCCCCCGCGATCGAGGCCTGATAGCCAAACTGGCCTGCGCAGGTAATGTTCCCCTGCCCATCCCAGCTATAACGGATGCCATCAATGTCGACCCAGTTGAATGACTGCATGATTACCCCTCTCCTCTACTACCGCTATCTTATCCATCCCCTTAGGGAAAAAACAGGGGCCAGGCAAGCCCGGCCCCGAGACAAGGTTATAGACCCACCTTGAGGTTGCCAACATCCTGCAGTTGCTTAACGATGTTGTTGCAATCGGTGGTAGGACCATTAACCTCCAAATCGAGACTACCTTAGAAAGTTCTGTCTCTCCACCTGCCTCAGCGGAATCGATAGTCAACATCTTGGTAGTCATAAGCTACAAGTAATTCTCCAACACCACCGCCAAATCTTCGTTTTCATCCCATGCTGGTACGCCAACCAGCAAATCAGACAGATCAAGTACATCTCCACCGCTTGCAGGTGTCCCCAAGGTGAAATCCGTGACAGTGTAGGTACTGCCATCCGTATTGCCAGCTATCCACTTCCAGGCATTGCAGCCAGCGCCACCGGTCATAGTGTCGCTCCCCAGAATAAGGATGCTCTCACCAAGACGACCAATCAGGGTATCACTCCCTTTTTGCCCAAAGATGATGTCATTACCACTATCTCCCTCAAGGGTATCATTGCCACCGCTACGTTGCCATTATAGTGGTCTAATCATCCCGGACATCATTTTAGGTGGTACAGTCGCCACCATGACCTGAGGTGTTCAATGACAAGATTACGTCGCTCATTTACTGCCGAATTCAAACTCGAAGCCGCATCCCTGGTGCTCGACCAGGGATATTCAGTCCCCGAAGCCAGCCGTTCACTGGACGTTGGTGAAACCGTACTTCGTCGCTGGGTTCAGCAGCTTCAATCCGAACACAGTGGCACAACCCCAATCAGCAAAGCGCTAACTCCTGAGCAGCAGAAAATCCAGGAGCTGGAAGCCCGTATCAATCGACTCGAACGTGAAAAGGACATTCTAAAAAAGGCTACTGCTCTCTTGATGGCGGACGACTTCACACGTACGCGCTGATAGACCGATTAAGGGAGCAAGCCCCCATCACTCTGGTCTGCTGCGCCTTCGATGTGCCCACTTCCTGTTTTTACGATTATCTGGCCCGCAGGCGGGCGATTAACCGTGAGCGCATGCAGCAGCGCTCTGAGTTGCGCCGGTTGTTCAAAGCGAGCCGGAACTCAGCGGGCAGCCGCGCCTTGATGTCGATGATGCGAGAGTTGGGGTATCAGATTGGCCGATTCAAAGTACGTAACCTGATGAAGGAAGCCGGGCTGGTATCCAAACAGCCGGGCGCACACCGCTATAAGGTGGCACGGTCTGAACGACCGGACATTCCCAATCTGCTGGCCCGCGAATTTGATGTCCAGCAACCCAATCAGGTGTGGTGTGGCGATATCACCTACGTCTGGGCCGGTGGTCGTTGGCATTACCTGGCCGTGGTGCTCGACCTGCATACCCGACGGGTCGTGGGCTGGGTGATGTCAGATAAACCAGATGCCGAGCTGGCCATCAAAGCACTGGAGATGGCCTATCAGCCGCGGGGTTGCCCATTCGGTGCGCTATTTCACTCCGACCAGGGCAGCCAATATGGCAGTCGGGCATTTCGGCAACGACTGTGGCGCTATCGCATGACCCAGAGAATGAGTCGGCGTGGCAACTGCTGGGATAACGCCCCGATGGAACGGTTGTTCAGAAGCCTGAAGTCAGAGTGGCTCCCGGCAACGGGATATATGAGCTTGCGAGAGGCGAAGCGGGATATCAGTTACTACCTGATGGATTACTACAACTGGCGGCGTCCACATCAATACAATCACGGGATGCCGCCAGCAAAAGCCGAAGATCGGCCTAACCAAGTGTCCGGATTTAGTTGACCACTACAAGTTGGGCTATCGGGAGATGAAGCACAGCCTGCAACAACACCGGCGGACCCTGCGCAGCAAGAAGGCGGCGGGGATACGGCAAGAGCTGTGGGGCGTGCTGCTGGCGTATAACCTGCTGCGCAGCCAGATGGTAAAGATGGCGGCGAGTCTGAAGGGATACACGGCGAGCCAGCTGAGTTTTCACATGGCATAGGTGTACCTCATCCATGAACTGAACTGAATGCCGTACCTGTCACCGGGGAGTATCCCGAAGTGGGTGGCGGAGCTGGATAAGCAGGCGGGGCAGTTTGTATTACCGGAGCGAAGGGAGCGGAGTTACCCCCGCAGTGTGAAGGCAAGACCACAAAAGTATGCGGTGCAAAAAGCCAATAAAAACAATGCCAGTCAGACTTAACTGACTGGCATTACCTATCGGGGCCATTTAATTCAAGACAATGGGAAGGCAGGATGAACAAATCCCTGGTAACCATCGATATGCAACTTGGAAAGCAGTTCCACTTGATGTTGATCCTCGACACGGGTCGCAATGGTGGTCACACCGGCATTGTGTGCGGCGCGACACACTGCAGCCAGGAATGAGGTGTCAGCCCCCGGCTCCATGACCTGACTGGTATAACCGTGATCAACCTTGACATAAGCCGGCGACAACTCCTCCAGATAGCCCAGAGACTGGAAGTGACGACCATAGTGGTCAACCCCCCACTGGAAACCATGAGCTTGCAAGGTGCCAACCAACGCAGCCACGTTGTCTTTATGTTTCATGATGGCAGCTTCAGGTATTTCAAATAACAACCGCTCTTTGAGCTCTGCATGCTCGGTCAGATAGCGCGTCAGCCAGGTTAAAAATTCATCCGAGCAGAGCGAGCCAGCAGTGATGTTGATCGCCAGTACCAGATCAGACTGTTTTTGCAGTAATGGAACGCAAGCATCAAGCACCGCTTGGTCAAACTCGCCACCCAATTTGAACTGTTCAATCGCGGGCAAGAACTGACCGGCAAAATAATCAGTGCCATCCCGAGAGATAGAAGCAAATAGCTCGGCATGCAACCTTGCTCCATTATCAAACCGGCAAGCTGGTTGTGCTTTGAAGCGCCAAAGTTGTCGTGAAATGGCATCTTGTACCAGATCTCGCCAGGCCAAACGCCCCATCAAACCTTGCTCGGTCCCCCCTTCCATCACCACAGCACCACGGCGTTCATTGCGCGCCTTGCCAAGCGCGTTATCGGCTTTGGTCAACAAGGCAGAGAGATCATCATTGCCATCACGACCAGCAATACCGATGACGGAGAGCGCATCCCCTTCGCCCATTGGATTCACCACCAGATCGGCAATGCGGCTATTAATCACTTCAGCCAGCTCTTTTAACTGAGTGAGATCGTCAGTTGGACAGAGCAGCGCATATTCCGTCGCGGAGATCCGTGCCAAGGCTGCGCCATCCCACCCTTTTAATTGCTCTTTCAAAGCCTGAGCTATCGATTTGACCATGTTGTCACGGGCAGCAAAGCCTTCATCGCGATAGATATCATCCAGCATGTCGACCGCAACCAGCATGACGCCACCTTGGCCAGCCTCCGCTATCCATGCGTTTACCTGGCCCACAAAATAGGCTCGGTTGCCAAGCCCCGACACGGCATCGACATAAACCCGCTCACGCAATTTCTCGGCCTCATCGGCTTGCTCTTTGAACTGCAACGCCAACTTGCTTGAGAGGGTGTTGATCGCCTGAACGACCTGCTTCAATTCATGGGTTTTAGGCTCCGGGATCGTATGACCGAAATGGTGCAGCTCAATCTCGACGGCTTGATCACAGATCTGTTTGAGTGGCTTGAGCAAGTAGTTGAGTGCTCTCATCAACAAAATTGTGGTGATCAAAAAGCCGACCAGAAACCAGCTCGCCAGCTCACTCATCCCACGCCACAACTCGTAATAAGCCTGGCCGGGGTGACCCACTACTTTTAATTTTCCAAGCTGCAACCAGCCAGACGTCAGAATTGACTCGTTAGATACCTCAGGAAACAGTCCCAATTTCACAAACCACTGTGGCACCCCCTGAATATTGTTGGTATTTTCCTGCTCGATGGCATCCTTTGATGCCAGCAGATCAAGGCGAACTAGTCGATAATAGCCACCATCAAAAATGGCCTGGATCACCGACTCGGCACCAACCTTGTCACCGTTTTCCAGATAGGGGGTGAGCGCAAGCCCCAGTGAGGTTGCCGTATTGATGACCGTTGTTTCCTGTTGCTGCGCCAGATAAGTGCGGGTTGAATTGAATTGCACCCAGTATGTGGCCGCAAATAACAATCCAAACAGCAGCAGCATGGTGGCTAATAACTGTCGATAGAGCGTCATAGGTTAATCATCCAAATTCACCACTGGCCGAGCCAATCGCCCCGAGGTCATGCGATTGCGTAAATCATTCCATAATCCCAAGCGGGATGATTGACCAGCCAGTTCCCCTTGGCCTCGTGCCTTCATCAACCACAAGTGACTACCGTTAAAACTGTAAATAGGCACCAGATCACGCCGCTGTGTGGCAGGGCGAATCGAGCCTATCAAATTATCCAAAATAACCGGAACGGAAGAGGGTGTCTCATAATATGCCACCACCATGTGAAACTGGTTGTAATCAAGAGCCTTGACGTACACCATCCGCATTTTATCATCAGGGATCCCAAGCTCGAGCAGCGTAGAGTATTTGGCGATACTGAAATCTTCACAGTCTCCCCCAGCGGCTCCCAAAAATTCTAGCGGGGTTGCCCAATAATCCTTTTTGCGCCACAACTTGATATCGTCAATAAAACGCATCCGATTGAAAAAATTATTTACTCGCTCAAGCTTTTTTTCTTCGCTCAGGGCCCTGCCCTTCGTCTCCATGACCAGCATACGCCAACTAGTTACACGCTTGCCGGCTCTGGCGCCATAGGTCTGCTCCGCCCGTTTGATCAAGTTGAGATCTTCCTGTGGCAGAGGCTGACTGGCACAGAGCAGAAGTGAGAAGGGTAACAGCAGGATCCATAAGGAGTGGCGCAGAGCGCGTAAGGATCGGTATCTCCATTCATTGAGAAGATAACACCATCGGCTACCGGTACCACGCTGGAGTGTCACATCATATTCCTGCTGCATTATTACTGCTGCACTCCTCAAAGCTCGTACAACAACCTGCGTTAGCCAAACATGGTGACTGCCAGCTGCAATCACCATGTTGGCGTTCATGATCCCAGCGGGATCATGAACAAACGGTTATTGCCTGGCCTGCCATTCAGCGGGTTGTTTAACGCTAAATGCATTGAGCAGGCTGCCTGTCGCGTTGAGAATGCGATAGTCCGCCAGCAGTGCATCATACTCGGCAGTGATATAGCTGCGACGCGCCTCAAACAGTTCGTTCTCGGTGTTCAATACGTCCAGCAATGTCCGTTGACCCAACCCAAACTGCTTCTTGTACGCCTGTACGGTGTCATAGCTGGCGTCAACATGCTCTTTCAGGAAGGTCTTTTGCTTGGCCAACGACTCTTTCGCGTTCCAGGCCAGACGAGTTCCTTCCTCCACTTGGCGGAACGCATTCAAATGAATGTCTTTCGCCTGAGAGTAGAGCGCCGATGTTGCATTGCTCTCTGCCACATCAGAACCGCCACGGAACAGGTTGTAACGCATCCGCACCATGGCGGTCAGATCATCGTTGCGCCCTTTGACCGCATCGATATCCTCATTCCAGTTCTGATCGACCTCGAATGTCACATTCGGGTAGAAACCGGATTTGGCACCTTCATGTTGATACTTGGCCGCTTCGATATCCTGCAGGGAAGAGAGCAAGGTCGGGTGGACTTCGGTCGCTGTTTTCAGCGCACTATCGAGGCTGGTCGGGATAAGCTCGGTATTGGGAACCGGCTGTACCAGATCTTTGGGAACCTCGTTCACGACACGAATAAATTCACTCTCTGCGTCGCGATAGTTGTTTTCTGCAGCGGCCTGATTTGAATAGGCCCGGGCAACACGACCTTCAATCTGGGTCTGATCCGCAGTAGAACCAAGCCCTGAATCAGTCCGCTTGCTGATGTCGCTGCGGATTTGTTCGTGGGTTTCCAGGTTCTGTTTGGAGAGTTCCAAAATCTCCTGCTGACGCAGCATATTGAGGTAGACCTCAGCTACTCGCAGCGCGGTATTTTCAGCTTCGGAGATCATCGCCAGACGCTGGGCATTGGCTTCAGCTTCGGTTCTGGAGACGTTGTTGCTGACATCAAAGCCATCAAACAACATTTGCCGCAGGCTGAGTCCAGCCTCTTTACGAGTCAACGAGTCATCACTGTTTGGGTTAATTCTTGTCGAAGGACTGTCCGTCTTCTCATAACCTACACCACCACGCAGATCGATCGTAGGATAATAGCCACCCTTGGCTCCATCATGCTGATAGAGTCGTGCCTGATACAGATCAAACGCTTCCTTTATCTTGGGATGCGTAGCAAGTGTCTGTGCCACCGACTCTTCCAGAGTCTGGGCCTGACCTAAACTCGGGATCAGGATGCAGCCACTGACCAGCATGGCAACAATCGTTTTTTTCATGTTATCTCCAGTCATGTTTTGTTTTTAGATTGTTGGCTTATCGTTCTCTCAGTGCCGACTGCTTTGCCCGTAAAATCGGCTTAAGCAAATAGTCTAGGACACTTTTTTTACCAGTAATGATATCAGCACTGGCTAACATACCGGGGATGATGGGAAGTGCGTTAAGCTCATCGCCCAAGTAACTCTTCTCTGTTCGAACACGAACCAGATAAAAGGAGTTCCCCTCCTCATCCTGGATCGAATCCGCACTTATCTGTTCAACCTTGCCATGCAATCCTCCATAGATTGTAAAGTCGTAGGCAGTAATTTTGACGATGGCATCCAGCCCCGGTCGCAGGAAGGCGATATCTTTCGGTGACACCTTGGCTTCTACCAGCAAGGTATCCTCCAACGGCACAATCTCCATCAAATCCATGCCGGGCTGAACCACGCCGCCCAGGGTGTTGATCTTGAGTTTCTTGATGGTGCCCTTGAGCGGAGCAATCACGCTGGTCCGGTCGACCCTGTCTCGCAAGCCAACCTGCCCTTCTGACAACTGGCCAAGCCGCCCCTGTTTCTCATTCAGTTCAGTCTGGGAATCTGCTCTGAACTTCAGCGCAATATCATTACGCTTGGAGATGGTCTCACGCAGTACCGAATTGAGTTTTGGGATCAGCAGACGGTTGCTCTCCAGTTCCCCCTGCATCTCGTTGACCTGCCTCTCCAGCTTAATTAGCTCCACTTGAGGCACTATACCCTCTTTCGCCAGCGGACGGCTAATATTCAGTTCCTGTCTGGCCAGATCCACACTGCGATTCACGGTGCGGATCTTGGCATTCAGTTCAATCAGCTCCTGCTCTTTCTGTTCGATTTGCTGACCAAGAATATAGAGCTGGTTCTTCAGGTTATTGAGGCGATCCCGCTGTACAGAGCGCTCACGGTGTGCGTATTCGGCAAAGACAGTTTCATAACCATCGGGGAACTGAATAGGCGCTTCGCCTACCACGACCTGCTCACGCCACCCCAGTGCCGGGTCGTTTTTCACCTCGACGCTGGCCATCTCGGCGCGCAGACGGGCCACATCCCCCTTGAGGGTGACCACCTCTTGCTCCCGTTCTCTAAAGTCGGAGCGGAAACGGGTGTCATCAATACGCAGCAGCGGCTGCCCCTTTTCGACGATATCCCCCTCTTTGACGAAGATCTCTTTGACGATCCCCCCTTCCAGGTTCTGGATCACCTGCAGCTGACGGGACGGAATAACCTTGCCCTGACCCACGGTGACTTCATCCAGTTCGGCCCAGGCCGCCCAGACGATGGCGCTCATGAAAAAGAGGAAACAGCACCATAGCAGGATACGAGCTCCGGTCGGCGTGGTCAGCAGTACAGCTGCCGCGCCGTCATCGACAAACTCCAGATGCTCGGGTGCTGGCAATACATCGCCGGAAGGCGTCTTTTTGCTGCGCTTGAACCAGTCCATTAGCCCCTTAACCATGGGACACCTCCTGCACGCGCACCTTGCCTTCCTTCAACTGCTGTAACACCACCTCTTTGGGGCCATCAGCCACTATCTGCCCCTGCTCGATGACGATCACTCGCGATGCCACATCCAGCATCGAGGTTTTGTGAGTGATGAGGATCAATGTGGTTTCCGGGCCCAGTCTGGCGAGCTCCTGTTTGACCTGCATCTCGGACTGGTTGTCCATGTTGGAGGTCGGCTCATCCATCACCAGAATGGGGGGATCATTGAGCAGGGCGCGTGCCAGCAGGATCGACTGACGCTGGCCACCGGAAAGCTGACGGCCACCCTCACCTATCTGCCGATCCAGCCCGTTGGGATCCCGGTTGGTAAAGTTGGTGACACCCGCCCGCTTGGCGGCGCGCAATACTCTCACGTCATCCACCAGCGGATTACCCAGCATGATGTTGTCCCGCACCGATCCGAAAAAGAGAATGACATCTTGCGGAACACAGCCGATATTGCGACGGATCACCGCAGGCGGCAGTTGATCAAGTTCAAAGCCGTCGATACGTACCGAGCCATCGGTCGGTCGATACAACCCCATCAACAGCTTCTCCAGGGTCGTTTTACCCGCCCCAATCCGGCCGATAATCGCCACCTTTTCGCCCGGCTGAATGCGCAAATTGATATTGTGCAGGGTGCTGGTTTCCATTCCCGGATATTTGAAGGAGACATTTTCGAATTCAATTCGACCGGCAATCACCGGATGATGGATATATTGCTTGCCCTCCTCCTGCTCTCCCGGGGTTTGCATGATTTTTTCCAGAATATCCAGTGCAGATTTGGCCTGGTTATAACGGGTCGACAACACGGAGAGTTGCACCATAGGCGCAATGGCGCGGCTGGATAGCATCACAGCAGCAATCATCCCCCCCATGGTGACCAAACCTTCGGAGATCTGGTAAACACCGACGATTACCAGACCGACCGTCACCACCTGCTGGATATAACTGGCCAGCGAGGACATGGAGTTGGTAATGCGGCGGGTCTGTACGCCCCAGGTGGAAATATGGGAAACGGCCTGTTCCCAGCGATGCTGGAACATGCTCTCGGCGCCGAAAATCTTGACGGTTTCCAGCCCGGAAATACTTTCAATCAGGTTGGCGTTCTTCTGGGACGCAAGGCGCGAACCCTCTTCGATGGACTGCTTGAGGGGCTCCTGAATATATAAGCTGTAGGCGATGAGGATCAGCATGGCGACGATGGGGACCACCACCATCACACCTGCAAACATCCAGATAATAAAAAGGAAGAAGACGGCAAAAGGGAGATCGATAAGAGTAGAAACCGTTGCGGAGGTGAAAAACTCCCGCACCGATTCAAATTCCTGCAGATGTTTGGCGAACGCGCCAGTGGAAGCGGGACGAGATTCCATCCGCATGCCCATCACCTTGGCGAAAATCTTGGCGGATAGCAGCACATCAGACTTTTTGCCAGCGATATCGATAAAGTAACTGCGCAACTGCCGCATCACAAAATCAAATGTGAAGACCACCATGGCCCCGACCGCCAGCACCCAGAGTGAATCAAACGCCAGATTGGGCACAATCTTGTCATAGACGTTCATGGTGAAAAGAGGGCTGGCAATGGCAAACAGGTTGATAAGAATGGAGGCGATCAGCACATCGCGATAGATACCGCGGGATTCGAACAAGGTGCTCCAGAACCAGTGTCCATCACGGGTTTCCAGCACCTTGGGAGAGCGCTCGTCAAACTTGAACTGCTTCTTTACATAGAAGAGGCGCCCCAGATACTCATCACCCAATTGGGCTGCGGTCAGCCATTGCGCGGCATCACCAGCCTGCGGGAAAATCACTTTCCCCTGGCTGCGATCTTCGTTCCACTCCAGCAAAATGCAGGCGCCACCACTGCGCATCTGCAATACGCAAGGCAGCAGCAAGGGAGAAATATCGGCCAGTGGCTGGATCACTTCACGGGCGGATAACCCGCCCCGCTCGGCAGCACGGCAAAAGAGTGCGGTAGTCAGGCGTCCGGAGACCAGTGGCAACCCGGTCGTCAGGGCATCCTGACTGTTGGGCACACCATAAAAACGGGTCAAGAAGACCAGACACTCCAATAACTCATCAATACGACTTGTTTCTGCTTGCATAGCATCCTGTCACTGCATAAATGAGGTAGATAAGAGCGTTCATCGCTCATATTTCCCTGCTATAGCCACGCTAAAACCGAGTGGCCTTCCCGCTGATGAGACTGATCAGGGGATAAACCTGTCCAGATAGATCGCGACACTCATCGCCAATTTCCCGGCACAGCAGCAATGGCGGCATGATTCGTTATTGGTAAAAATAATCGGCTCATCAACACCATGCTAACACTGCAATCAGGGTGAATGTCGGAGTTAATTGATAATGACATTTATTATGGCGCACCACTATATCAACCGGCACGTACCAAAACTATAGTTTAGGGTATGAAGTTTTTTATATAACCCTATGTTTTACGTGAAAATAATAATCTGGCGCTCAATTATAGGTCAGGAAGTATGAAGGGTCTGCCCAACGCGTGACCTTGCGGGCCGTTCAATGAGAGTGCTTTGGCAATGTCCGCCATGGCCGTCCAGCGGTTTTCACACCAGGCTGGCGCCAACAGAGTCGGACGGCGCGCGGAGGCCGAAATCCGGTGATACACCACCTCGGGCGGCGTGTGCTGGATCATGGCAACGGCCGCCTCCACATACTGCTCCAGCGTCAATACCTCAAGGCGCCCCGCCTGCCATGCCTTGCCAAGAGTACTACCCTCAACCACATGAAGCGGATGCAACTTGATCCCCTCAACACCGGTCTCAACGATGCGATGCAGGGTATCGAGGCTGTCCATCGGCACTTCGCCCGGCAGGCCGACGATCAGATGAGCACATACCTTGATGCCGCGCTGATGGGCACGTCTTACCGCATCCTCATAGGCGGCATAACCGTGGCCGCGGTTGATCCGTTGCAGGGTCTTGTCGTTGGCACTTTGCAGCCCGAGCTCCAGCCACACCTCGTAGCCCCGGGCCTGATAGCCCGCCAACAGATCCAGCACCGCATCAGGTACGCAATCGGGGCGAGTGCCCACGCAGAGCCCCACCATATCGCTCACTGACAGCGCCTCTTCATACATCCGCTGCAGATACTCGACCTCGGCATAGGTGCTGGTATAGGCCTGAAAGTAGGCAAGATAACGCTTGGCACGGGTGACTTCGTCCCGGCGAGCCAGCAGTTGTTGCACCACGGAGAGTTGCTGAGCCGACTCGTCAGCAAAAGAGGATACGTTGCAGAAGGTGCAGCCACCACGGCCCAGGGTGCCGTCACGGTTCGGGCAGGTGAAGGCCCCGTGGATGGAGAGTTTGTGGATCTTCTGACCATGACGCTGCTTGAGATCCTGACCGAATGTATTGACAAGTTCGTGTAACTGCATGACACCTCCGCTAAAGGAGCGCCATTGTACGAGCTTGCGCAAAACAGGGGCTGAGCTGGATCAAGCTAGCGGAGAGGGTAAAACATATAAATACCCGATCAATTTTGAATAAATATAGAGAAAAAGCGCAAAAAAAGGATTTTTACAGTTCTTTGACGATTCAAACAGTAAACATCCATATGAAAATGAGACCTGATAACCCACTGTTGAACAATGAAAAATTCAAAGAGACCCGACAGCACACAATTGCAAGCATGGGATATTGAAAATGTGATCCCTTCCGCTGTCGGCCACATCGGGTTGGTAAAATTACTACATTCGCCCATCGTCGCCGAGCGCACCATTGAGCCCGCCAATGGCGATATATTTAACCAACAAAATCAAACTACACAGAATAAACACTCCATAACTGCGAGCTAATCCCCCTAACCCGACATTTTGTTATGCGAATGTAACCATGAAGACAAACCTGACCTGCGATTGACCTCGCCAGAAAATCCCATTAGTTTGGAGATTCGCCACGTCAGGCAGACGGAACCACAAGAGCCAATCGCAATTTATGCAGTCAGGTGATGACTGTGCGATACAAGGCCGAGCAAGGGAGAAATGCAATGTCACTATATGATCCAAAGCTGGAGAGGGATAACTGTGGCTTCGGCCTGTTGGCCCACATGGAAGGGGAAGCCAGCCACAAGCTTGTCCGTCTCGCGATGTCAGCATTGGCTCGCATGCAGCACCGCGGCGGGATCTCCGCCGATGGCAAGACCGGCGATGGTTGCGGTCTGCTGCTGCAAAAACCGGACAGCTTCTTCAGAGCTGTCGCCGAGGAGAAGGGATGGCACCTTGGCCGCAACTATGCGGTCGGCATGCTGTTTCTCAACCCTGACCCCGTATTGGCCCAGCAGACTCGCGACATCATCGACGAAGAGCTGGAAAAAGAGACCCTGAGTCTGGTCGGCTGGCGCAAGGTGCCCGTCGATACCAACGTACTCGGTACCATCGCCAAAGCCTCCCTGCCCAGCATTGAACAGGTCTTTGTCAACGCCCCGCCCGGCTGGGTCGACAAGGATCTCGAGCGCCGTCTCTATATCGTGCGCCGCCGCATCGAAAAGCGCGTCAACGACGACTACTTCTATGTGGTCAGCCTCTCCAACCTGGTCACCGTCTATAAAGGGCTGTGCATGCCGGTGGACTTGCCGCGCTTCTATCTGGATCTCGCCGACATCCGTATGCAGGCGGCCATCTGCGTCTTCCACCAGCGCTTCTCCACCAACACCAGCCCGCGCTGGCCGCTGGCGCAGCCGTTTCGCTATCTGGCCCACAACGGCGAGATCAACACCATCGCCGGCAACCGCCAGTGGGCCAAGGCGCGCAGCTACAAATTTGCGACGCCGCTGATCCCCGATTTGCAGGAAGCGGCTCCCTTCGTCAACACCACCGGCTCTGACTCCTCCAGCCTCGACAACATGCTGGATCTCTTCCTCGCCGGTGGTATGGACCTGTTCCGCGCCATGCGCCTGTTGATCCCGCCAGCATGGCAAAAGCACCCGAACATGGATGACGACCTACGCGCCTTCTACGACTTCAACTCCATGCACATGGAGCCGTGGGATGGCCCCGCCGGTATCGTCATGACCGATGGTCGCTACGCCACCTGCGCACTTGATCGCAACGGTCTGCGTCCGGCCCGCTACGTCATCACCAAGGACAAGTTCATCACCCTCGCCTCAGAAGTTGGTACCTGGGACTACACCCCGGACGAAGTGCTGGAGAAGGGCCGAGTCGGCCCGGGCGAGCTGTTCGTGGTGGATACCAGCAACGGCAAGGTGTGGACCAGCTTCGAGATCGATGACGATCTCAAGACCCGCCACACCTACAAACAGTGGATGGACAAACATTGCCGCCGACTGGTCCCCTTCGAGCAGATGGACGACAGCCAGACCGGTAGCCGCGAGTTCTCCGACGACCAGCTGAAAACCTATCAGAAGCTATTTGGCTACTCCTTCGAGGAGCTGGATCAGATCATCCGGGTGCTCGGTGAAAATGGTCAGGAGGCGGTGGGCTCCATGGGGGATGATACCCCGATGGCGGTGCTCTCCTCCGGCCCGCGCACCCTCTATGACTACTTCCGCCAGATGTTTGCCCAGGTGACCAACCCGCCCATCGACCCGCTGCGGGAAAACCACGTGATGTCGCTGGCCACCTGTATCGGTCGCGAGCAGAACGTCTTCAACGAGACCTTCGGCCACGCCCACCGGGTGCTGTTCCAGTCGCCGATCCTGCTCTACTCCGACTTCCACCAGCTGCTGGCACTGGAAGGTGAGTACTACCGTCATCAGGTGATCAGCCTCAACTTCAAGCCCGAAGAGGGGCTGGAAGCGGCCATCGTGCGCATCTGCAACGAGGCCAAAACTGCTGCCAAGAGTGGCACCGTGCTGCTGGTGCTGTCGGATCGCGATATCAGCGCCGACACCCTGCCGATCCCGGCCGCCATGGCGGTGGGCGCGGTACAGCGCACCCTGGTGGACAACAACCTGCGCTGCGACGCCAACATTCTGGTGGAAACTGCAAGCTGCCGTGACCCGCACCACTTCTCGGTGCTGCTCGGCTTTGGCGCGACCGCCATCTACCCCTATCTCGCTTACGAAACCCTGGCCAAACAGGTTGAAGAGGGCGTGCTCACCATGTCCCTGCGCCAGGCGATGGTCAACTACCGCAACGGCATCAACAAGGGGCTCTACAAGGTGATGTCCAAGATGGGCATCAGCACGGTCGCCAGCTACCGCTGCTCCCAGCTGTTCGAAGCGGTGGGCCTGGCCAAGTCGGTGGTCGATACCTGCTTCCGCGGCGTATCGAGCCGTATTCAGGGTGCCGATTTTGCCGACATCCAGCAGGATCAGCACAATCTGGCCCGTCAGGCATGGCTGGTGCGCAAGCCCCTCCCCCACGGCGGCCTGCTCAAGTTCGTGCACGGCGGCGAGTACCACACCTATAACCCGGATGTGGTGCAGACCCTGCAAACCGCGGTGCGCTCCGGCAACTATGCCGATTACAAGGAGTATGCCCGTCTGGTGAACGAGCGCCCGGTTGCCACCTTGCGCGATCTGCTGGCACTGAAGAAGGTCGACAATCCGGTCGCGCTGGATCAGGTTGAGCCAGCCGACAAGCTGTTCCCCCGCTTCGACTCCGCCGCCATGTCCATCGGCGCCCTCGGCCCTGAGGCCCACGAGGCACTGGCTGTTGCCATGAACCGTCTCGGTGGTCAGAGCAACTCCGGCGAAGGGGGCGAGGATCCCAAGCGTTTCGGTACCGAGAAGAACTCCCGCATCAAGCAGGTGGCCTCCGGCCGCTTTGGTGTCACCCCCCACTACCTGATGAACGCCGATGTAGTGCAGATCAAGGTGGCGCAGGGGGCCAAGCCCGGCGAGGGTGGCCAACTGCCCGGTGACAAGGTGACTGCCCAGATCGCCCAGCTACGCTATTCCGTGCCCGGCGTGACCCTGATTTCACCGCCGCCGCACCACGACATCTACTCCATCGAGGATCTGGCCCAGCTCATCTTCGACATCAAGCAGATCAACCCGAGCTGTCTGGTGTCGGTGAAACTGGTCTCCGAGCCCGGCGTCGGCACCATCGCCTGCGGCGTGGCCAAGGCCTATGCCGACTTCATCACCATCTCCGGTTATGACGGCGGCACTGGCGCGAGCCCCCTCACCTCGGTCAAATATGCCGGCTCCCCGTGGGAACTGGGTCTGGCTGAAACCCAGCAGGCGCTGGTCGCCAACGGTCTGCGCCACAAGGTGCGGCTGCAGGTGGATGGCGGTCTCAAAACCGGCCTCGACATCATCAAGGCGGCCATCCTCGGCGCCGAGAGCTTCGGCTTTGGCACCGGCCCCATGGTGGCGCTCGGTTGCAAATACCTGCGTATTTGCCACCTGAACAACTGCGCCACCGGCGTTGCCACTCAGGATGAGAAGCTGCGTCGCGAGCACTTCACCGGCCTGCCGGAGATGGTGATGAACTACTTCAAGTTCATCGCCGAAGAGACCCGCGAACTGATGGCCCAGCTCGGCGTCACCCAGCTGACTGACCTGATTGGCCGCACCGATCTGCTGGAAGCCCTGCCCGGCCTCACCGCCCGTCAGGCCAAGCTGGATCTCTCTGGCATTCTGGCCCGTCCAGTTGCTCCGGCAGGCTCCAGCCTGTTCAGCCAGCAGCACAACCCCACCTTCGACAAGGGGCCGCTCAACCTGAAAATGGTGGAAGACCTGCTGGAGGCGGTCGAGACCTCAAGCGGCGGCGAGTTCCGCTACGACATTCGCAACACCGACCGCTCGGTGGGGGCGCGCCTCTCGGGCGAGATCGTCAAACGTCACGGCAACCAGGGGATGGCAGCAGACCCGGTCAAGGTGCACTTCAACGGCACCGCAGGCCAGAGCTTCGGCGTCTGGAACGCGGGTGGCCTTGAGATGATCCTCACTGGCGATGCCAACGACTACGTGGGCAAGGGGATGACCGGCGGCAAGCTGGTGATCAAGCCCCATGTCGGTGTGGCGTTCAAATCCCATGAAGCGGCCATCATCGGCAACACCTGCCTCTACGGCGCCACCGGCGGCAAACTCTACGCCGCAGGGACTGCCGGCGAGCGTTTCGCGGTGCGCAACTCCGGCGCCCTGGCGGTAGTCGAGGGGATTGGCGACAACGGTTGTGAATACATGACCGGCGGCATCGTCACCGTGCTCGGTCAGACCGGCGTCAACTTCGCGGCGGGCATGACCGGCGGCTTTGCCTACGTGCTCGACGAGTGCGGCAACTTCGCCAAGCGCACCAACCCCGAGCTGGTGGAACTGCTGGACGTGGCGGATCTCGCCATCCATCAGGAGCACCTGCGCGGCATCATCACGGCGCACCTCAATGAGACCGGCAGCTCGCGCGCCGAGGAGATCCTGGCCAACTTCGACTCCTATGTGCCCAAGTTCAGGCTGATCAAACCCAAGTCCAGCGACGTGAAATCGCTGCTGGGTCACACCAGCCGTTCCAGTGCAGAACTCAGAATCCAGGCGCAATAAGGAGGGAACCCTATGAGCCAGAACGTATTTCAGTTTATCGATGTGCAGCGGGTCGACCCGCCCAAGAAGCCACTCAAGATCCGCAAAATCCAGTTTGTGGAGATCTACGAGTCCTTCAATCAGCCGCAGGTACAGATGCAGGCGGATCGCTGCCTCGAGTGCGGCAACCCCTACTGCGAGTGGAAGTGCCCGGTCCACAACTACATCCCCAACTGGCTGAAACTGGCCAAAGAGGGGCGCATTCTGGAGGCGGTGGAGCTCTCCCACCAGACCAACAGCCTGCCGGAAGTGTGCGGTCGGGTCTGCCCGCAGGATCGCCTCTGTGAGGGCTCCTGCACCCTCAACGATCGCTTCGGCGCGGTGACCATCGGCAACATCGAAAAATACATCACCGACAAGGCGTTCGAGATGGGCTGGAAGCCCGATCTCTCGAACGTGGTCAAGACCGGCAAGCGGGTCGCCGTCATCGGCGCCGGCCCGGCGGGTCTCGCCTGTGCCGACGTGCTGGCACGCAATGGCGTCACCCCAGTGGTGTTTGACAAATATCCGGAGATCGGTGGCCTGCTTACCTTCGGCATCCCCTCCTTCAAGCTGGAAAAAGAGGTGATGCAGCGTCGCCGCGAGATATTCCAGGGGATGGGCGTGGAGTTTCGTCTCGAAACCGAGGTGGGCAAGGACATCACTTTCGCCGATCTGCTCGGCGAGTTCGATGCGGTCTTCCTCGGGGTCGGCACCTACAAATACATGAAGGGCGGCTTTGCCAACGAAGAGGCGCCGGGAGTCTATGACGCCCTGCCCTACCTCATCGCCAACGCCAACCGGTTGCTGGGGTTCGAGAAGGCACAAGCTGACTACATCGACTTCGCCGGCAAGCAGGTGGTTGTGCTGGGCGGTGGCGATACCGCCATGGACTGCGTGCGTACCGCCATCCGTCAGGGAGCCGCCAAGGTGATCTGCGCCTATCGCCGCGACGAGGAGAACATGCCGGGCTCCAAGCGGGAGGTGAAAAACGCCCGCGAGGAGGGGGTTGAGTTCATGTTCAACCTGCAACCGGTAGCGGTCGAGCTGGATGCCAGTTGTCGCACCGTCGGCATCAAAGTAGTGAGCACCGAGCTGGGTGAACCCGATGCCAATGGCCGCCGCAATCCGGTGGTCATCGAGGGCTCAGAGCAGGTGTTGGCCGCCGATGCGGTGGTGATGGCGTTTGGCTTCCAGCCCAACCCCCAGCCCTGGATGGCGGAGTTCGGCATCGAGCTCGACAACCGGGATCGCATCAAGGCCCGCGAGCAGGCGGAATATGCCTTCCAGACCAGCAATCCCAAGGTGTTCGCCGGTGGCGACGCGGTACGCGGCTCCGATCTGGTGGTGACCGCCATCTACGAAGGGCGCAAAGCGGCCGAAGGGATCATGGACTATCTGGCGGTCTGATCTGACCGGCCACAGCCGTGATGTTCCCTAACAATCAGCCTCGCCAATGCGGGGCTGATTTTTTGTAGCTACCCACCCCCTACAAACGCACCACCAGCCACTCCCCCTTGCCGACCGGCACCAGCGAGGTGGCAAAGGCCGGATCCTGCCCGACCTCGTTCATCCACTCCACCATCTCGCTGCGATGGGAGATGGCGTTGTCGACCACCAGCAGGCCACGGGGTGCCAGCAGGCGGCGGATCTGCGGCCACCATGCCCGGTAGTGCTGACGATCCGAATCGAGGAAGATGAGCTGATAGCCAGCTTGCGGCAAGGTCGGTAACAGCACACTCGCATCCCCTGCCAGCAAGGTTACCCAGGGGGCCAACCCTGCCTGCTGAAAGTTGTCATGGGCCTGTACGCGCTTATCCTCATCCAGCTCAATGGTGGTCACGTGCCCCTCCAGCCGACGCACCGCTTCTGCCAGCCAAAGCGTGGAGTAACCATTAGAGGTGCCAATCTCCAGCACCGCCTGCGCCCCACGGGTCTGCACCAGCACTGACAGCAACTCCCCCGTGTCGCGGGTGATATTGAGCAGCTTGCGGTGGCGAGCCTGCTGCATGCTGTCATTGCGCTCGCCAAGCTGCTCCAGCTGGCGTTTTAACTGTTCCAGTTCCATCGATATCCCTTTCGTCCTTGCCCAAAACCGTTAGCCCACACCTCCAAGCTTGGCATTTGGGAGTCAAATGATTGCTTTCAACCGCCATTCACACCACAAAGGATGAGAAAAGGACAACCATTTGAGGCAGAATTTGTGACGTCTATCTGTTACACTTCGCGCCCGCCATTTTCCGGCTCACTCTCTGACTTGATGTCAGGCGCAGCCGTCGGTGGTTACAACCTCCGTCTCGCTCATGCCGAGCTAACCAAGCCAAACACAGCCCAGCTGGAACACAGGAACCCATTATGAGATTTGAATCGTTCGATTTTGCCCCCGAGATTTTGCGTGCTGTCTCAGATTGCGGTTATCAGGAGATGACCCCTGTGCAGCAACAGGCGATCCCGGCCATTCGCCGTGGCCGCGATGTGCTGGCCAGCGCCCAGACCGGTACCGGCAAGACCGCCGCCTTCGCCCTGCCCATCTTGCAGCGTCTGGTAGACAATCCGGCTCCGGTCCAGCCTTCCAACGCCCGTGTGCTGATCCTGACCCCGACCCGCGAGCTGGCGGCTCAGGTGGCGAGCAACATCAATGACTTCGCCAAGTATCTCGATATCACCACCATCACCATCGTCGGCGGTGGCAAGCAGGACGTGCAGGCCAAGAAGCTCAAAGCGGGCGCTCACATCATTGTGGCCACCCCGGGCCGTCTGCTGGAGCACCTCACCGCCTGCAACCTCAGCCTCTCCGGCGTCGAGTGTCTGGTGATGGATGAAGCGGATCGCATCCTCGACATGGGCTTCAGTGCCGATGTGCAGAAGATCCTGCAAGCGGTCAACAAGACCCGTCAGAACCTGCTCTTCTCCGCCACCTTCTCCGATGCGGTGAAGAAGCTGGCCAACCTGATGCTGGACAGACCGCAGATCGTCAGCGTCAACAAGCAGAACTCCACCGCCGACACCGTCAGCCACACCGTCTATCCGGTCGAGCAGAAGCGCAAGCGCGAGCTGCTCTCAGAGCTGATTGGCAAGCAGAACTGGCAGCAGGTGCTGGTGTTCGCCAGTACCCGCGAGAGCTGTGATGTGCTGGTCGAGGAGCTGAACCTCGACGGCATCAAGTCCGCCGTGGTCCATGGCGAGAAGGCCCAGGGCAACCGTCGCCGCGCCCTGCGCGAATTCATGGAAGGCAAGGTACGGGTACTGGTAGCCACCGAAGTGGCCGCCCGTGGTCTGGATATCCCGGATCTGGAATACGTGGTCAACTATGATCTGCCGTTCCTGGCGGAAGATTACGTGCACCGCATCGGCCGTACCGGTCGTGCCGGCAAGCGCGGCATGGCCATCTCCTTCGTCAGCCGTGAAGAGGAGCGTACCCTGCTGGAGATCGAGGCCCTGATCGGCCAGAAGATCCGTCGCATCATGGTGCCTGGCTATGAGGTGAGCAGCCGTGACGAGCTGATCAAACAGTTGCAAGAGCGTCGTCGCTTCGGCAAGCGCCCGCAGCGTGAAGATAACGCCGTGGCCCAGGTAATGGCCGAAGCCAAGCTGCAGGGTCAGCGCCTCAAGCGTCTGGCCGCCGCCAAGAAGCCCCGTCAGCCGAAATAAGGCGGGCAGTTGCTCTATTGAACCGCAAAGGCGCCACTGGCGCCTTTGCCATCTCTGTCATCGGTGTTGACCCCTGGTGGTCAACTCAAGGATTGCTTATGACCTCTCCGACCTACAATCAGGCCCTGCTCGAGATGGCCACTCAAAGCCTGGCCGAACTGGCCCGCACCGCCGAGCAAAAGGCGGGCAAGCGCACTCCAGCGCAAGAGAGCCACTTTCTCTGCACCTGGATGGCCGACTCCCTCAAGGAGAAGCGCTTCTCCCGTCTGGTGATGGAAGATTTGAAAGCTTGGGTGCAGCTTGGCCGCACGCTGGGTGCGGGCGCCGATCTCAAGGGATTGCTGGAGCGCATCGCCTTCCAATACCAGTGCGCCATGACCAATCCGCAGCAATTGGGAGCCAAGCTGGCGGCCCTGCTGGAGGAGCTCTCAGCGGCAGGCTGGCTGGTACTGACCGAGAGCGAAGTGAACGCCAAGCTGCGCCTGCAATCTGGCGGTCAGGCGAGCTTGGTGGTAAGCCATAGCGAATATGAAGGCCATATCAAGGACGGTGAGCTTGTCAAACCCCTCACCCTCTATGTGCGCGGTGACGAGAAGGTGCTGGCCGAGGCGGCCTTCAAGCACGGCCTGCTGCTGAGCCAGGGCAACAAGAAAACCACCCTGGTCAAACACCACAAGGCCTACCGGCTGATGCCAGACAACGCCCAACCGGCGCTGGCACTGCTGAGCGAGGCTCGCCAGAGCGCCTGATCTCGCCTGTTTTCAGCAATAAAAACGGCAGGCCCTCATTTAAAGCAGGGTCTGCCGTTTCTTATTGTTCGATCTTTGGTGATGAGGTTGGGTAGTCGTTTAGCGGATCTTGATGCCAATCTGGCCCGCGTCACACCACTCGAACATCACCTCCTCGCTCTTGCCGCAGCAACTGCCACCACAGACCCGACTCTCGCGCTTGATGACCCGCCCCTTGCGCATCCAGACGCCGAGCATGGCCTCCACCGCATCTTCCGAGGTGTGGAAGTGGCGAGCCAGATCACGCCGGCTCACCTTCTGCTGCGCGGCGAGGTAATCCCCCAGCTCGCGCAGGATCATAAGGTCACCACCTTGCGGGCAACGATGTCACCGTGACGGCGACCGGCCCACCAGAGCAGTCCCAGAGAGAGGCCGTAGCTGACGATCCAGAACAGGCTCTGCTCCGGATGAGCGGCAAAGGTCGCAACCTGATAGAAGAGGGTGGCGCACATAAAGGCCATATAGTTGCACCATACCGCCGTCATCAGTGCCCACTGACGACCGGTTTCCCGCACCAGCGCGCCCATGGCGGCGGCGCAAGGCATGTAGAGCAGCACGAACAAGAGGTAGGCAAAGGCACCGGCCGCCCCGTCGAAGTGAGTCTGCATGTTGCCGTAGGTGGAGACATCCACCTCCTGCGCCTCGGCGGCAGCTTTCTGGTCGTCGAGGTTGCCAACATCAAGCCCCATGGGGTCGCTCGGGTTGATCTCCGCCAGATTGGCCGCCACGGCATCGATCGCCTCGTGGAAACTGGCCACCAGCGAGAACTCGCTCTCCTCCTCTGCATCGCCACCACCGGCGTAGAGGCTGTTGAGGGTACCGACCACCGCCTCTTTGGCGAAGATACCGGTGACGATACCGACCGTGGCCTGCCAGTTGTCATCGCGTACACCTATGGGGTGCAGCACCGGGGTCACCGCCTGGCTTATCTTGCTCAGGACCGAGCTCTCCTGCTCCTGATGGCCGAAGCTGCCATCGGTACCCAAGGAGTTAAGCACGCTCAGCACGGCAACCACCAGCACGATGGTTTTACCTGCGCCAAAGACGAAGGATTTGAGCTTCTGCCAGGTCTTGATGGCAACGTTGACCGGACGCGGCCACTCGTAATCCGGCATCTCCATCAGCATGGAGTCGCTCTTGCCCGGCAGCAGGGTGCTGCGCAGCAACAGGCCGGTGAGCACCGCCACCACAATGCCGATGAGGTAGAGACCGAACACCAGGTTCTGACCTGACTCGGGGAAGAAAGCCACCGCAAACAGGGCGTAAACCGGCAGACGGGCACCGCACGACATGAAGGGAGCCATGGCGGAGGTCATCAGCCGCTCCCGCTCGGAGTTGAGGGTACGGGTCGCCATCACCGAGGGGACGGTACAACCAAAGCCCATCAGCATCGGTACGAACGCCTTGCCTGGCAGGCCGAGGCGGCGCATCAGGGCATCCACCACGAAGGCGGCGCGGGCCAGATAGCCGGAGCTCTCCAGCACCGCGAGGAACAGATAGAGGCAGCCAATCACCGGAATAAAGGTGGCCACGGTCTGCAAGCCGACCCCGAAGCCATCAGCCAGAATGGCGCCCAGCCACTCGGGGGCATTGACCAGCCCCAGCAGGTGGTGCACCCCATCGACAAACAGGGCGCCGCCCATGATGTCGAAGAAGTCGATAAAGGCGCTGCCGACGTTGATGGCAAACAGGAACATCAGGTACATGACAAACAGGAAGAAGGGGATGCCAATCCAGCGATTGAGCAGCACCCGATCCAGCCACTCGCTCTGGGCCTCGGTGAGCTTGCCCTTCTGCTGACGTGCCTGTTGTACCCACTTGTGGATATGGCCGTAGCGAATATCCGCCAGTTGCAGGTCGATATCCTGTCCCTGATGGGCGCGAGCCACTACATTGGCGGCGGCCGCCTGCTGACCGGGCAGCAGGGTCTCCTGCATCACCGCATCCTCTTCCAGCAGGCGCAGGGCGCGGCCACGGGTAGTGAGATGATGCGGGGCGAGCAGGGTCTCCAGCTCCGCCAGATCGGTTTCAAGCGCGTGGCCGTAATCGAGCTGCAAGGCGGCTTGCGGCTGACCGATAAACTGGCGGATCTGCTGCTTGAAGGCGGCAACCTGCTTGCTGTTGTGGGCAGAGAGGGCCACCACCGGGCAACCGAGGGATTTGCCGAGCTTGCTCTCGTCGATGACGATGCGGCGCTTTTGCAGGATATCCAGCTTGTTGAGCACCACCACCATGGGCAGGCCCAGTTCGCGCAGTTGCAGCGTGAGGTAGAGGGAGCGCTCCAGATTGGCGGCATCGATGACGTTGAGCAGCAGGTCGGGTTGTTGGCCCTGGGCAAAGCGGCTGGCGATCTGCTCGTCCAGACTGCCATCCTGACTGGCCAGGCTATAGATGCCGGGCAGATCCATCAGCTTGAAGTGATGCTCACCCGCGCTGAACTCACCCATCTTCTTGTCGACGGTGACGCCACTCCAGTTACCTACCTGCTGGCGGGCGCCGGTCAGGGCGTTGAACAGGGAGGTCTTGCCGCTATTGGGGTTACCTACCGTTACCAGGGAATAATTCATACCAGCTCTACCTCTATTTTCTTCTGAACCCGCCGCGTGTGTGGCAAGCCGCTTTGCAGGTTCGACTTCTTGTCTCTGAACCGCTCCCGGTGACTTTCTTGACCGAAGCGGTAGCCTAGCAGGGGGTTATACCGGCTCGACTTCTATTTGCTGGGCCAGACTCTTTTGCATGGAGAGACAGATCCCCTGGCACTGGATCTGGAGCGGGTCCCCCAGGGGGGCGGAGCGCAGATAGATGACTTCAGTCTGGGGCAACAGGCCCATCACCATCAGTTTGCGGCGCAGCGGCCGGGCGAGCTGATTCATATTCTTGATGCGAGCACTCTGTCCCGGTGACAACTGCGTGAGTACCATGACTGACTCCTGAAGTTAAACAATAATAATTCGCTTTTACTTGGGGCATTATAAGCTGTGTCTTCAACTTTTATTTGAGTAAAATCAAACTCCGCTTAGCTAACCCATAAAGTATTGCCATGAGTCACGACAACAACAGCCGCCTCGTTTACAGCACAGATGGTGGCGTGATCAAGGAGCAGAGCGCTCCCCAATCCGCCTCCCCCTTCCCCACCGACGGCACCGTGCGCATTCGCCGCGAGACCAAGGGGCGCAAGGGCGCAGGGGTGATCACCATTCATGGCGTACCCGCCGATCAGCAAAAATCCCTGGCCACCCTGCTCAAGAAAAAGTGCGGCACCGGTGGCGGTATCAAGGAAGGGGTAATCGAGATCCAGGGGGATAAACGGGACCTGATCAAAACCGAGCTGGAGAAAGCCGGTTTCAGCGTCAAGCTGGTGGGTGGCTGATCCCCTTGTCACTCATGCGGTTTTTCCCTAGAATGCCCGCTCCCATCGAGGGGGAGTAGTCTCGCACGCCGGTGCCATCCATTGCATGAATACCGGTTTGCGACCCTGATCAACATACTTGGTGCCAAATCACCATGGTCAGGGTGATCCATGCCAGCCATGGATTTGACAAGACCTTTGACGGGCCAGTGCCAATACCGGGGACGGATGGCGCAGGCTTGTCTTTGGTTTATAACAATTCCGTCCCCCGGTCATTTTTATGGAAGCCTTGTTAACCTCAACCCTCAGCGTCGCTATTGCCGAAATCGGCGATAAAACCCAGCTGTTGGCGTTGCTGCTCATCTGCCGTTTTCGCAAGCCCTGGCCCATCATCGCCGGCATGCTGGCGGCTACCTTGCTCAACCATGCGGGCGCTGCCTGGATTGGCGAGTTCATCAGCCGCTGGCTCGATCCCAAGATAATGACCTGGCTGGTCGCCATCGCCTTTATCGCCATGGCTATCTGGATTTTGGTGCCGGACAAGATGGATGACGAGGAGAGCTCGCTGGATAAATACGGCCCCTTTATGGCCACCTTCGTGCTCTTCTTCATCGCCGAGATTGGTGACAAGACCCAGATCGCCACCGTATTGCTGGCCGCCAAGTATGACTCGCTGGTGCAGGTCATTACCGGGACCACCCTCGGCATGATGCTGGCCAACGTGCCTGTGGTGCTGATCGGCAAGCTGGGGGCGGACAAGCTGCCGCTCAAGGGGATCCGCATCGCCTGCGCCATCCTCTTTGTCGGCCTCGGGGTGAGCACCCTGATCTTTGCCTGATCGCCTTTTCCGCTGACCAAGCCCTCCCCTGTGGAGGGCTTTTTTGTTTGCTGCTGTGTCTATTGCGTAATCCGCTGTCGCAACCACCTGCCTTACAGCCAAGGGGCAGTGCACGGTTGCGGGTGCCTCATGCCATAATGGGGCAAACCTCGTGGAGTCCCCCCATGCACAACGTATCAAGAGAGACGCTTCTCGAATGGGTCAAACAGGGACGGCTGGCGCCAGAGAAGCTGGCGGACGCCCTGACCCTCACCGATCTTCCCCCCCATCCGGCGCGCTGGCAGTGGCTGTTTGACCGGCTGCTGCTCTGGCTCGGTGCCCTCTGCATCGGGGCTGGCCTCATCTTCTTCGTCGCCTTCAACTGGCAAGAGCTGGGCCGGGTCTCCCGCCTCGCCCTGCTGGAGGCGCCGCTGCTCGCCATGCTGCTTCTGCTGTGGCGAAAGCCCCTTGGGGATACCCCCCGTCAGGCGCTGCTGCTCGCCATCGCCCTCAATATCGGCGCCCTGCTGGCGCTGGTGGGTCAGACCTACCAGACCGGCGCTGATCCCTGGCAGCTGTTCGCCACCTGGGCGCTGATGCTGGTGCCGCTGGCGGCATTTGGCCAAAGTCCCCTGCTCTGGACCTTAAGCTGGCTGCTCGGCCAGCTGGCGCTGGTGCTCTACTGGCGGCTCGGTTTGTTCACCTTCTTCTTTACCTTCGATGAAGAGGGATTGGGCTGGTGCCTTACCCTGCTCAACGCCGCCCTCTGGGGTCTGCTTCTGCTGGCGCCAAACCGCTGGCGCCTGATGCCAAGCTGGCTGGCGGGCCTTGCTGCCGGTCTGGGGGCCACCCTGCTCACCCTGCTGGCGCTGTTTGATGCCGCCTCCCCGCTGGTGTGGCCGCTCTGGCTTGGCTGGCTCGCCACCGCCTATGCCCTGTGGCACCACAGATTTATCGCCGGACTCGCCATGGGGTGCCTCAGCCTGATTGCCGTCATCCTCGCGGCGCTGGGCAAGTGGATGGAGCCCGACATCAACGGCTTTTTGCTGCTGAGCCTGATCGCCATCGGCCTTTCGGTCACCGCCGCCCGCTGGCTGCAACAACAACGGAGGTCTCATGAGTGATCTGACCCTTTGGCAAACGCTGCAACAGGCCAATCTGGTGGAAGGGGAGATGCCCCGTGATACCCAACCCCACTGGTCGAGCCGCTTTCTGCTGGGATTGGTGGGCTGGATTGCCGCCCTGTTCCTGCTCTTTTTCCTGTTTCTCACCTTCGAGCAGCTGACCCGCGAGGCCAACAGCGCCCTGCTGCTCGGGGCCGTGCTGCTGGCGGGGGCCTACGCCCTCAATCGCAGCCAAAGCGGCGATCTCTGGGATCAGTTCGTGCTGGCCCTCACCCTGGCGGCCGATGCCTGGCTGCTCTATGGCCTGCTCGATCAGCTGGACCTTCATCACGCCCTGCTCTGGTTTGGGTTGTGCCTGCTGTCCCTTGCCATCGCCGTGCTGTTCGAGCACTGGCTGGTGCGGCTGTTTCACAGCGTGGCGGCGGCCTTGCTGCTCACCCTTGGCCTCGCCTGCCTCGGGCTGCAACTGCTGGCCCTGCCGCTGGTGATGGCGGCCATCACCTTCTGCTGGCTGCGGGCAGATAGGGATCCAGAGCGCCACCAGCTCTACCACTCCATCACGTTGGGGCTCGCCCTCTCCCTGCTGGTGCTGGGCCGTCTGCACCACCCGCTCTGGGATGGTGGCAGCAGCATGCTGGACGAGCTGGGGCTGTCCCGCCTGCCGCTCTGGCTCAATCCCCTGCTCTGCGCCGCCCTGCTGCTGGCGGTGATGGTGAAACTGAGGCTCCCTCTGCTGTTTGGCCTGCCACTGGTGCTGATCAGTGCCATCATCCCCGGCATGGGGGCAGGCGCACTGGTGCTGATCCTCGGGTTTTATGCCGGCAGTCTGGGGCTGATGACCCTCTCGGCCCTGCTGCTGCTCGGCTATGGCTCGCTCTATTACTACGATCTGGGGCTCACCCTGATGACCAAATCCTGGCTGCTGCTTGGCTCCGGCATCCTGCTGCTGGTGGCCCGCCAGTTGCTCACCACCTTTGCGGCAAGGAGCGACTCATGAAACCCGTCACCCGACAGCTCGCCCTGCTGCTGAGCGGCCTCGCCATTCTGGCAGGCATCAATGCCACCGTCTGGCGCTATGAGCACGCCATGAGCAGCGGCGAAGTGGTGCTGCTGCGACTCGCCCCGGTCGATCCCCGCTCTCTGATGCAGGGGGATTACATGCGGCTCAACTATGAAATTGCCCGCGAGCTGACCAGCCGCGACGCCCGTGCGACTCAAGACAAGGGCAGCGACACCCTGGTGATCCGCCTCGATGCCCATCAGGTGGCCACTCTGGTGGCCGATGGCAAACCGGATCGGCTCGCCAGCGATGAGCGGCTATTGCAGGTGCACCAGAGCGAACGGCAGTGGCAAATTGGCCCCGATGCCTACTTCTTTGAAGAGGGCTCGGGGGAGCAGTACGAAACGGCCCGCTACGGCGAGTTCCGGCTGCAAGCGGATGGCAAGACCCTGCTGGTAGGGCTGCGGGATGAGGCCTACCAACCCATCGGGCAGACCCGCACCCGCTGGTAACGGCAGTGAGTGGCTATTTACTCTGTTCATGGTCACACTCAAGGGAAGGTTGATCGCTAAGGATGTTCCCTATGAGGATATGGCTGATCTGTCATCTGTTGCTGCTCTGCTGGGCCTCGACGGCCCGGGCTGATCTGGGCAAGCTCGAGTACCTCACCGAAGAGTACCCCCCCTACAACTACAGCGATCCGCATGGCCAGCCCACCGGCCTTGCGGTCGATCTGCTGCAGATGATCTGGCAACACAGCGGCGTGCCCCCCCAGCCGGTGCGCATCCTGCCCTGGGCGCGAGGTTATTACTTGCTAACCCAGAAGCCCAACGTGGTGCTCTTCTCCACCGCCCGCACCCAGGCGCGGGAGGATCTCTTCAAGTGGGTATGCCCCATCGGCTACTCGGAGTACATACTGCTGGGCCGCAAAGCGCAGAACATCACCCTGACCGCCTTCGAACAGATGAGCCAGTACAAGATCAGCGCGGTGCGCTCGGATGCCGCCGAGCAGCTGCTGCTCAACAACGGCATGGATGACAACAACATCATCCCGGCCAACCGCCTGTCGCAGGGGTTGAAGATGCTGCTCTCCGGCCGCGCCGACCTGCTCGCCACCAGCAAGCTGGCGGGATATGACGCCATCCGCGAACTGAAGCTGAGCAGCGACGACTTCAACGTGGCCATGGTGCTGAGCGCCGAGCAGCTCTGCTACGCTTTCAGCCGTCAGGTGCCCGACAGCGAGATCACCCTCTTTCAGCAGGGCCTGACCCGCGCCCTCGCCTCGGAGGAGTTTCGCAAATTGCAGGCCAAATACCTGCCGGTGCGCTGAGCACTCACTCACCCGATGGGCAGCAGTTCGCTGCCCATTTTATTGATGAAAGATGCAATAGAGGTGGCTAGCTATTCCCGCCGCAAGCAGTCAAACTGGGCTACATAGTTGATTGCGAAGGATCTTTCCCGTGCGGACATGGCACCTACCTCATCTGCTACTGCTCTTGTGGGCCACCTTCGCGCAGGCCGATCCGGGCAAACTCGAGTATCTGAGCGAAATCTCTCCCCCGTTTAATTTCAGCGACCAGCAAGGGATGCCGACCGGATTGTCGGTGGAGCTGATGCAGCTTATCTGGAAAGCGCGGGGCTTGTCGCCCCAGCCAATCCGCATTCTGCCCTGGGCCCGGGGCTACAACCTGTTGCAACAAAAACCCAATGTGGTGCTGTTTGCCACCGCACGCACCCCGCAGCGGGAGGCGCTTTTCAAGTGGGCCTGCCCCATCGATCACTCTGAGTTTGTGCTGCTGGGGCGCAAGGCGGACAACATCACCCTCGGCTCGGAGGCCGAGATCAGCCGCTACAAGGTCGGCGTGGTGCGCTCCACCGTCTCCAAACAGCTGCTGCTCGAACGCGGTATCGATGAGCACCAGCTGATGCTGGCCAACCGCCTCACCCAGGCGGCCAAAATGCTCACCTCAGGTCGCGCCGATCTGTTTGCGACCAACAAGCTGGCGGGCTATCAAACCCTGCAGCAACTGGGCTTCAAGCCGGATGACTTTCATGTCGCCTTCGTGCTGGATGCCAGACCGCTCTGCTACGCCTTCAGCCGTCAGGTGCCCGACAGTGAGGTCGCCCTCTTTCAGCAGGCGCTGACCCACGTTGTCGCCTCGGCGGATTTCTCGGCCCTGCAAGCCAAATACCTGCCGCAGCGCTAACGCCCCGATCGCCGACGACATTGGGCGCAAGATGGCGGCATGCGCCCGCGCTTTTTTGCCAAACATGCTCCGTCGCCTTGGCGAAATCGGCCAGCTTGGTCACACTTGAGCAGATATTCCCTTGATCAGGATGGCAAAAATGAAACCATGGATTGGATTGGCCGGGGCGCTGCTGGCCACCCTCGCACAGGCGAGTCCTGAGCTTGGCAAACTGCACTACATCACCGAAGAGTACAAACCCTACAACTACGCCGATGCCAGCGGCGCCCCCACCGGCCTCGCGGTCGAACTGCTGCAACTGGTATGGAAAAAGACCAATACACCGGCGCAGCCCATCACCATCATGCCGTGGGCGCGCGGTTACTACCTGCTGACCCAAAAGCCCAATGCGGTGCTCTTCTCCACCGCCCGCACCCAGGCACGGGATCCTCTGTTCAAGTGGGCCTGCCCCATCGGGTATGCCGAGATCGTGCTGGTGGGGCTGGCCGATCGCAATATCACCATCACCAAGCTCGACGATGCCAAGACGTTCAATATCGGGGCGGTACGAGCCGATGTGGGGGAGCAACTGCTGCTCAACAACGGCTTTGACGAGAGCAAACTGATGGCCGCCAACCGGCTGGCACAGGCGCTGAAGATGCTCACCTCAGGCCGGGTCGATCTGGTCTCCACCAACAAGACCACCATGGAGCAGCTGATCGTCGAACAAAAACTCGATCCCGCCCGCTTCAAGGAGCAGTGGGTACTGAGCTCGGAGCAGTTCTGCTTCGCCTTCAGCCATCCGGTGAGCGACGAACTGGTCAAGGAGTTCCAGACCGGCTTGACCCAGGTACTGGCGAGCAGCGAATACCCGCTGCTGCACAGCAAATACTTCCCTGCCCCCGCCACCAAATAGCGGCGTCGAGCGCCAACAACAAGGGGCCCACTGCGGGCCCCTTCGCTTTTCTCCGTTTGCGCGCCCCTCCTTTACCGTTTGCGTCCCCCTCGCGGCGTCACCCCACCGCCCTGCCAGCTCCAAGCCCCGACAACCAACAACTAATCACCAATTAATAAAAGTTTGTGCCAGCGCAAAAAATCACTCTTTTCTGATAGTTAGCTCATCAAAACCATAGATAAGACCACTCTGGCTCCGTAATATGGCGACGGGCGTCTGTTGACCCCTTTTCCGAGATCAATGGTCAACGGCGCAATCTGGTAGCGACAGTCAGGGGCGGTAGCAACTTTAGCGTAGGGTCGATTAGCGAAGCGTAATCGTCCGCGGTAACCGTCCCCTCTCCCCTTGCGGGAGAGGGCTAGGGTGAGGGGTCGGTAACGTCTTTGCCCTGCAACAGGGTATTGGCACGGCTTCGCCAGTAGGGTCGATTAGCGAAGCGTAATCGTCCACGGTCGCTGTTCCCTCTCCCCGTGCGGGAGAGGGTTAGGGTGAGGGGGTCGGTAACGTCTTTGCCCTGCAACAAGGTATTGGCATGGCTTCGCCATGCAGGACGCGAGGACTCCGTCCTCGATGGGGTTTCGCCGCCGCTACGCGGCTTGGCGAGTGACTTTTCTTTGCGTGGCCAAAGAAAAGTCACCAAAAGAAAGGCCACCCCCACTTGTTCGCCCTCCTGCGTCGGGTTCCCTCGGTTCAGGCAAAAGGTCTGGCGGAACGACGCAGACGGTACATCCCTGTACCGCCTGCGTCTGCGCCGTCGTCCATGACGGCGCTCCTGACCTTGTGCCCTCAACTCGGCGAACAACAGGGGGCAACTCCCAACCCGCAGCATCGAGGTTGGTTAACAGCATCCGGTGTATTCGAGACTGTGATCGGGAGAGACGTTATCTCTGATCCGCCCCTCGCCCACTCTATTACGAGATTAGATTGTCGCACTTATGCAACAGGTGTTATCGACATGGTTGCATAGGTGAAAAAATCATGGTGGGTATAACGGCAAGCGGCAGATATCCCAATTGGGAAACGGCTTTATATTGAAGGCTCGGCAGTGAGTATTTCACCGTAATAACACCATATTTCTCGAACGTCCGATTACGCTTCACTAATTGAACCTACGGGCTAATTAATATTCCACTCATACGCCATCAAAAAATTAATGGACTTCATATAATGAATATATCAAGTTATGAACGTTTAGTTACATCATTAATTAACGATATTAAGAAAAAAAGAAAAATTACATTTCTTTTCGGTTCAGCAATAAGTGTATCAAAAGATGGTAGTGGCGTACCAGGGGTAAACTCGATCATTGAAATTATAAGAGAGTACCTGGAAGAGTCTGAAATGCTGGAGGACTATTGTGCAGTACAAAAACATCTTTCTGGTTCAGAAGGCTATCAAGAAATATTTGATTATTTGCTTTCTGTAGGAGAGCAATCTGATCTACAAACCATCATGAACAGAGTCATGGATAGAGCAAAATGTGGCGATGAATGGCAAATAACAAAAACCATACAAGATCTAACAAAACTTATAAAACTTGGTTTCTTCAATATAAGCCATATATTTACAACCAACTTTGACCCCTTGCTAGAAGAGTCTCTTGACAAAAATGACATTCATGTAAATAAGATTGTACTAGATTGTGATTCAAATATCATTAGTTTTGACTCATATAACAAGAGTGCTATTAACGTTATACATCTCCATGGGTTCTACACTGGAGATACTATGCATACACCGAATCAGTTATTAGCTACCAGGGTGCAGTTAAAGGAATCTTTGAAAGAAATTCTTTCTGAATGCAAGCTATATGTTATTGGATATGGTGGTTGGGATGATATATTTAACGTCACATTGACTGAAATTGTAAACACACCCAAAAGCAAATATGAAGTTAGGTGGGCATTCTTTAATGAAAACGAATCGGAAATTAGAGAACATAATGCAAAATTAATTTCAACACTTCAACCAGCAATACTAAAAGGAAGATTTAATATTTATAAGGGTGTTAATTGCGATATATTATTTGAAGATATATACAATAAAATAAATAGAATTGAAATAACTGACTCGAAAAAATCAGACGACGGAAGAGTTGAGGAAAAAAATAAAATAATCCCACTTTCTGATCTATATTCTCCACCTAGCAAAAAAAGAAATGATTTTTATATAAAACCATTTCCTAACCCTCCTGATCCATCACATGAAACAATCAGATTATCAGAGCAAGGCGATGCTTTTGATATATTACAAAAAGATGGTAGTCTCACTTTAATTTGTGGGTGGGGATATGGAAAACTTGGTTTTATATCATCCCTTTTTTCAGACAACTTATCAGGATATACACAATTAAGAACTGATTTATCTACTGCAGAAAATAAAGAGCAAATTGAAATTAAAATCAGAGAAGATGTTGGCGTTGATTTCACTATGCTGGCAGCAGGTGGAATAGAATCGAGTCGATTAGTTATTATTTTTGACAATATAATACATACAAACAATGATGTTATCAGTTACCTCAATGGCATAATAGATATTATTAGAGATTACGGGAATATAATAAAGGGTATATTTATTGTCAGTAAAGATTGTAATCTTTCAAATGAAAAGATTCGATTAAAGAATCTTGATATCGTTGATGTAAAAGAATACATCCGCATTATTCCAGAATCAAGAAACATGAGTATCTCGTCACTTGAACGTCTGTGTCATAAATCATCAGGTTTACCAGCCAAGCTAGATTTAATAAAGAACTTTCTAGAATTTACCTCACTAGAACATGTATTAGAGGATGCTCATGGAGAACTTGATCTGATACCAAATGACTCATCAGATAGCATCCCTAAATATCTGTTGGATAAGATTTCAACACTTTCAAGAGCAGAGAAGGATGAGAATGCCAGACTATATGAACTATTAAAAATATTGAGTATTATTGAGTATGGCGAACAAGCTAGAAATATAATGCGACATTACTATTCATATAGGTTCACATTATCTGACTTTGCTATTTTGATAGATATGGATCTAATTTACCCAATTGATATAGAGGATTTTCAAGGGGTAAAAATAAATAGAGTTAACTCTCTAGTTAAAGATTATGTCATTTCATTAATGGATCCCGAGGAACTTCATAGTCAACGCCACAATGCTATGTCATTAATTCTAGGGGAATGTTGGAAGCAAGGGCGAACAGATCTTATATCTACATCAAAGATGGTTTTTAACTATATGGATTTTTCCCCTGGGAATGCCCATGTCCTTTTAATCTCAGAACTAAAACATGCTAAAAAACATTCACAAGACACCGACACAATTATTAAAGCAATGGTTGCATACTGCACCCTGTTAAAGGATAAGAGCAGGTTTAAAGAGGTTACTGCCTTTGCACAGGAAATAATTAATTTAAATATAGCAAAAAATACAATTGATGCATTATGGATTAATTATTTCCTTGCAGAAGGAATGCGCATGCTTGGGCAAGAGGATGCTGCCATCTCAATTTTAGAACCTATATTTGAAGATATAGATAGAAACAAAAAATTATATAATAAAGATTTATATGAAAGAATCATGCATACTTTAGCTTTATCATACTCTCATTCAAATAATGAAAAAGCCTATATTTTTGCTAAAAAATTACGCTCTGAATCACCGAAAAAATCTTATGGTAGATTCTTAGGGGAAAAAATATTCACAACTAAACTTCCAAAGGAAGAACGAATTGTCAGACTAAAGAAAATAGAGAAGTTAGCCCGAAGCAGCGGGATTGTTAATATAGCGAACAACATTAGTTTAGAACTTGCCAGATTATTAAAAGACCAAGAAATGGAATATGTAAACAAAGTAATGTCATCGGAGGATAGCATTTATACTAAAATACGTGCAATGCTAATAAAATTTGATGAAATAATTAGATCAAAACCCAGCATTTCACTTAATGCCAAAGATAGAATGAGCTTGTTAAGTGCTTATAGTTACTTGTTTATGCAACGACTAGACAAGCTTTTCAACCGATGTCACGAGATCTTATGGAAAGTACTAGAAAATGATAATGATGTAGAGCAACTCTATAAATTATTTATGACCAGCGCTTTAGTTTGGCGCGTTAATGGTAATCACTTCGATGAGCTGAAATATGCAAAACTAATGCAGTCGATACTTGAATTAGCTAATGGGAACGATGATACAAGGATAAAAAGCATTCAACAACGATGCCTGCTTATCCAAAAATCTAACATACCAGAACTGGAATTCTAAACTATACAAACCTCAGCCTGGAGCTACGTTTTTATTTCGATTCCCTAAGCTGTCTTTCACTACGACTGCAGCCTATTAAGTCAATTCCTCGCACGGTTGATCGCCTGAGATGGAATCTGCGTTCAACATGCACGCTAAAGTCACGGGCGGGCACGGTATTGGTTCCCCCTGTAAACCGCCGAGTCGAGTTCAACGGGTCAGGAGCGCCATCAGGGATGATGGCGCAGCCGCAGCCGGCACAGGGATGTGCCGTCTGCGGCGCTCCGTCCGACCCGTTGGACGAGACGAGGGAACCCGCGAAGCGGGCGGTTTGCCGGGGGAAAAGACTTTTGGTGACTTTTGGTCTTTCAAAAGTCACTCGCCAAGCCGCGCAGCGGCGGCGAAACCCCGTCGAGGGCAGTGCCCTCGCGTCCTGCATGGCGAAGCCATGCCATTCAAGCGCTGGATGGCATTCAGCCGAGGAATGACGTTAGCCCCCCTCTCCCGCAAGGGGAGAGGGGGGGCTGATCCTGCATGGCGAAGCCATGCCATTAAGGCGTTGGACGGCATTCAGCCGAGGAATGACGTTAGTCCCCTCACCCTAACCCTCTCCCCCAAGGGGCGAGGGGATCAGACCGCAGGATGCCGAGACTTCGGCAGACCACAAAAAAACCGCAGCCCAAGGGCTGCGGTTTTTTATTGGCTTAACCTGTTGGCACCAGACGCCAACAAGGCCCACCGCCCTTAGGCACGGCGCCAGCTGGTCTTGCCGGCGCTGTCTTCCAGCACGATGCCCATCTCGGTGAGACGGTTGCGGGCGGCATCGGCAGCAGCCCAGTTCTTGTCGGCACGGGCCTGATTGCGCTCGGCGATCAGGCGCTCGATTTCGGCAACCTCTTCGTCCGCTTCGTCACCTTTGAGGAAAGCCTCGGGGTCTTGCTGCAGGATGCCGAGCACGGCGCCCAGCTCGCGCAGACGGGCGCCCAGCGCGGCGGCTACGGCCATATCTTCACCCTTCTGGCGGTTGATCTCGCGCACCAGATCGAACAGGGCGGAGTAGGCTTCCGGGGTGTTGAAGTCGTCGTCCATCGCTTCCTTGAAGCGCGCTACCTGCTCGTCGCCACCGGCAGCAGCGGCCACCGGCAGATCGCGCAGGGCGGTGTACATGCGCTCCAGCGCGGCGCGGGCTTGCTTCAGGTTATCTTCCGAGTAGTTGAGCTGGCTGCGGTAGTGGCCAGACATCAGGAAGTAACGGACGGTTTCGGCGTCGTAGTGGGCCAAAACGTCGCGGATAGTGAAGAAGTTGCCAAGGGATTTGGACATCTTCTCTTTATCCACCATCACCATGCCGCTGTGCATCCAGGTGTTGACGTAGTCGCCACCGTGGGCGCAGCAGGACTGGGCAATTTCGTTCTCGTGGTGCGGGAACTGCAGATCGGAGCCGCCGCCGTGGATGTCGAAGTGGTTGCCAAGGTGCTTGGAGTTCATGGCGGAGCATTCGATGTGCCAGCCAGGACGGCCTGGGCCCCAGGGGCTTTCCCAGGTCGGCTCGCCGGGCTTGGACATCTTCCACAGCACGAAGTCGAGCGGGTTGCGCTTGGCATCGACCACGTCAACGCGGGCACCGGCTTGCAGTTGCTCCAGATCCTGACCGGAGAGCTTGCCGTAGTCGGCATAGGATTCGACGATAAACATCACATCGCCGTTGTCCGCCACGTAGGCGTGCTCTTTTTCCAGCAGGGATTGCACCAGCTCGATGATCTCTTCGATGTGCTGGGTGGCACGCGGTTCGATATCCGGGCGCACCATGCCGAGGGCGTCGAAGTCGGCGTGCATGTCGCCAATCAGACGCTCGGTCAGCTCGTCGCAGGTGACGCGGGTTTCAGCGGCGCGCTTGATGATCTTGTCATCCACGTCGGTGATGTTGCGCACATAGGTCAAGTCGTAACCGGCGTAACGCAGGTAGCGAGCCACCACATCAAAGGCGACGAAGGTGCGGCCGTGGCCGATATGACAGTGATCGTAGATGGTGACACCACACACATACATGCCCACCTTGCCCGGGTGGATAGGTTTGAATTCTTCTTTTTGACGAGTGAGTGTGTTGTATATCTTCAGCATCTTCTAACCACTGCCTGTGAGTAAAATGGTTGGTCATAATACCCCGTTCGGGGGCAGAAAACGAGGCAGAAAAGCGGGCCAATCCCGCCTGCCAGCACTGTTACGGCGCCTGAGAGACTATGCCGCCAGCCCCTGATGGGCTAGAATTGCCACCACTTTATGCCATACACCTGCGGGCACTTCGTCGCCCGCATCAAATGAAAGGACATATCATGGTCACTCTGCACACCAATCACGGCGACATCACCCTCACCCTGAATGCTGAAAAAGCCCCGGAAACCGTGGCCAACTTCCTGCAATACTGCCGTGACGGTCACTACGACAACACCATTTTCCACCGCGTCATCGACGGCTTCATGATCCAGGGCGGCGGCTATGCCCCGGGCTTTGAAGAGAAAGACACTCGCGCCCCCATCAAGAACGAAGCGGCTAACGGTCTCTCCAACAAGATCGGCACCATCGCCATGGCCCGCACCATGGAGCCGCACTCTGCCAGCGCCCAGTTCTTCATCAACGTGAACAACAACGACTTCCTCGACTTCAAATCCGCTACCACCCAGGGCTTCGGCTACTGCGTATTCGGTGAAGTGACCGCCGGTATGGACGTGGTCAACAAGATCAAGGGCGTCAAGACCGGTAACTACGGCCGCATCCACCAGGACGTGCCGGTAGAAGACGTAGTGATCACCAAGGTGACCCTTGCTGACTGATCTCTGCCGACTCGGCACTGACAAAACTGCGGCCCCGGCCGCAGTTTTTCCATCTGCCTCCCCCACTGCCAGTCCGAACTGGCGCCGCCTCGACTATCTGGCCCACGGCAACCCGCGCCAGCGCTCGGCCCATGCCCTGCTCACCGCCGGTGTGTGGGATGAGCTTGCAGCGCAGTGCGCCGATATGGCACTGGTGAGCACGCTCGCCATCGGCCTCGATCGGCCGGGCAGCGATCTCGATATTCTCTGCCAGCATCCTGATCCGGCGGCATTTGCCGCTACTTTTGCAGCTCAAGGCTGGCAGGCGAGCCCCAAGGGCGACAATGTCTGGCTGCTGGAGCGCACCTTTTCCTGCCTTGACCAGCACAGTGCCGATTGCGATCACAGCGAAGCCAGCTGGCCGCTGGAGCTCTATGTCACCCCCGCCCCCATCGAAACGCTGAATGGCTGGCGCCACCTCACCCTGATGGCCGCGTTGCTCGAGCGGTTTGGTGATGCCTTCTACCGCGAAGTGCTGCGCCTGCGCCTTGAAGAGGGATTGAAAGGGGAAGCGGCCATGTGCCGGTTGCTGGGTCTGGCGGGCGATCCTTACGCCGCGCTGCTGACGCTGGAGGGACGCAATCTGGCCGAGCTGTCATGGCAGCCGCCATCCCGTGACGATATCCATACCTTAACTGGCGCGATGGCGCCCGCAGCGCACTATTCGTCCCCAATTGTTTCTACTATCTCTGCCACCCCCCGTTTGCCCTGTTTCGACCGAGAGCCCGACCCCCACATCATGAGCACCCTCTTTATCAGTGACATTCACCTCTCTGCCCAGCGGCCCGATATGACCGCGGCACTGGTGCGCTTTCTCGAGCACGACGCCCCCGGCGCCGATGCCCTCTATGTGCTAGGGGATCTCTTCGAATTCTGGATTGGCGATGATGACCCCAATCCGCTCCATCAGCAGATGGCCGATGCCTTCTTGGCCCTGAGCCAGCAGAACGTGCCCATCTACTTTATCCACGGCAACCGTGACTTTCTGCTGGGACAGCAGTTCGCCAAGCGCGCGGGGATGACATTGCTGGGTGACCCTTGCGTTATCGACCTCTATGGGGAGCGGGTAGTGCTGAGCCACGGCGATCTGCTCTGCACCCTGGATGAGGGGTATCAGAAGTTTCGCCGCATCACCCAACTCAAGTGGCTGCGCTGGCTCTTTTTGCGACTGCCGCTCGCCCGCCGTCAGGCCATCGCCTGCAAGATGCGCGGCCAAAGCCAGATGGAAAATGCCCACAAGAGCCAGATCATCATGGATGTAACGCCCGCAGCGGTGGACGACACCCTGCGTGCCCACGACTGCCGGATGATGATCCACGGCCACACCCACAGACCCGCCATCCACGACTTCACCCTCGATGGCCAGCCCGCCCGCCGCATCGTGCTGGGAGACTGGTTCGAGCAAGGCTCGGTGCTGATCTGCCGCCCTGGCGAGCAGCGGCTGGAAATGCGGGCGCTGGCAGCCGCACGCTGACAGCAGGTTCACAAGGCATCAATAAAGAGAGGGGCGCGTCAGCAGTGACGCGCCCCTTGTTCATGGGCAAAACAGGCGCGTGGCTCAAAGAGGCGCGGCCGTCACCGCATCCCCTGCGTCATAACAAGTCCGACAGCTTGTGACCGGCCAGCACCATCCGGCCCTTCGCATCCCGGCATCCCTGCCTATAATGCGGGCTCAAACACACAGAGAGGATTAATCCATGGGCTTTATCAGCTGGATCGTATTGGGACTGTTGGTGGGTATTCTGGCGAAGTGGATCATGCCAGGCCGCGACGGTGGTGGTTTCTTCATGACCGCCCTGCTGGGGATTGTCGGCGCCATGGTTGGTGGCTATGTGGGTACCCTGCTGGGGCTGGGCTCAGTGACCGGTTTCAATATCCCGAGCATCGCGCTGGCGACCGTGGGCGCCCTTATCGTCCTGTTTGTCTTCAACAAGATCCGCAGCTGACCCCCACCGCCATCTATGTGTAGATAAACAGGGCACCGCGAGGTGCCCTCTCTTTTTTTATCGCCCTCACGATGTTGCCAGCGGCAAGATCAACCTCACCAGCAAGCCCCCCAGCTGGGTGCTCGGCAGCAACACCACTTCGCCGTGGTGGTAGTGGGCGATATCGCGCACCAGCGCCAGACCCAGCCCCGCTCCCGGCTGTTCACTCCCCTGCTCGAGGCGCTGGAACGGCTGCCAGACCCGTTCCGCCTGTTCGGGGGCGATGCCGGGGCCGCTATCCTCCACCTCCAGCCAGATCTGCCCGTTGCTTCGCACCACCCGCGCCGTCACGGTGCCGTGGGGTGGGGTGTATTTGATGGCGTTGTCGAGCAGGTTGGCGCAAAGCTCCCCGAGCAGCAGCGGCTCCCCCGCCACCATGATGGCGGACTCCTCCCCTTCGTAACCGAGATCGATCCCCTTGCTGCGGGCCTGCGCCAGCCGTGACAAACAGGCCTGCTGCACCAGCGCCGTCAACTCCATGGGCTCACGCTGGCGCAGCCCGGAGCACTCGTCCGATTTGAGCCGGGCCAGCAACAGTAACCGTTCGGTCAGGGCGATGGTGTGATCAAGCCGCACGGCCATGGCATCGAGACTTTCGCTCATCAGGGCCGGATCGCCACTGCCGCGCGCCACCTCAACTTGGGTTTTCAAAATGGTGAGCGGGGTGCGCAGCTGATGGGCGGCATCGGCGCTAAAGCGCTCCTGCCGGGCCACCAGCTGGCGCAATCGGGCCAGCTGGCGGTTGAACGCCTGCACCAGCGGCCGGGTCTCCTGCCAGGGGAGCAGGTCGGGTAATGCGGCAAGATTGGCGGCATCGCGGCGCAGGATCTCCCGCGACAGGCGCCGCATCGGGGTGAGCAGCCGTTTGAGCAACAGATAGGCGAGCAACAGGGTGAGCACCACCAGCGCCCCCTGGGTCAGCAGGGCCGACCAAAGCAACTGCTCCGCCAGCTGCTGGCGACCGAGCAGGGTTTCCGCCACCGTGATGCGGGCCATGCCGTTGACGCCCCCCTCACCCACCGGTTGCAGCAGCATCACGGCACGGATCGGCGCCTCCTGATAGAGCCCGTCGTAGAAGTAGGCGAGCGCCGGATAGCGATCGGTCAGGGGCGTACCGTCCGGCATGGGGGGCAGGTCATCAAAGCCGGAGATGACCCTATCGTCGATGCCGCGCACCTGATAGAAGAGGCGATCGCGCATGTTGCGCTCGAAGCTGTCGAGCACCACGTAAGGCACATCCACCCTGAGGCTGCCTTCGGCTGCCGTCAACCGCTCGGCGACGGTGCGGGCCGAAGCAAGCAGGGTGCGATCATAGGCCGAGGTAGCCGCCGCCAGCGCGCCGTAGTAGCTGTACCAGGCCGAGGCGGCCCAGAGGATCAGCAAGGGGCCCCCCAGAAACAGCAGCAGTTGATGGAGCAGGGAGCGACTAATGGGAAGCCTCCGGCGCCGCTTCCAGCAGATAGCCGAGACCGCGCAGGGTGGTGATCACCACCCCGCTGCCCACCAGCTTTTTGCGCAGCCGGTGGATATAGAGATCGATGCTGTCGAGCCCTACCTCGTCATCGAGGTTGAACACCTGCTCGAACAACTGCCCTTTGGCGACGGGCCGCCCATGGCGGTACATCAGCGCTGTCAGCAGCGCCAGTTCGCGCGGAGTCAGGGCAAGGCGGGCATCGGCCAGCAGAAAATAGCCATCGGGATGCAGGGTCAGACGACCCAGCCGCAACTCGGCACCGCCACTTTCGCTGCGCCGCAGCAGGGCTCGCAGCCGGGCATCCAGCTCCCCCAGATCGAACGGCTTGGCCAGATAGTCATCGGCACCGGCATTGAGGCCGCAGATCCGCTCCTCCACCGCGCCGCGGGCGGTGAGCAGCAGCACCGGCACCCCCTGCCCCCGACTGCGCAACCGGCCGAGTACCGCCAGCCCGTCGAGCTTGGGCATCTCGATATCGAGCACCGCCAGCGCGTACTGTTCGTGGCGCAGCAGGTGGTCAGCCTGAGCCCCGTCAGCCACCCAATCCACCGCGAAACCGGCGCTGGTGAGTGCCCGCGACAGCCAGTGGGCCAGTTCGTGATTATCTTCTGCCAACAGCAAGCGCATCCCTCTCCCCTTGTTCCTAACCACGGCATTCAGCCGCACTGCTTCAACTGCATCCCTTCGTCACTGCCATTGCGGGAGAAGGTGCGATCAGGGTCACACTCCCGGCTCTTGGTCAGCGATTGAAAGGTGAATGAAAGGTTGTTGTTTTAACAATTTCGCATCACTTCGTCTATCGACGGAGTCACACCCAGGAAAAACAACGACAAGATGGAGCACACAACCATGAAGCAACGCACACGTCATGCCCTCGCCCTGCTGACCCTGCTCGGTGCCCTGCCACTGCAGGCGGCCGAAAGTGCCACGACCCCGAGCCGTACCGAATGTATCGCACCGGCCAAACCGGGCGGTGGTTTCGATCTCACCTGCAAGCTGCTGCAGGTGAGCCTGCAGGAGACCGGCACCATCGACAAGCCGATGCGGGTCACCTATATGCCGGGCGGGGTCGGCGCCGTGGCCTACAACGCCATCGTGGCCCAGCGCCCTGCCGAGGCGGGGACCGTGGTCGCCTTCTCCGGTGGCTCCCTGCTCAACCTCTCACAGGGGAAATTTGGCCGTTACGGGGTGGACGATGTGCGCTGGCTGGCGGCGGTGGGCACCGATTACGGCATGATTGCGGTGCGCCACGATGCTCCCTATCAGAACCTCAAGGAGCTGGTGAGCGCCATGGAACGCGATCCCAACAGCGTGGTGATCGGCGCGGGTGCCTCCATCGGCAGTCAGGACTGGATGAAGACGGCGCTGCTGGCCAAACAGGCCGGGGTTGACCCCCACAAGATGCGCTACGTCGCCTTTGAAGGGGGTGGCGAGCCGGCCACCGCGCTGCTGGGCAACCATGTGCAGGCGGTCTCCGGCGATCTGAGCGAGATGGTGCCCTATATCGGCGGCGACAAACTGCGGGTGCTGGCGGTGTTCTCTGCCGAGCGGCTGCCCGGCAAGCTGGCCACCATCCCCACCGCCAAGGAACAGGGTTATGACCTGGTGTGGCCGGTGATCCGCGGCTTCTATGTCGGCCCCAAAGTGAGCGACAGCGAATACCAGTGGTGGAAGCAGACCTTCGATCAGCTGGTGAAGACCGATACCTTCAAGGCGCAGCGGGATCTGCGCGGCCTGTTCGAGTTTGACCTCACCGGCGAGGCGCTCGACAGCTACGTCAAGGAGCAGGTGGCGCAATATCGCGAGCAGGCCAAAGCCTTCGGTCTGGCCAAATAGGAGCCGCAGCCATGAGCGATCGCATCTTCGCCGCCATCTGGCTGTTGCTCTGTCTGGCAGGCGCCGCCATCGCCTGGCAGATCCAGAGCGAATACAGCTATGAGCCGCTGGGGCCGCGCCCCTTCCCGCTCGGCATCATCGGCCTGATGGCGCTCTGCGCCCTGTTGCTGCTGCGCCGCCAGCCGGACACCGTTACCTGGCCGCCGCTGCGTACCCTGCGCCACCTCGCCATCATGGTGGTGGCGCTGGCCGGGTACGGTGCCAGCTTCGAGTGGCTGGGCTTTCCGCTGGCCACCACCCTGCTCACCTTTGTTCTGGGGCGCCTGTTTGGCGCCTCTGCCAAAGCTGCCCTGCTCTCCGGCGTCGTCGGCGGTCTGGTGCTCTATCTCGCCTTCGACCGGCTGCTGGATGTCACCCTGCCCCTCGGCGTCTGGTTCTCTTAAGGAGTCAATATGGATACCTGGATGTACCTCTCCCAGGGCTTTGCGGTGGCACTCACCCCGGAGAATCTGGTGATCGCCCTGATCGGCTGCTTTGTCGGCACCGTGGTCGGCCTGCTGCCGGGCCTTGGTCCCATCAACGGGGTCGCCATCCTGTTGCCGCTGGCTTTTGCCCTGAAACTGCCCCCCGAATCGGCGCTCATTCTGCTCGCCACCGTCTATATCGGTTGCGAGTATGGCGGGCGAATCTCCTCGATCCTGCTCAACGTGCCGGGAGATGCCGCCGCCATCATGACCGCGCTGGATGGCTACCCCATGGCCCAGCAGGGCAAGGCGGGAGTGGCCCTCTCCATCTCGGCGGTCAGCTCCTTTGTCGGCTCCATGCTCGCCATCGGCGGCATCATACTGTTCGCCCCGGCGCTGGCGCGCTGGTCACTGGCCTTCGGCCCGGCGGAGTATTTCGCCCTGATGGTGTTCGCCATCGCCTGCCTTGGCAGCATGATGAGCCAGAACCCGCTCAAGTCCTTTATGGCGGCGCTGATTGGGCTCGGGCTCGCCACCGTCGGGGTTGATGCCAACACCGGCGTCTATCGCTTCACCTTCGACAGCGTTCACCTCTCGGACGGGGTGCAGTTTATCGTGGTGGTGATTGGCCTCTTCTCGGTGAGCGAGATCCTGCTGATGCTGGAACACACCAGTGGCGGCGGCAAGCTGGTGCGCACCACCGGACGGATGCTGTTCAACTTCAAGGAGCTGGTCCATTGCACCGGCACCATGTTGCGATCCTCCACCATCGGCTTCTTCGTCGGCATTCTGCCCGGCGCCGGTGCCACCATCGCCAGTGCCATCACCTACATGACCGAGAAGCGACTGGCAGGGCCCAATGCCAAATTCGGCGAAGGGGACATTCGCGGCGTGGCCGCACCGGAGGCGGCCAACAACGCCTCAGCCTGCGGCTCCTTTATCCCAATGCTGACCCTAGGGGTGCCGGGTTCGGGCACCACAGCGGTGATGATGGGGGCGCTGACCCTCTATAACATCACCCCCGGCCCCACCATGTTCACCGAACAGCCCGATGTGGTGTGGGGACTGATCGCCGCCCTCTTGCTGGCCAACGTCATGCTGCTGGTGATGAACATCCCCATGGTGGGGCTCTTTACCCGCATGCTCTCCATCCCGCTCTGGTTTCTGGTGCCCGCCATCGCCAGCGTCTCGGCAGTGGGAGTCTATGCGGTGCACAGCACCACCTTCGACCTGTTGCTGATGGTGGCCCTCGGGGTCTTTGGCTACCTGCTGCGCAAGATGCACTTCCCCATGTCACCGCTCATTCTGGGCTTCGTGCTGGGTGAAATGCTGGAGCAGAACCTGCGCCGCGCCCTCTCCATCAGCAATGGCGACACCTCCATCCTGTGGAGCAGCGGCATCAGCCAGACCCTGCTGGTACTGGCCATTGCAGTGATCACCCTGCCCCCGCTGGTACGCCTGCTGCGCCGCCGCAAAGCCGATCCGCTGATCCCGGACGCCCGCCCGGAGCAGGGTGCCTGACCCGATAAGAAAGATGACGTGACATATTGATATAAAAGGGCGAGATCTGAACGATCTCGCCCTTTTTAACAGACCGCATCCATCTGTCACTAACGTTATAAAAACACCCAATATATCAACGCTAATCGCCCCGCGTTCTCTGGCACTTCAAGAGCCTCAAATTGACGTCATTCAGCAGGTCTTATGAGCAAGCCGCTACGTGACAAGGAAATATTCAGACTGGCCGCTGTATCCCTTTTTCTCGATCTGTATTCCCCACCAAGTCAGTGGGTGGCAAGCCTTATAGTGAGCTTGAGCTGGCAATTAAACGCCGGAGGCTCTACCGGACAACACCTGTTTGGATCAAATGTGGATTCGGAGGAAAAAGAAAAAGGCCACTATTTCTAGTGGCCTTCTGTAACTCTTTGATTTTAATGGTGCCCGAGGCCGGAATCGAACCGGCACGACGCGAACGTCGAGGGATTTTAAATCCCTTGTGTCTACCGATTTCACCACTCGGGCACCGTAATCGGTATCAAGCTCGCGTGGCGGGCTTGTCAATATGGAGGCACGTTCCGGAGTCGAACCGGACTAAACGGATTTGCAATCCGCTGCATAACCGCTTTGCTAACGCGCCATGCAAAAGAGAGTTGGCTCTCTATTGTCTGAATTTGGAGCGGGAAACGAGACTCGAACTCGCGACCCCGACCTTGGCAAGGTCGTGCTCTACCAACTGAGCTATTCCCGCATTGGTCTGGCTGACTGCCTGACTACGAGGACGCATTCTAGCGATGTTCCTCGCCCAGTCAACCAGAAATATTTAATTACCTGATCGTTCGGGCATTTTTTGCCCTTTTTGAACAGTTTTAGCGCCTTTGGCCGTTTCCTACCTAAAATCAGCGGAAACCTCACCTTGCAGCACGGCTGGTCACAAGTTGGCGTGATGGGTCAGATCGCCCCAAGCGGCCTTCATGTACTGGAACATCGACCAGAAGGTGAGCACGGTGGCGACATAAAGCATCACGTAGGCGAGCCATACCATCCAGACGTTGTATTGCCAAATCAGACCGGTGAGCGACACCATCTGGATCATGGTCTTCCACTTGCCAATCCAGCTGACCGCCACCGAGGAGCGTTTGCCGAGCTCGGCCATCCATTCGCGCAGGGCGGAGATGATGATCTCGCGGCCAATCATGGTCATGGCGGGGATGGTCACCCAGATGGTGTTATAGTGTTCGACGATAACCACCAGTGCGGCGGCAACCATGATCTTGTCGGCAACCGGGTCAAGGAAGGCGCCAAAGGCAGTGGACTGATTGAGCTTGCGGGCCAGATAGCCATCAAACCAGTCGGTGGCAGCGGCCAGAATAAAGATGATGGCGGCAGCCAGATAGGACCATTGATAAGGCAGATAGAACAGGATGACGAAGACGGGAATGAGCAAAATCCGGAAAAACGTCAACAGGTTAGGTATGTTTGTCATTATTTTCAGCCACTTCTTGTACGTCGCTACATAGTGCGCCAAAGCCGATTTGCGATGCAACCGCACTGGCGCCCGTCTTGGTCTTTTTAATCCATCAGTCTTCTCAAAATGCGAGGGCCATTATGGCATTTACGGCCCCCCCGCGTCACGGCTCTTGTGCATCAAGGAGTTAGCGATTTTGCCATGCCGCAAACCCTGCTCAGGCGCTGTGCAAGCCATCGTGGATGGTCTGGGCCAGCTCCTGACTGATGCCGGGTACCTTGGCCAGTTCATCCACGCTCGCCTTTTTGACCTCCTGCAGGCCGCCCAGATATTTGAGCAGCGCCTGCCGCCGCTTTGGCCCCACCCCCGGAATATCCTCCAGACTGCTGCTGGTGCGGGCCTTGGCCCGTCTGGCCCGGTGGCCAGTAATGGCAAAACGGTGAGATTCATCGCGAATATGCTGAATAAGGTGCAAAGCGGGCATATCTGCCGGTAAATGCAGCTCTTCGTGGCTCTCCCCCATGATGAGCGTTTCCAACCCCGCCTTGCGGGTGACCCCCTTGGCAATCCCCACCAGCAGCGGATATTTGCCGCCGAGGAACTCCAGCTGACGGGCCAGGATCTCTTCGGCGCGGCGCAACTGGCCGAGGCCACCGTCGATAAACAGCACGTCCGGCACCTTGTCCGGCTCCTGCTGCTTGCCAAAGCGGCGCTCCAGCGCCTGCTCCATCGCCGCGTAGTCATCACCGCCAGTGATACCGTCGATGTTGAAACGACGATATTCCGATGAGAGCGGCCCCTCCCGGTTGAACACCACGCAAGAGGCCACGGTGCGCTCCCCCATGGTGTGGGAAATATCGAAACACTCCATGCGAGCAATGGGGCGCTCCAGCTCCAGCAGCTCTTCCAGCTGGTCATAGCGGGCGGTGATGGTGCTCTTGTGAGCCAGCCGCGAGCGCAGCGCCGTCTCGGCGTTGATGGAGGCGAGCTTGATAAAGCGGGCCCGTTCGGCGCGGGTACGGCTCACCACCCGCACCTTGTAGCCAGCTGTCTGGCTCAGGGTTTCGGCGATGACGCTTTCATCCTCAAGGGCCACATCAAGCAGCACCTCGCTCGGGATCTGCCGTCCCCCCTGCCCCGACAGATAGAACTGCAGCAGGAAGGATTGCACCACCTCGTCAAGCTGGGTATCGGCCGGCACTTTCGGGAAGTAGCTGCGCGAGCCGAGCACCTTGCCCTGACGAATAAACAGCACGTGGATACAGGCCGCCCCCTGTTCGAAGGCGACCCCCACCACGTCGAGCTCGTCCAGTACGTTGCCACTCACCGACTGCTGTTCGGTGACCCGGCGCAGCGCCAGGATCTGATCCCGGTAGCGGGCCGCCTCTTCAAAGCGCAGATCACCGCTGGCGGACTCCATCTTGCCCACCAGCTCGCCAATCACCTGCTGGTTCTTGCCCGCCAGAAACAGTTTGGCAAGCTCCACCTGCTGGGCATATTCGGCCTCGCTCACCAACCCGGGTACGCAAGGGCCGGCGCAGCGCTTGAGCTGATAGAGCAGGCAGGGACGGGTGCGGTTGGCATAGACCGCATCCTCGCACTGGCGCACCGGGAAAATTTTCTGCATCAGATGCAAACTCTCACGCACCGCGCCGCCCGAAGGGTACGGGCCGAAGTACTCACCCTTCACCTTGCGGGCACCGCGATGCACGCCGATGCGCGGATGCTGGTGCGCGGTGATGATGATCCAGGGGTAGGATTTGTCGTCCCGCAGCAGCACGTTGTAACGGGGCTGGTACTGCTTGATGAGATTGTGCTCGAGGATCAGCGCCTCGGTTTCGGTGTGGGTAACGGTGACCTGGATATCGGCGATCTGGCGCACCAGGGTGCGGGTCTTGATGCTGTCGACGTTGGTGCGAAAGTAGGAAGCGAGCCGCTTTTTCAGATCCTTGGCCTTGCCCACGTAGATCACGGTGCCACCGCTGTCATACATGCGGTAGACGCCACTTTGATGGGTGACGGCGCTCAGAAACGCCTTGCTGTCGAAGAGAGGTTCGGGAGAGAGGGTCATCAGCTACTCGGCTCACACAAAGGCAAAAATTGACGGGCAGAGCATACTGCCCCCGCCGCCTGAAAAGCAAAGGGGCAGAAAAGCAAAAAGGCGGCACACGCCGCCTTTGTGACCACACGCCACCCGATTAGAGGGTATCGGCATCCAGCATGCCATAGCGAATGGCCAGATGGGTCAGTTCCACGTCACCGTTGATCCCCAGCTTGCTGAACAGGCGATAGCGGTAGCTGTTGACCGTCTTCGGGCTCAGGTTGAGCTGCTCGGAGATATCAGTCACCTTTTGCCCCTTGGTGATCATCATCATGATCTGCAGCTCGCGCTCGGAAAGGGACTTGAAGGGATTCTCGTCAGCGGAGGCAAATTGGCTGAGGGCCATCTGCTGGGCAATCTCCGGGGAGATGTAGCGCTGACCGGAGTGCACCAACCGGATCGCCTGGATCATCTCGTCAGGAGCTGCCCCCTTGGTCAGGTAACCGGCGGCGCCTGCCTGCATCACCTTGGTGGGGAACGGATTTTCTGAATGAATGGTCAGCACTATGATGCGCACATCGGGGCGGATCCGCAGAATTTTGCGGGTCGCTTCCAGACCACCAATACCCGGCATGTTCATGTCCATCAGGATCACGTCCGGATGGTGTTGGCGACAGAACGTAACTGCGGTCTCGCCGCTCTGTGCCTCGCCCACCACCTTGATCCCGCGCACATCTTCAAGAATGCGTCTTATCCCTGTACGCACCAGCTCATGATCATCGACCAGGAATACATTTATCACCCAAACACCCCGTTTTATCTCGTTTTAGCCGCCCGGTTAGGGTTAACAGGGCGTCTTGCATCATAACCAAACTCGTCGCTTTGGCAAACCATGCACGCCAAAAGTTTGAGAAAACCCATGTTTAGCGTTTAAAATCAAATAATTATATAAATCTTCAAAACAAAAACGGTGCCTTGCGACACCGTTTTTCATGACGTTAGTGCTGTGGCCATCACTTGGCCAAAAAGGTGCGCACCTTCTCCAGATCGGCCTGGGTATCCACCCCGACCGGCGGCGCTTCAAGGGCCTGGGCGACGTGGATCTTCTCCCCGTACCAGAGCACCCGCAGCTGCTCCAGCGCCTCGACCTGCTCCAGCACGCTCGGTGCCCAGTCTACGTAACGCTGGATAAAGCCGGCGCGATAGGCGTAGATACCGATATGACGCTGGTAGTGGTCACCAATCTGCTCGTGACTGTTGGCAAAGCGATCCCGATCCCAGGGAATGCTGGCGCGACTGAAGTAGAGGGCGTAGCCATCCTTGTCAGTCACCACTTTCACTGCGTTCGGGTTGAACGCCTCTTCGGCATCCTTGATCGGCACCGACAAGGTCGCCATCGGCGCCGTGGCGGCGGCCAGATTATCCGCTACCTGACGAATGATGGCGGGCGGAATGAGCGGCTCATCCCCCTGCACATTGACGATGATGGTATCGGCGGCAAAGCCGTAGTGACGGCACACCTCGGCCAGACGCTCGGTGCCGGACTGGTGATCCGGTGAGGTCATGCACACCTCTACGCCGGTGCTCTGCAGTGCCTGCTGTACTCGGGCATCGTCAGTGGCGACGATCACCCGATCGGCACCGGATTGCAGCGCTTTCTCCACCACGTGCTGCACCATGGGCTTGCCATGGATGTCGGCCAGCGGCTTGCCCGGCAGACGGGTGGAGGCGTAGCGGGCCGGAATGACGACGACGAAACTCATGACGGCAGCTCGTCGCTATTGAGCGGACGGGCACGGTTCTCCAGCAGCACCGGGATCCCCTCCTCCAGCGGATAGGCCAGCTTGTCAAAGCGGCAGACCAGCTCATGAACTGCTTTGTTGTAGTGCAGCTTACCCTTGCAGACCGGGCAGGCGATGATGTCGAGCAACTTGATGTCCAAAGCCAAAACGATACTCCTTCAACGATGTCGCGCTGGCGGATTTATCACGCCAGCGATGGATGTCGAGCAACCAGATATTCCGTACGGGGCATATCAAGCCCCTGCTCCCTCGCCGAGGCAAGAGAGATTAATCTTGCGTCCTGGTCGAGCCCTGTGCCTTCGTCCCCAGCTTGTGCAACAAGGTATCGAGCAAGGAGGCGGGCAACTCGGCGCTGACCGGCAGATACCACCAGTTATCGAGGGCAAACGGGCGGCACTTGACCGCATCCTTCTCGGTCATCAGCAGCGGCTTGCTGGCAAAGCGCCCCACCAGCTCATCCCGATCGAAGGGATGATGATCGCCGTAGGCGGCCTGCTGATCCAGCTGATAGCCGAGCCCTTCGAGGGTGGCAAAGAAGCGGGGCGGATGACCAATCCCCGCCAACGCATCGACCGGCCCCGACAAGGGGGCGGCAAGCGGTGCATCATCGCGCACCCGGCGCGGGGTGTCGGCGACCAGTTGCATGGGGTACTCCCCCTTGCCCGGCTCACCGCCGTTGCAGATGATGGCGTCCACCCGTTTGAGACGAGTGACCGGCTCGCGCAGCGGCCCCATGGGCAGCAGGCAGGCATTGCCGAAACGGCGCGCTCCGTCCACCACCACCAGCTCGATGTCGCGGGCCAGCCCGTAGTGCTGCAGACCATCGTCGGTGATGATGATATCCACCTCACCGCTCTGCTCCAGCAGTCGTACCGCATCGGCCCGTTTCGGGGCAACCACCACGGGGCAGCCGCAGCGCCGGGCAATCAGCACCGGCTCATCTCCGGCCTGCGCCGTGGTGCTGGTCTCATCCAGCCGATAGGGGTAATGGGGCGCCTTGCCACCATAACCACGGCTCACCACCCCTGGTCGATAGCCGCGGGCCTGCAACTGCTCCACCAGCCAGACCACCACCGGGGTCTTGCCGTTGCCCCCCACCGAAATATTGCCCACCACAATGACCGGCAAGGAGGAGCGATACCCCTTGCGCCAGCCGTGACGATAGGCGTAGCGGCGGGTGCCGCTGATGATGGCAAACAGCAGGGCAAAGGGGGCCAGCAACCAGCGCCAGCCACTTTTGCGATACCAGAGCCGTTCCAGCATCAGGCCTTGCTTCCCGCGTTGCCAAACTGAATAGCGCGCAGCTGGGCATAGGTGCCGCGCTGCTCCATCAATGCTTCGTGGTTCCCGCGCTCGACGATATGGCCTTCGTCGATCACCAGGATCTCGTCCGCCTTCTCGATGGTGGAGAGACGGTGAGCGATCACCAGCGAGGTACGCGCTTTGCAAAGCTCGTCGATAGCCGCCTGAATGTGGCGCTCGGATTCGGTATCGAGGGCCGAGGTGGCCTCATCCAGCAGCAGAACCGGCGCATCGCGCAGCAAAGCGCGCGCAATGGCAACACGCTGGCGCTGACCACCGGAGAGGGATGCACCGTTCTCGCCAACCACAGTGTCATACCCGTTGCTCATCTTGCTGACGAACTCGTCGGCATGGGCAATACGAGCAGCCTGCACGATCTGGTCGCGGCTGTATTTGTCTTCCGCCGCGTAAGCGATGTTGTTGGCCACCGAGTCATTGAACAGGTGAACATGCTGGGAGACCAGCGCGTACTGCTTGCGCAACTCGCTCAACTTGTATTCGCGGATGTTGATGCCGTCCAGCAGGATCTCCCCCTGATCGATGTCGTAGAAGCGGGTCAGCAGGCTGGCGATGGTACTCTTGCCAGAGCCGGAACGGCCCACCAGCGCCACCGACTTACCCGCCTCCACCTTGAAGCTGACGTTGTGCAGCGCCGGGGTGTCCTTGGTCGGGTAGGTAAAGGTGACGTTGCGAAACTCGATCTCGCCGCGGGCACGCTCCAGAGTACGGGTGCCGGTATCCTGCTCCGGCTCGGTGTCGAGCAGGCCAAACAGGCTGTGGCAGGCGGTGATGGCCCGCTGGAACTGGTTGTTAACGTCGGTCAGGTTTTTCAGCGGCTTGAGCAGCATCATCATGGAGGTGATCATGACGGTAAACGTACCGGCAGTCAGGGTTGATTTGACGCTGTCAATGGTCGCGACGTAGAGGAAGGCCGCCAGCGCGATGGAGGCCACCATCTGCACCACAGGGCTGCCGATGGCATCGGCAGCGACCATCTTCATGGTCTGCTGGCGCATGTTGTTGCTGACCTGGAAGAAGCGCTTCTCTTCCACCTTCTGGCCACCAAACATCAGCACCTCTTTGTGCCCTTTGAGCATCTGCTCGGTGGAGGTGGTGATATCCCCTACCGCCTGCTGGATGTGACGGCTTATCTGGCGGAAACGGCGGCTGATAAGGCCGATGATGACCCCCACCAGCGGGCCAACCACCAGGAAAATCACCGACAGCTGCCAGGAGTGCCAGAACATCAGGCCGAGCAGACCGACCACGGTCGCCCCTTCCCGCACCAGGGTCACCAGCGTGGTGCTCGCCGCCGAGGAGACCTGACTGGCGTCATAGGTCACCTTGGAGAGCAAATGACCGGTGTTCTGGCGGTCGAAGAAGCTCATCGGCATCGCCACCATGTGATTGAACACCTGCTGTTGCAGACGCATCACAACGTGGTTGCCGACCCAGGCCATGCAGTAGTTGGAGAGAAAGTTGGCGACACCGCGCAGGGCCACGATGCCGAGGACGAAGAAGGGCATCCATTTCAAAACGGTGCTGTCGTTGCCATTGATGCCCTGATCGATCAGCGGCTTGATGGAGTAGACAAAGGTGGTATCCACGGCGGCGTAGCCCAGCATCCCGATGATGCCACCGACCAGGCCCAGCTTGCGATCACGGACATAACCGAGCAGGCGTTTGAATACTGGCCAGCTCTCTTGTGAGGTTTCTTGTTGCATGAATAGCCGTTAGTAATGGAAATGACGGGCTATTCTAGCCAAAGCGCAGGCTTACACCAAGCGCCGCCACCTATATCGCATTCCTACACGGCAGAAATGGCCGATTATTGCTCAAACCAGACTCGCGGTCGCCACCACTCGCCACTGCGTCGGTACCAGGGCCCCACATCTCGCTCGGCAGTGACGCTCAAGCCCGCTGCGGTGGGTTCGACCAGCATCGCCCCTTGCTGACCGGTGATCCACTGGCGGGCATCCCGATAGCGGGCCACCACATCGGGACGGGGAAAGCCCCACTGATTCATAAAACCGGCACTGTGGATCACCTCCTTTGCCGCTACCGCCGCAACAAACGGGGGCGTGGAGGAGGTGCGACTGCCATGATGGGGGCTCACCAGCAAGGTGCTGGCCAACCCCTCCCCCTCCAGCGCCACCAGCCGCTGCTCGGCCTGCCGCTCGATATCGGCACTGAGCAGCACGCTGCGCTGCCCATCGCTGATACGCACCACGCAGCCATCGTTATTGCGCCCGCCACCGGGGCGCTCGGGCCAGAGCACTGCAAACGAGAGCCCCTGCCAGCGCCACTGTTGCCCACGCTGGCAGAGCGTTGTTCCCTCACTGAAGGGGTAAGAGGAAAGCTCGTGACGCACCGGCATGGCGCTGAGCAGTCGCTTGCGATTGCCGGCATGGTCCCGATCCTTATGACTGATGATGAGGCGATCGATGACCCGGATCCCCAGATGGCTCAGCTGGGGCAGGATCACCGCGTCCGCCATGTTGTAGCCTCCGGGATAACGATCGCCGGTGTCATAGAGGATGGCACGCTCCCCCTTGCTGATCAGCACCGCCAGCCCCTGCCCCACATCCAGCACCCGCAGTTGCCAGCGGGCAGGTGTTGGCCAGAGCGCCAACAACAGCGCACACAGACCCGGTAGCAACAGCCAGCGTGCCGGGCGCCACTTTGCGGCGAACCAGATCAGCAACAGCAGGGTGCAAAGCGGCAGCCACCAGCCGGGCAGTGGCCACCACAGTTGCAGTTGATCGGCTAGCCAGTTCAGGATCGTCAGCACCCACCCCAGCCCCAGATCCGCCAGCCAGAACAGACCGTAGGCGAGCGAGGTGAAGAGCGGCGCAAGCAGCACACCGATCAGGGCCAGCGGAATGATAGCGATACAAAAGAGCGGCACCGCCAACAGGTTGATCACCATGGCAAGGGGCGCTATCCCCTCGAACAACGCCAGCTGCAGCGGCAGTAGACCGAGCAGCAGCCAGAGCTGGATCTGCCACAGTCCCGGCTTGTCGTGGAGATATCCCACCAGCAGCAAGATGGCCACCGCCAGAAACGAGAGCCAGAAGCCGGCCGAATAGAGTGCGAAGGGATCCCAGAGGGTCAGCACAACAAAGGCCCACAGCCAGATGCGCCAGGCCGGCCACTCTCGCCGACTCCAGCGCAACACACTCCACACCAGCACCATGATCAGGGCCCGCTCGGTGGCTACCGCAAACCCTGCCAACGCGCTGTAGACGGCGGCAAACAGCAGGGAGGTGATGATGGCGCCGCGCAGGCCAAACAACCTGCCCAACCACCACCCGAGCACTGCCACCAGCGCGATGTGTTGCCCTGAAATGGCGATGATATGGGTCAAACCACTGCCACGAAACAGCTCCCACTGGGCATCCGTGATGCCGCTCTGCTCGCCAAAAGTGAGCGCAGCCAGCAAGGGAGCATGGTCAAGCGGACGCCAACTCTCGGTCGCCGCGCCCAACCAGCGTTCGCGCCACCCCACAGGTGCTTGTTGAATGTCGATCACCCGGCGCAAATTGCCGGTGGCGGTGATCCCTTTGCCCAGCAGCAGACGCCGCCCATCCAGCCCCGCCTCGTTGGCCAGACCGTGAGCCGGTTTCAACGAGGTCACCAGGGTGATTCGGCTGCCCACTGTCATGGCGGGTAATGCCTGATAGGCATTGACCCGGATCAGGGGCTCAGGTGTCACCGGTTGAGCGTCGAGGGTGTTCACCCGCAGCTGCAGCCGGACAAATTTATCCCCCTCGGGCTCTGCACTTTGCAGCTGTGCGGTTATCATGTGGCTCGTCTGATCGCCCAACCGCTCCAGCCAGGCCAGCCGATAGGCAAGATTGGCCTGCATCCAGAGGATGCCGAGCAGGAGAAACAGCCACCGCCAGGCACGGCAATATGCAAGGGGGATCAGCAGGGACAGCAACAGGCCCCCCCATGCGAGTGAAGGTAACCATGGCCAGAGCAGTGAGGAGCTTGCCCCCAGGGCAAACGACAACAGACGCAGATCCATGGAGCAAGTATTTAGCAAGGTTTCAATATGCCCAAACGACTCATTAAACGCTGGATGCCCGATCAGCAAACCCTGAAAGAACACAAGCACCTGCGGCTGTTCGGCAAACTGCTGCTCGATGCCAACCTCTGGCACCTCAACCGCCGCTCGGCTGCCGGGGCATTTGCGGTGGGCCTCTTCATGGCCTGGGTGCCGCTCCCCTGCCAGATGCTGCTGGCTGCCGGTGGCGCCATCCTGTGCCGGGTCAATCTGCCGCTCTCGGTGGCGCTGGTCTGGCTCTCCAACCCCTTTACCATGCCGCCCCTGCTCTATGGTGCCTATCTGGTGGGTTGCCAGTTGCTGGGACATTCGGCGCAGCAGATAGAGATTGAATTCACCTGGGACTGGCTGGTCTCGGTATTGGGCACAGTGGCACCGCCGCTGTTGCTGGGCTCGCTGATCCTGGCCCTGCTCAGTTCCCTTATCGGCTACACCCTGATCCGCACCTTCTGGCGGATCAGCACGGTGCGCCAGTGGCAAAAACGCAAGATGGCCCGCCCATGCTGAGTCGCTGGTTTGCCTGCTTCAAGCTCGATCCCGATACCCTGCGCCAGCAGAAGTGGTTTGCCCTGTTTGGTGAGCGACTGCTTGCCCCAGCCCTCTGGCAAGGGGGCACCCGCGCCCTGAGTGGCGCGGTGGCGGCCGGGATCTTCGCCTGCTGGTTCCCCATCCCGATGCACTCGCTCATTGCAGTCGCTCTGGCGCTGGCCTTTAGCCTCAACCTGCCGCTGGCGCTGCTGGCGGTCTGGTTCAACAATCCGCTGACTTTGCCGTTCATGTACCTCTACGCCTATCGCACCGGTTGTCTGGTACTGCACCAGACACCGGAGCCCTTCCACCTCAGCTGGACCCTGCACTGGCTGGAGCAGGAGGCGGCCACTCTGGTGCCTCCCTTCCTGCTCGGCAGCCTGCTGCTGGCGGTACTCACCGCCATGAGCGGCGGCGCCCTGACCGCGCTGCTGCTGCAACTGCGCAAACTGTGGCAAGGTGCCCGCCACCACTGAGCCGCCCTTACCCTTGTTTGGCGATCAGCCGTTGACGATCAAAAAAGCCCGTCACCAAGGTGACGGGCTTTTTCATGGCATAGTGCTGCATAGTGCCAGAGCATCAGGCGATGCGATTACAGCACCTTGGCAATGGCCTCGCACAGGGGATCGATATTGGCGCGGGTAATACCGGCTACGCTGATCCGGCCTGAGCCGACAATGTAGATGGCAAATTCGCTCTTGAGGCGTTCAACCTGATCCTTGGAGAGACCGGAGAAGGAGAACATGCCGTTCTGCTCGCGGATAAAGCTGAAATCCTGGCTCACGCCGAGGGCAGCCAGCTTCTCAACCAGCAGCTCGCGCATCTCGCGAATACGCACCCGCATGGCGGCCACTTCTTCGACCCACTCGGCATAGAGAGCCGGATCGCTCACCACGGCTGTGACCACAGCGGCGCCGTGTGACGGCGGGTTGGAGTAGTTGGCACGGATCACGGTCTTGACCTGAGTGAAGGCCACATCGGCGATCTCTTTGGTTGCGCTGACCAGCGTGAAGGCACCGACCCGCTCGTTGTAGAGGCCGAAGTTCTTGGAGAAAGAGCTCGCCACCAGCAGCTCGTCATGGCATTCGGCGAAGATACGCAGGCCTTCGGCATCCTCTTCGATACCACGGGCAAAACCCTGATAGGCAAAGTCAAACAGCGGCAACCAGCCGGCGGCAGCACTTTGTTTGGCCAGCGCGCGCCACTGTTCTGCAGTGGGATCGATACCGGTCGGGTTGTGACAGCAACCGTGCAGCAGCACCAGCTCACCCGGCTGCACTTCGGCCAGCGAAGCCTGCATGGCGGCAAAGTCGAGCCCCTTGGTGGCGGCGTCGTAGTACTTGTACCACTTGACGGTCAGGCCCGCGGCCTGGAATACGCTGACGTGGTTGGCCCAGGTGGGATCGGAGATCCAGATGGTCTTGGCCAGACCATTGCGCACCACAAATTCGCCCGCGATACGCAGGGCACCGGTACCGCCCGGCGCTTGGGCGGTCTTGGCGCGGCCGCTGGCAACCAGCGCAGAATGCTGCCCGAACAGCAGTTGCTGCACGATGCGGCCATATTCGATATTGCCTTCAATACCGAGGTAGTTCTTGGTCTTCTCGTCGGTCAGCAGCTTCTGCTCGGCTTTCTTGACGCAGTGAAGAATGGGGGTGGCACCGGACTCGTCCTTGTAGATCCCTACGCCCAGATTGATCTTGTGGCTGCGAGAGTCAGCGCGGAAGGCTTCGGTCAGGCCCAGGATAGGATCCGCTGGGGCGGCAACAACCTTTTCAAACATGGTATTCCCTGTATTCCGTTGAGTTCGTTGGGTGGCAAAGCGGCTTGATAAACAAAAGCGCTCATCTGGCGAGCGCTTCGTCAACTCTTTATATCACCGCGTTCAATGGGGGAAAACCGCTTTTTGGCTCGCTTTCGGGCCAATTTCAACCAACGGCATGCCACGCTGGTGCCAGCGCGCACACCTCGGCAGACAAGCCACCACTGGACTCAACCAAACCGCTACAAGCTGCTAACAATGACTTGGGAATCCGGCTCGGCTCCCAGTGCCGAGCCTCAGTCAAAGGCTGGGCATATGCGCTGAGGATGGGGGCCAGATCTCGAGGCAGCCACCAGCTGGCCGGACGACCCAAGCGCTGGGCCAGCGCCTGCAGCCGATCCACCCCGGCAGGGTCGAGGGCGGTGAGATGACTCCACAGCACATTGGGAGGCAAGGCGGCCACCACCTGCTGCAAGGCAAGAGGAGCCGATGGGGGGGCCCACACCAGCAAGGTGCCGGGTTCAAGAGGCAGCTCGGCAAAGGCGCCGACGCTGTCTGTGGTGATCACCCGCTCGATACTCCCCTCCCCCCACAGGATCTTGCCAAGACCCGCCAGGGTGCGCTCGGGCAGGGCCACCTCCCCCAGCGCCTGCAACCAGGGGGCTGCGTCGATCAAGGTACCGCCGCTAAAAAAGAGGCTGAACGGCTGGGCGGCACGCAAGCGCAACAGCTGATCGGCGCAGAGCCGGATCCCCTTGTCCTCAAAATCGATCTGCTCGTTGGGGGTGAAGTTCACCTCGGACTTGCGATAGAGCGCCGCCAGCACCCGTTCGTTGACCTGCTCCCCCAACTGCCAGCCCTGAGCGTGCAACCACTCCTCGGGCGCAGGTGGCGCGGTAGCGATCTCGGCCAGCATCAGCTCACGGGTGAGATAGCGCCGTCCGGCCGGGGTGAGCTCATAGCTGTGGCTGCCATGGGCGAGCAGCAGCTGGTTATCCTTGAGCAGACCCACCAGCGGTTGCCACTGGCGGCCACGGATCACAACAGGTGAGTGGCTCAGCAACTGCTGCGCCAGTGCCCGCCATTCGGGGTGACTAAAGTCGATCAATTACAATCCATCCCTGTCAGTGCTCAATCGGATAAACAGCCTGAAAAGGTACCGTTACAGGCCGATGACGCCAAGCATCCCGCGCCAATTACGTGACTTCGCTCCCTGCAATTTTCCCCAAACAGAAGAGCCCACCGTGGGGTGGGCTCTTCCTTGGATAACACTCGACGCTTATTCGACGTTGAGGCGCAGTTCGGCGTCGTGCCAACCCAGTGGCAGGGTCAACAGCTGATCGATCAGCTCCCGGCGATCGGATTTCTCCAGATAGGCGAGATAGAGCGGACGGCTCAGCGGTTGGCCCCCCTCCACCAGATGGAGCGCCCCCTTCTCGAGGAAGGGGCTGACCATCCGCCGTGGCAGGTAGGCAGCACCACCGTTGGCCAGCACGAACTGCAACGCCATGCTGGCGGAGCTGGAGTGCAGCACCGGGGTCTTTTGCAGGCTCTGCAACCGGCTGGGTTGCGGCTCGAAGCTGGTGCCCCAGTCGAGGTGGATGTGCGGCATCTGCATCAGGTTGTCGGCATTGGCGGCCGGATCCCGGCTCACCAGCTCGAACACCAGCTCACCGATGGGATGCAGGGCAATCTCGTCGATCTTGGTGGGCTCGGAGAGCAGGGCCAGATCGAGGGAGCGCTCCAGCAACTGGCGGCAAAGATGCTCGCGGGAGGCTGTTTCCAGCCGCACCGCCAAACCGGGCGCCAGCGCATAGATGTGATTGAGCCAGTCGTTGAAATCGAGCTCCCAGAACACCGCGGGCGCGCCGATGGCCAACTGCTGGCTGAATCCTGGCGAGAGCGCAACATCCTGCTTGGCACGACCAAGGGTGTGCAAGATGGCGTCTGCGTAGGGCAGCAGACGCTCACCGGAGGCGGTCAGGCGGATGTTGTTGCGATGACGGGCAAACAGACTGACACCCAGTTGCTGCTCTAGCTGGCGGATCCGGAAACTCACCGCCGACTGGGTCAGGTAGAGATTTTCAGCAGCCCGGCCAAAATGCCGGGTCTTGCTCACCTCGATAAAGGTCCGAAGCAGCTCGGTATCCATTAATCGATGGACTCGTCACTGCCACCACCGCTGCCACCACCGACATCAAAGCTGCCGCCACCGCTGCTCTCTTCGCTGGCGCCGCCAACGACGGTGCAGAGGCGATGAACGCGCTTGGGACCGATCACCTTGAGGTATTTGAACCACACCTTGGCATGGGGGTTGGCACCGGCTGCGCCGGATTTGACCTGCTCGACGAAGGCGGACTCGACATCGTCACGGGGTGCAAGGTTGCCCTGGTAGAGTGCCAGCATGGCGGTACCATACTTTTCCAGACTGTCCGCTTCGGCCACAGTGAATTCGCCACTGCGACGCAGGCCACGGGGAAAATGTTTGAAGTCGTTGAAACGCTTGTCTGATTCGAAGCTCATAGTGCTCTTTTTTCTGGTTAGTTTGACCTTTGCGGGCAAGTATCATCAGGCCATCGCCGAGTGCAAAATCAATTTTCTCACTATGTTAATAAATATCTTTTATCGAAGTCACTTTGCCCCATCGTTGACGCCGATTTTGTGGCATAACACACAAAAAACGTTGATAAATAATAAACTTATGTAAACGTGCAGCCAATTTACACGTCACTTTCTGGACTGTGCAGGCAAAAATAAAGCGCCATACGGCGCTTTATTTGTCACATCGGGTGAACCAGCTGAACCTTTGGTTCAAACATGCTTACTCAATCATGGCCGGTTGGGCCAGGTTGTCGGCACGCCACAGACGGTAGCGCACTTCATACTCCTGCGGCACGTAGATCACGAACGGCAGTTTTGAGTTGTAGTTCACGAAGAAGCCCTGACCATAGATCTGGACGAAGGTCTCTTTCTGCTGGTTATCCGGGCACATCATCAGGGTGCTGATGGGGTCGGAGACTTTGCCCAGTTTCAGGTAGTTGTAGCCCCAGCCTTTGACGCTGTGCTGTTCCAGGTTGCCTGCAAAACGCGGTACGTTGCAATCAACCATCATCTTTTTGCCGACCTGCAGCTCGACCATCATGTCGGCTTCTTTCTCGACTTCAGGCAGGCGGATCACCACACGTTCCTGATTCACGTCAGCGGCTGGGAACATGCTGATATCAAATTTTTTCGGCTCGGCGGCGAAGGCATGGCCACCCAGCAACAAGGCGCCCAGCAGGCTAAAACGCAATACGGTTTTCATCTGTACCTCATGGGGTTGGTTCAACGCCGCTAGACTAACCGCTATGCCGATTTCATGCCAGCGATCTGCTACGTAAAAACTGCGTAAAATGATGCAGATCCGGCACACCATGACGTGAACTGGCTATTTTCTGACAGGGCGCACACTCCCGTTGCAAGAGCCTGAAACAAAAAGCGAGGCCAATTGGCCTCGCTTTGCATTCAAATGGCGCCAGAGTGCTATTTGGCCGCCTCTTGATGGGCCTTGATGACGGCGACCGCCTTGTCGGGGAAGTCACTGAACACCCCATCCACATCGGCCTGATAGAGGAAGATGTTAAGGAGATCGGTGAAGTCCTTGGCATAGGCCGGGATCTGCCCCTCATCCTGACGGAAGGTATAGGGGTGAACTTTCAGGCCCGCCGCGTGGGCTTCTTTTACCATGCCGGTGAAGACCGGCTTGCCCAAAGTGCCCGGCTCGGTGACGATCATCGGCTTCCACGGGCCAATCCCTTCGGCATAGCTGGCGATGGTTTTCATCGCCCCCGGCTTGAACATCCAGTCATAGTTGTAGGGGGTCGCCTTGCCCTTGGCGTCGTAGACCATGGTCTCGTTCCAGTCGGTCTCGGCCATCAGTTGCACCAGTTTCAGATCCATACCCATGGCGGGCATCAGTTCGCTGTTGATGCGCTTGAGTTCATCGGCATCGAAGCACTGCAGATAGACCTTGTCATCCTTCCCGGTGTAGCCGTACTCCTTGAGCACCTTCAGCACCGCCTTGGAGATATCCTTGCCTTCGTGACGGAACAACCAGGGCGCCTTGATCTCCGGGTAGATGCCGATGTTCTTGCCGGTGCTCTTGTTGAGCCCCTGGATCATCTCGATCTCCTCCTGGAAGGTGTGGATCTTGAAGTCTGACTTCCAGAGCGGGAAGCGGGCCGGATAGACCGGTACCTGCTTGCCATCCACCAGCTGGAACGGCTCGGTCATACGCAGGGAGCGCACCTCGTCCAGGGTGAAATCCACTACATAATAACGACCGTCCGGACGGGCACGACCGGGGAAGCGCGCCGCCACATCGGTGATACCATCGAGGAAGTGATCGTGCATCACCACCAGCTGGTCATCCTTGGTCATCACCAGATCCTGCTCCAGATAGTCAGCCCCCATCCCATAGGCCAGCGCCTTGGACTCCAGGGTATGCTCGGGCAGGTAGCCGGAAGCGCCACGGTGGGCGATCACCACCTTGCCTTCATCGGCAGCCAACACGGGTAATGAGAGGGAGGCCCCAAGGCTCAAGGCGATGAGGGAAACGGCGAGTTTTTTCATATGTGATGCTCTTTATTATTGTGTGTAGGTAATTGTTCTATCAGAGGTTTGTTGCATATTTACGGTGGAAAGCGGTGGGCAGCAGCGCACTGCCCACCGTCACTCATCAGCTCGCCTTGCGCAGAGCCTGATGGTATTGGTCGAGCCAGATCTGCAGCATCTGCTGCTCTGAGTCGTTCAGGCGCAGCCCCAGCTTGCTGCGGCGCCAGAGGATATCGTCCAGTGAACAGGCCCACTCCCGTTCGATGAGATAGCGCACTTCCGACTCGTAGAGGCCGCCACCGAAGTGAATGCCGCGCTCCTCTTTCAGCCAGAGACGGGCATGGGCGCCATAAGCTTCGGCAATGCGCAGGGCGCTGCGATCGTCGAGCCAGTCAAACTCCAGCGCAAAGGCGCGGGCCAGCTCGCGCACCGAGCAGTCAAACTCGCCGCCGGGCAGACGGCTGGTCGCCGTCCAGTCATCCCCCATCTGGCTGAACCAGGGCTTGAGCTTGTTGCAGGCGGCCTGCGCCAGCTTGCGATAGGTGGTGAGCTTGCCGCCAAACACCGACAAGAGCGGCGCACCGTCAGACTCGCCAGAGAGTTCGAGGGTGTAGTCGCGGGTCACCGCCTGCGGCGAGTCTGACTCGTCATCACAGAGCGGGCGCACCCCGGCGTAAGTCCAGATCACATCTTTCGGCGCAATTTGGCGAGTGAAGTGGGCGTTGACCACCTTGCACAGGTAGGTAATTTCGGCCTCGCTGATCTTCGCTTCCCGCGGGCTGCCGTGGTGCTCCACATCCGTGGTGCCGATGAGGGAGTAGTCCTGCTGATACGGGATGACGAAGACGATGCGATTGTCTTCGTTTTGCAGGATATAAGCCTCTTCGCGCTCATGGATGCGCGGCACTATCATGTGGCTGCCTTTAATAAGGCGAATGCCGCGGGGAGATTTCTCGTGCAGGCTCTCGTCATAGAAGGTCTTGACCCAGGGGCCCGCCGCATTGACCAGACCACGGCAGGTGACGGTGAACTGCTCGCCCCCTTCCCGCTCCAAAGTGAGCGTCCAGTGTTTGGATCCGCGCACCGCCTTGATGCAACGGGTGCGGGTCTGCACGTCGGCCCCCTTGTCACGGGCCATCATGGCGTTGAGTACCACCAGCCGGGCGTCGTCGACCCAGGCATCCGAGTATTCAAATCCCTTGTTGATCCCCGCGCTCAAGCCATCTTGCGGCAGGAAGCGCACACCACAGCTCCCCTTGAGCTTGTCGCGCTTGGCAAGATTGTCATAGAGGAACAGACCGGCGCGGATCATCCAGGCCGGACGCAGGTGCGGGCGGTGCGGCAGGCGAAAACGCATGGGACGGGCGATGTGAGGCGCCATACCGAGCAGCACCTCACGCTCCGCCAACGCCTCTTTCACCAGCCGGAATTCGTAATGTTCGAGATAGCGCAAACCGCCGTGGATCAGCTTGCTGGAGTTGGACGAGGTGGCAGAGGCGAGATCTTGCGCCTCAAACAGGGCAACCTTCAGACCCCGTCCTGCCGCATCGGCTGCGATGCCGACCCCGTTGATGCCGCCACCGACGACGACCAGATCATAATGTTCGCTCATGTTCACCTACTTTCATTTTTATGATTGCTATAACAGCAATGTTTGATTTCGCTCATTTTAGAACATGAAAATACAACAAACGAACATTTTATAGTGAAAGTGTGATCGCCACAGCCCGCCAGAGGTGGCAAAGAGGACAGGTCAGCTGAGCAAATGGCGTCGGGCCGAAATCAGCGGGTTACTAGCCAAAAAAACCAGATTGAATAGAGGTTTTGGCAATACCTATAAAGGGGTGAGATGGGTGCAGGGATGGGAGACAAAAAAAGAAAGGAGGCCGCCCTGACGGGCGACCGGCACAGCCTTGGCGTGTTTCGCCGTCAGCAGATGTGGCAGGCGATCTGGTGTTGCGCCATCAATCGCGTCAGCTTTTCCGGTGGCTCCTGATCGGTAAAGAGGGCGTGGATCTGGCTGAGATTGCCCAGATTGACCATGGCGTTGCGACCAAACTTGGTGTGGTCGGCGGCCAGGAACACCTGACGGGAGTGGGCGATGATGGCCTGGGCAATCTTCACCTCGTGATAGTCGAAATCGAGCAGGGAGCCGTCGTTGTCGATCCCCGAAATCCCGATGACACCATAGTCCATGCGAAACTGACCGATAAAGTCGCGGGTCGCCTCCCCCACGATGCCGCCATCGCGGTTGCGGATCTCGCCGCCGGCAATGATGACGGTGAAGTCATCCTTGGCCGTCAGAATGCTGGCCACGTTGAGGTTGTTGGTGACGATGCGCAGCTCGCGGTGATCGAGCAGGGCGCGGGCAATGGCTTCGGTGGTGGTGCCTATGTCGATAAAGAGCGATGAGCCGTCGGGAATATTGGCCGCGACCTCGCGGGCGATGCGCTCTTTCTCCTTGAGTTGCATCACTTTACGGGCGCTGTAGGCGGTATTGACGGTACTCGAATGCAGGGAGGCACCGCCATGATGGCGCCGGATCTTGTTCTGTTCGGCGAGATCGTTCAGATCCCGGCGAATGGTCTGGGGGCTGACGTCAAAGTGGGTCACCAGATCGTCGGTCGAGACAAATCCCTGCCGCGTCAGGACGTCCAGGATCTCCAGATGTCGTTGGGTTTGCTTCACGCTTGCACTCCGATGATGAGACAAAAAAAGGCCCCGGCAGATGCGGGGCCTTTTGGCAGTTTACCTGATCCCCTTTGGGATCAATAAGCTGAGGATCACGTTTTATGCCTTATGGGCAGCCGCTTTCTTGGCCGCAACGGCAATGTTCTCATGCTTGAGGGTCATAGCCAGCAGGATGATGGAGAGCACGCAGGAGACGGTCAGCACCATGAAGCCGCCATCCCAACCGAAGTGGTCAACGGTATAACCCAGCATGGCGTTGGCTGCCACGGCGCCGCCCAGATAACCGAACAGACCGGTGAAACCTGCCGCAGTACCGGCTGCTTTCTTCGGTGCCAGCTCAAGAGCATAGAGGCCGATCAGCATGACAGGACCGTAGATCAGGAAGCCGATTGCCACCAGCGCCATCATGTCGATGGTCGGGTTGCCGGCCGGGTTGAACCAGTAAACCAGTACAGCCAGGGTCACCAACACCATGAACAGGATACCGGCCGGTGCACGGCGGCCCTGGAACATCTTGTCAGAGATCCAGCCACACAGCAGGGTGCCCGGAATACCGGCCCACTCGTAGAGGAAGTAAGCCCAGGAGGAGTTGTCAACGGTGAAGTGCTTGGCCTCTTTCAGGTAGGTTGGCGCCCAGTCCAGCACACCGTAACGAATGAGGTAAACGAAAGCGTTGGCGATCGCGATGTACCACAGCAGTTTGTTGTGCAGCACGTACTTGACGAAGATCTCCTTGGCGGAGAACTCCTGCTCGTGGCTCTCGTTGTAATCCTTCGGATAGTCGTTCTTGTACTCCTCGATGGGAGGCAGACCGACCGATTGCGGGGTATCACGCATCACGAAGAAGGCGATCACCGCGATGGCGGCCGCCGCTGCCGCAGGCACATAGAAGGCGCTGCGCCAGTCGTTGAACCAGCCCATCCCGAGGATAAACAGCGGGCCAATCATGCCGCCACCCACGTTGTGCGCCACGTTCCAGACCGCAACCACTTCGCCGCGCTCTTTCTGTGACCACCAGTGCACCATGGTACGACCGCAGGGCGGCCAGCCCATGCCCTGTGCCCAACCGTTCAGGAACAACAGCACAAACATGATGGCAATGCTGGAGGTGGCCCAGTGCATGGTACCCATCATGAACATGATGGCAGCCGAGAGCAGCAGACCGGCGGAGAGGAAGTAACGGGCGTTGGAACGGTCAGAGACGTTCCCCATCAGGAACTTGGACAAACCGTAAGCGATGGAGACCCCGGAGAGCGCGAAACCGAGATCACCACGGGAGAAGCCCTGCTCGATCAGATAGGGCATCGCCAGACTGAAGTTTTTCCGTACCAGGTAGTAGCCGGCGTAACCGAAGAAGATCCCGAAAAACACCTGCCAACGCATGCGTTTGTAGAAGGGGTCGACCTTGTCAGCCGGGAGCCTGTCGATGTGCGCCGCAGGCCTGAAGAGACTAAGCATGTTCTGCTTCCTTATTGTTGTTATGGGCGGTTGAGGATGCCCTGACCATTCCAACGAATCATGTGAGTCCGCTGATTCGTAAGCGAGCCTATTGTGCTCATATGCGCTCATTTAATCTGTGATGCATGCTCAAATATTGCAGTTTTATTACAAATAAAAGCTCCAAATGATAAATCACTCAGCAAGCGCCAGCCCTTGTGTAGCAAGGGTTGCAAGCTACCTCCTAAGTGGTAACCAGCGGTTATCAAGATGCTTTACGTCACATTTTCTTAGCAATGAGTGGGATCTTGTCCACATTTCCTATGGAGGGGGGATGGTGAAATTATTGGGAAGGGTTATTTTCTGTCACGACCGATAACGAGCGCAAACGAGCATAACGTTTGCGCAAGACGCAAAAACAACAAGGAAACGTTTTCGGCGGCAACGGATAGACACAAAAAGATAAAACGGAACATCAAACCTCTACGGGTGGATATAAGGAACAAAAGTATGAGCATACAAAGACCCAATACCCTGCTTGGCGAGTGCATCGCCGAGTTTATCGGAACCGGCCTGCTGATATTTTTCGGCGTCGGATGTGTGGCGGCACTGGTGCTGGCAGGCGCCAACTTCGGGCAGTGGGAAATCTCCATTACCTGGGGTCTGGGTGTGGCCATCGCCATCTATGTGACCGGCGGCATTTCAGGTGCTCACCTGAACCCTGCTGTAACCCTGGCGCTGATGACCTTCTGCGGGTTCGACAAGCGCAAGGTGGTACCCTACATCATCGCCCAGATGGCCGGTGCCTTCTGCTTCGCGGCCCTTGTCTATTTCCTTTATGGTAACCTTTTCACCCAGTGGGAAGTGACCCATAACGTGGTGCGCGGCAGCGTCGAGAGCCTCGGCACCGCCGGGATCTTCTCCACCTACCCCAATGCCCTGCTGACCAACATGCAAGCCTTCGCCGTCGAGCTGGTGATCACCGCCGTCCTGATGCTGGGCATCATGGCGCTGGGTGACAACAACAATGGCGCCCCCAAAGGTTTCGCCGCCGCCCTGCTGATCGGTATCCTGATCGCGGTGATCGGTGCCTCCCTTGGCCCGTTAACCGGTTTTGCCATGAACCCGGCCCGTGACTTTGGTCCGAAACTGTTCGCGTTCTTTGCTGGCTGGGGTGATGTTGCCCTGACCGGTGGTCGTGACAACCCCTACTTCTGGGTTCCGATCCTTGGCCCCATCGTTGGCGCCCAGATTGGTACCGCTCTGTATGTCAAAGTGCTGGCTCCCTGCGTCCCGGGCAACCGTGTCGTCACCACCGAGCAAGCGACCCAAACCGCCAAAGAAGAGGCTGCCGCATAAGAGCGGCCCCCTCCAACGTATAAAAACGTGGAAAATAGAAACGTGGAGAACATCATGTCTGCTGAAAAGAAATATGTCGTCGCTCTGGACCAGGGAACCACCTCTTCCCGCGCCATCGTGTTTGATCAGGATGCCAACATTGTCGGTACCTCCCAGCGCGAATTCACCCAGCACTACCCGAAAGCGGGCTGGGTAGAGCACGACCCGATGGAGATCTGGGCAACCCAATCCTCCGTCTTTACCGAAGTGCTGGCCAAGACCGGCCTGCGCAGCGAAGAGATCGCCGCCATCGGTATCACCAACCAGCGTGAAACCACAGTGGTATGGGAAAAGGCCACCGGCAAGCCCATCTACAACGCCATCGTCTGGCAGTGCCGCCGCACCGCCGCCATCTGCGAAGAGCTCAAAGCTCGCGGTCTGGAAGAGTACGTTCGCGAGAACACCGGTCTGGTGCTGGATGCCTACTTCTCCGGTACCAAGGTGAAGTGGATCCTCGACAACGTGGAAGGTGCCCGCGAGAAGGCGATGAACGGCGAACTGCTGTTCGGCACCATCGATACCTGGCTGGTCTGGAAGATGACCAATGGCGAAGTGCACGTCACCGACCCGACCAACGCCTCCCGTACCATGCTCTACAACATCCGTGAGCTGAAGTGGGACGAGAAGATGCTGGACGAGCTGGGAATCCCCATGTCCATGCTGCCGGAAGTGAAACCCTCTTCCGAAGTGTACGGCTACACCACCCGTGGCGGCGGCTCCCGCATCCCCATCGCCGGTATCGCCGGTGACCAGCAGTCTGCCCTGTTCGGCCAGCTCTGCTTTGAAAAAGGGATGGCCAAGAACACCTACGGCACCGGCTGCTTCATGCTGATGAACACCGGCACCGAGCCGGTTCGCTCCAGCAACGGCCTGCTGACTACCGTCGCCATCGGCCCGAAAGGGGAAGTGAACTACGCGCTGGAAGGTGCGGTATTCATGGGCGGCGCCACCATCCAGTGGCTGCGTGACGAGCTGAAGATCATCCACGATGCCCGCGATACTGACTACTTCGCCTCCAAGGTGGGTGACACCAACGGCGTCTATCTGGTACCGGCCTTCGTCGGTCTGGGCGCGCCCTACTGGGATCCGTATGCTCGCGGCACCATGGTCGGCCTGACCCGTGGCGCCAACCGCAACCACATCATCCGCGCCGCGCTGGAATCCATCGCCTATCAGAGCCGCGACGTGCTGGATGCCATGCAGCAGGACTCCGGCATCAAGCTGGCAGCTCTCAAGGTAGACGGCGGCGCCGTAGCCAACGACTTCCTGATGCAGTTCCAGGCTGACATGATGCACACCCCGGTGGTTCGTCCGACCCGCATCGAGACCACCGCCATGGGCGCCGCCTTCCTGGCAGGTCTGGCAGTCGGCTTCTGGAAGAGCTCGGACGAGCTGGAAGACAAGTTCAGCGTGGACCGCGAGTTCATCCCGCAGATGGACAGAGACGATCGCGCCAAACGTTACAGCGGCTGGCAGAAAGCGGTTGAGCGTTCACGCCGTTGGGCTGAAGAGGATTGATCGGGCATCCGATATTCCTTTGAGATAAACACCAGAGAGGCCGACCGCAATGTCGGCCTCTCTTTTTATGCTTTCCCTTACCGCTTTCTGCCCCCTTCCCCGCTAACTGCTCCCTCCTGTTTTTCTGCCGCCCTCTGTTGTTACCATCCGACAACGCAATTGAGTTCTCTATCTATAATCATCATCTGGGTCGCATATGCGACCTTATTTATGAGGAGAGCGATATGGAGAGGGCGATACACCGTTTTACACTGCACTCACTCTGGTCAGGGCTCGGGATCCGCACCCGGATCCTCGCTGGTGTGGCGATACTGATGGCCATCGCCATCAGCTGCATCACCTTGATCCTCGAGCAGATATCCCACAGTCAGGCCCAGCAGCGGGTCGAACGCTACGAGCTGCCAAGCAGCGTGGATCGCATTGCCAACCAGCTGACAGCGCAGCTTATCCAGCACCTGACCGAAGCGCAGGCGCTGGCCAGCAACCGTTTTGTCATCGACTGGCTGACCGCTGGCATGCCAGAGCAAGAGTGGCCCGCCATGGAGCGCTACTTTCAGGATCTGCAACGGAGGATCGGCGGCAACGTCTTTATCGCCCCCCGCCAGAGCAACACCCTGATCAACTTCAGCGGCGGCCCCACCGCCCAGAAATCGCTGAGCGGATCAGACCCGAAAGATGGGTGGTTTTTCGGCTTTCTCAAACGCAGCAAACCCTATGAGCTGAACCTCGACATCTCCGATTTTGACAAGCGCGCCTCCCTCTATATCAACACCGCCGTCACCCACGAGGGCAAGACCCTGGCGGTGGCAGGCACCTCCATTGACATGAGTGCCCTGAGCAAGCTCATCAGCGGCTATCGGATCGGCAAGAGTGGTCAGGTCTATCTGGCCGACATGGAGGGCAATATCGAGATCCACCCCGAGCAGGAGGTGGAGGGGGCCGCCCACCACCAGCAATCCTTCCTCGATACCGTCAAGCGGCTTATTCCCAATGCCCGGGAACAGGTGGCCGTAGAGGCGCTAACACTGGAGGGGCAAACCTACCTCATCGCGGTACGTTACATCCCCACCCTCAACCGGCTGCTGATTGGCGAGATCAACAGCGCCGAGCTGGAAGAGGGACTGCAGGAATCCCGCCAGCTCATTATCATGGTGTCGCTCGCCATCGGCGGGATCGCCATGCTGGCCTCCGCCTGGCTGGCTCACTCCATCAGTCGCCCCATTCGTCAGGCTGCCGATGGCATGCACCACATCACTGCCGATCGGGATCTGGCAACCCGCCTCGACTTCTCTGACGAGTCGGAGCTGGGGCTGATGGCCCAAAGCTTCAATCGGCTGATCCAGAGCCTGAACCAGAGCTTCTCCCGCTTCCAGCAGTCAGGCAGCGCCCTCTCCGCCCAGTCGTCCCAATCCATGCAGCAGGCCCAGGCACTGGCAGGAGAAGCGTGCCAGCAGGCCCAGAGCATTCAGGAGCTGACCACTGTGGTCACCACCATCGGTGACAACGCCGAGCAGATCGCCAGCCGCTCTGAAGGGGTCAACGACGTGACCCAACGCATCGCCAACCATATGCTCAGCATCGAGCAGGATGTGACCCAGAGCGCCGCGCAACTCGACAGCTTGCGCAGCAGCATCGGCAGTTCCTCGGCCCTGCTCGATGAGGTGGTGAAAGACAGCAACAACATCACCCAGATCATGAACCTCATCCGCGATGTCTCGAACCAGACCAACCTGCTCGCCCTCAATGCGGCTATCGAAGCGGCTCGGGCAGGGGATATGGGACGGGGCTTTGCGGTGGTGGCCGACGAGGTACGCCAGCTGGCGGTGCGTACCCAGACCGCCACCAAGGATGTGCAGGATCTTATCTTGCGCCTGCAGGAGGGAACCCGGCAGGCCAGCAGCTCGATGGCAGACTCCCGCAACCTGAGCGAAGAGGGATACAACCGGATGAATCAGGCCAGAGAGGTGCTGGTTGATGCCACCAGCCAGATCAACCAGACCGCCCTCGAGATCAACGAGATCAGCGCGCTGGCGCAGGCGCAGAATCAACAGATGGGGCAAGCCAGAACGGCGCTTGACGAGCTGGCCATGGTGGCCGAACACCAGCGGGAACACGCGCAGGAGAGCAATGCTGCCAGCCGCGAACTGTTCGAACTGGCCAAAGCCATCGACGAGCAGATCCGCCAATACCGGATTGGCTAGACCCGGCGATTCCCCCTCTCCCTCTCAATAACCAAGACGCTACCTCAGGGTGGCGTTTTCATTTTGCAAATCATTTTGCCTGCGCTCTCGAAACGGGAATGACGAAAAAACAGTACAAGTCACTGATAAATAACATAAAAAAATGTGGAACGGCCATTGCTTAGTGATATCAGACTCAACAGAGGGATATCGCCATGAAACCGACCACCAATCAAGCGCCCGTAGCTCACGTAGCCACTCAAAAAGAGACACTGACCCCCCGCGAAGGCACCTTCCTGATGATGGTGGCCCAACTGGTGGTGCTCACCTGTATCGTACTGGCTGCCACCGTCGGCGGCCTCTCCTGGCAGTGGACCCTGCTGCTGGCCATTCCGCCGGTGATCGGCGGCGCCCTGCTCAGCCGGGTATGGGGCAAACTGCCCCGCTAACTGCGCTTCAGCTCACACACCTTCCCGAACCGGCGGCCGACCCTCAAGTCGGCCGTCTGTTTATCTGCCGCCAGGCTAATGCTGATGGGCCGCAACGAAGGCGCGGCTTGTTTTTCGTTAAGCAAACCGCAGCGACGAACCGTTCAAACAAACCGCACAAACCAACCTGAACTACAGGGTATGGCTGCCCAGCTGCTCTTTGAGAAAATCGAGCCAGACCCGCAGCCGGATATCCCGCTGGGCATCGGAGTAGAAGACGGCATTGATGGGGCGCGAGGCGCCGCTGTTACTGCGCGCCAGCACCTCCACCAGCGCGCCGCTCTCCCGATCCGGCCCGGTCATAAAATCCGACAGACAGACAATCCCCTGCCCCGCCAGCGCCAGCTGACGCAAAGTTTCACCGCTGCTGGCACGCAGACTGGGGGTGATGGCAAAGCGATCCCCCTGCTCGGCACTGAGCAGCGGCCAGTGGTTGAGGTGATCGGGATGCAAAAAGCCGAGCAGCTCGTGACCGCTCAGCAGATCTGCCGGTTGGCGCGGGGTGCCGCGCTCGCTCAAGTAAGCAGGAGAGGCCAGCAGCCGCAACCGCGAACGACCAAGGGGCAGCGCACGCAGGGAGGAGTCGGTCAACTCGCCGATGCGGATGGCCATGTCCACCCGCCGCTCCATCAGATTGATAAAGCCCTCCGAGCTGTGCAGCTGCAACTCGATGGCAGGGTAGCGGCGGCGAAACTCGCCGATGATCGGCACCAGCCGGTGCAGAATAAAGGGGGTAGCGGCATCTACCCGCAAGATCCCCTCTGGTTGCTCCCGGCGCATCAGCAGATGCCCCTCCGCCTCGCTCATCTCGGTCAGGATCTTCACCGCCCGCTGATAGAACCAACTCCCCTCCTCGGTCAGACTGACCCGGCGGGTGGTGCGATTGAGCAAAACGGTTGAGAGCTTCTCCTCCAGCCGCTTGATGCCACGGCTCACCACCGAGTTGTCCATGCCGAGGTTCTCCGCCGCCTGGCGAAAACTGCCCGCCTCCACCACCGCCACAAACAGGGTCAGTTCATCAGAATGGGTCTTCATTGCTGTTATCCGGACAAGAGTAATGAGTCTTTATAGGCGTAGCTGCTGTGGATTGGCAAGCGTGCGGTGAGGCCAGTTCTTTTTTTCTACAGAGAAAGAACGTGACCACGAGCCCACATCATGCTCGCGATTTGTCAGTACAATGCAGCCTAAAAAGCACCGTATGGCACCTTTAATTTCACAAGGATGAATAACATGACATTTGAAGAACGGCTGGCCGCCGCCCATCAGGAGCTGGCTAACAAAGGGGTATGGCACGCTAACTACAATCCCCCGCTGTGCAGGCTGCTGCGCAGGTTCGGTTATCCAGTTAAACCGCCTCACTATGAGGGCTGGCTAACCAACGTTCTGGTATTCGGGGTAGGCATTGGTCTGGTATGGGGCATGGCGATGTGGTTTTTCAGTTGGCACCCCATGGGGATAGATCCGCTGTTTGCCCTGCGCCAAACAGCCCTGTTTGCGGGATTCTGCGGCCTGACCATGGCATCTTGGCTCTGGCTACGGCGCAAGCAGCTTAAACTGACCCCGTGGGAACAACTTGCTGAGCCCAGCGATGCTGATGATGAGGGAGACGAACTGAATGAAAGCCCATGAAAAATTGAACTATGTGGAGTTTGCGGCCAGGGATCTCGCCGCGACCAAGGCATTCTTTCAGGCTGTATTTGGCTGGCAGTTTGTCGATTACGGCCCCGACTACTGCGCCTTTTCCGATGAAGGGCTGGATGGCGGATTCTATCGTGCGGATCAGTGCAACCTGACAGCTCAGGGCGGCGCCCTGCTGGTATTCTACAGCGCCGATATTGAAGCGACTCAAGCCAAGGTGAGCCAACACGGCGGCTCCATCAACCGCCCTCTTTTCGACTTCCCCGGTGGCCGCCGTTTCCACTTCGTTGAGCCAAGCGGCAATGAGTTTGCAGTTTGGGCAGAACCAAAGAAAGTCTGATGATTCGAGGGCGAAGCACCGCAACCTTCACCCTCATCATTCTCCAAACCAACAATTATCTCTCTTAAGCAAAAAAATTAATGATAATAAACATATTTTGCAATCTTAAAGATTCCTGTCAGGTAGCCAGATAGATTACAATTGTCTGCTCTTAAGTATACTGATTCGCTTTGTTATAAATTTTTAAATTTCAACTTATTAACAATTTTTGAGCATCAATGACTAAAGTCATTTAGCTAATGTGATTGGAAGGTACGCCGTGGCAGCAATTAAATATCAAGTGTTCATTAGTTCCACCTATACTGATCTAATTGATGAAAGGGACTCCATAATTAAAGCAATATTGGAAATGTACCATATACCCATAGGCATGGAGATGTTTAGCGCTGAAGACGAAGACCAATGGGAAATAATCAGAAGAACAATTGAAGTAAGTGATTATTACATACTTATATTAGGTCTTAGATATGGTTCAAAAACCACTGAAATGATCAGCTTCACCCAAAAGGAATATGAGTATGCGTTAGAGAAAAACATTCCTATTCTTGCTTTTATTATGGATGAGAATGTATCTTTACCAAAAGAAAAACGAGATGATAATCTAACGGAAATCAATACTTTCCGCGCAACAGTTCTTAGAAACTCTAAAATGGCCCAATATTGGAAAACAAAAGACGAGCTAATCAAAAATGTTTCTATTTCATTGATGAAACAAATAATGCAAAAACCTGGCATCGGGTGGACAAGAGGAAATAATGCCATATTAGAGGAAGCATTATCAAAAGAGGTGGCTAACTTAAGCAAAGAAAATAGAGAGTTAAGATTGGAAATTAAAGAACTTGAGTCAAAAATATCGCCTAAAGCACCAAAAATTGACGTATCAGTAAATGACATCGAATTCAATAGCCCGTTTAAACCATATACTGACACCATTTTACCAACGAAAATATCTCTAGATGATGTCCCACACTACTTACGTGATTATATTTCGAGCGCTGATATCGAAGGTTATAACAATAGTCTACCCAGTCAGGATGAACTCGAACTATATAATATAAAGATGAATTTTTTCTATAATCACAAAAACTTCTCATCTCCATTAACTATTGATGTCATCAATTTAGGAAATGTAAAAGCAACTAACATGTACATTGACATTATTTTCCCAAATGATTTGATTGTCATTGATAGCAACAAAAAGATAGAAGAACCCCAAAACCCTATACATCCAAGCCCAATTGAGCTGGCAGAATCTGACCTAAATTTCGGAGTGTTAATTCCAAAACATGTTAGAGATATACTGGATGCTACCTCTCCATATTCTGGAGTATTAGGGGCTACCTTCCCTAAAATATATGAACCAATAAAAATATCGCCAATAAATCAATCATGGAGCACAAACGTCACAGAAAACAAACTAACAATAAAAATAAAGAATTTACTACATACAAGAAACATGAAGTTTGATGATGAGTATGTTATTGTCCCTATGAAATCAGGTGTTTTTGATATCGAAATAAAAGTCATCTGTGAGGAACTGGAGCAACCAGAGGTTAAAATTATTAAAATCAATGTTCCCAAAGAAGATTAAAGTGCCTTACTCGTTTCCAAGCAAATAATGATGCCGATTTTATCGGTGTCATTTACTTAACATCATTGCTGCTCTCCCCTCAATACTGTTTTGCGACCAGCGCCCTGTTTCCTGCAAGTCACGGCAGGCATACTGACCCTTCGTTTTTGCCAAGGAGGTTCAGATGTCATCACCCGTGATTGTGATTGCCCAGCTTGAAGCCAAACCCGAATTCGCCCCCCAGTTTCGCGCCGCCCTTGAGCCGCTGATTGCGGCCACCTTGCAAGAGGCGGGCTGCCAGCGCTATCAGCTGCATCAGGACTTGGACAATCCCTACAGCTGGATGCTCTACGAAGAGTGGGAGAGCGAAGCGGCCCTCACCGCCCATCAGGGTCAGCCCCACTTTACGGAATTTGTCGCCAAGGCCGAGCCCTGGTTTGCCAGCAGCACCATTCGCCGCTATCAGCCGCTGGGCGCCTGACTGGCCCCTGTGCCGCTTACCATTCAGCCCATCGAGGGCCAACCACCACCCCATTGAGGAACGAGATGATCAATATGCCACCCATGGGTCTGGGCACCTTCCGCCTGAAGGGCGAGCCGCTGCTTGCCACCCTGACCAACGGTCTGGAGCTGGGCTATCGCCATATCGATACCGCCCAGATCTATGACAATGAAGCCGAGGTCGGCGCCGTGCTGACCCGCAGTGCCATTGCCCGTCACGAGATCTACCTGACCACCAAGGTGTGGACCAGCGAGTTTGGCCCGGGCAAGCTGATCCCGAGCCTTGAGGTGAGCCTGGAAAAACTGGGCACCGACTATCTGGATCTGGCGCTGATCCACTGGCCCTCCCCCAAGGATGAGGTGCCGATGGCAGTCTATCTGGAGCAGCTGGCCGAGGCCAAAACACAAGGCCTGACCCGGGAGATCGGGGTCTCCAACTTCACCGTGGCCCAGCTCAAACAAGCTATCGAGATTTTGGGGCCGGGGGCCATCGCCCACCAGCAGATCGAAGTTCATCCCTTGCTGCAAAACCGCAAGGTGGTCGAGTTCTGCAAGGCCCAGGGTATCGCCGTCACCGCCTATATGCCGCTCGCCTATGGCAAGGTGCTGAGCGAGCCGCTGCTGATGGAGATTGGCAAACGCCACGGGGTATCGGCGGCGCAGGTGTCGCTGGCCTGGCTGCTGGCGCAGGACATGACAGTGATCCCGAGCTCCACCAAGCGGGAGAATCAGGCCGCCAATCTGGCCGCTCTCGATATCACATTGAGCTGCGAGGAGATGGCCGCCATCGCCACGCTGGATCGGGGCGAGCGCTGCGCCAATCCCGACTTTGCCCCTGCATGGGACTGACGCGAAAGGCGTGAGACTAACGCGAAAGAAAGGCTGGCTCTGCCAGCAAGCCAGATAAAACAGGGAGAGCATCATGCTCTCCCTGTCTCTTTTCTTGCCTCACGCTTTGCAGCGCTTGCTGAACGTCCAGCCGCCATATTGATGCCAGATGCAGCCCCGCAATCAGGGCGCGTTCTGGCAAAGGGCGGGATCGAAAACCTGATTCCAGTCTGATTTCATATCGACCACCACCCAGCCCCGCGCTTTTGCCTGCACCAGCCCGTCGATCAGCTTGCCGCTGGCTGGCGGATGGCTGTCGTAGGCGTATTCGCGCTTGGCATCGGTGTGGTGCACCAGCAGACCAAAAGTGTGGTAATCCGGGTTGGTCGAGGTGTATTGCAGCATGGGCACGTCGCCATCGCTGTTACCAAAGGCGCCAACCGGACGCTGCCCCATAAAGAGGTGAATGGCGGCCGGTTTCGCCTTGCTGTCATCGAAATAGGCGCCGTTCATGGTCTTGCGGATCTCGCTGCCCTCCCCGGTCAGGGCAAACTCGCCGAGGGTAAAGGAGCCAATCACCTGCTGGGGCGGGATGCCATACATCTGCTCGGACATCACCCGCATAAAATCGACGCCGCCGCCTGAGACAATCCAGGTCTGGAAGCCATTATCCCGCAGATACCCCAGCAGCTGCTTCATCGGCAGATACCCGAGCTGATCGTAGTGGCAGCCAAAACGGGGATCCTTGCTGCTGTTGACCCAGCGAGTGACCCGCTCGGCAAACTCGGTGGTGGTCATGCCGCTGTGGGTCAGTCCCACCAGCTTGGCGAGCCCCTTCTCCCCCGATTTGGCCACGGCCTTGAGGTCGTTGTTCAGCACTGCCGCGACGACGGGGTCGGCCTTCCACTCCGGGTGTTCCGGCGCCAGGCGCTTGATCTCGTCCATCGCAAACTGCAGCTGATAGGTCATGGGCGCTTCCGGCCAGAGGGTGCCGTCATTGTCAAACACCACATGGCGCTTCTCTGGCGGAATATAAGTGGGCTGCTGCTGATCGGTGGCATTGGTTACCCAGCGGGTGATCGCCTGCTTGGCCGCCGTGTCATTCCAGGCAGAGAGGGGATCGCTCTGGCCAGCCTGTACCGCAAAAGCGCCGCACAGCAGCAAAAGAGAGGAGAGTCGGTTCAATGTCATCATGTTACCTGTCAGCTGGATGTTGCCTGTCTATTGCCTGTAGATGAAAGCGCACGGCCATCACAACACCGGCGCGCATGGGTTCAACACACACGGGTTTCACAGGGAAAATCCTATGGCGGCCAGCTTGTACTGGAGCTTAAGCAAGCTCAGAAAAGGAGCAGCGTTCATCCCGTTCTGCGAGGCAGATCACTGCGTTGCGCTCACGCAGCGGGCAACACAACCCCCTCCTCCCCATCGCCATTGCTGCTGATTTGGCAAAAGTAATTTGATGTCACCGTCATTTTTGCCAACAAAACCCATCGGCATACTGGCGCCATTCTCCCGTCGGGAGTCCCTAACCAAGGAGTTGTTATGCCACTGGCGTTATTTGCCCTTACCCTGAGTGCCTTTGCGATCGGCACCACCGAATTTGTGATCGTGGGGCTTATCCCCACCATTGCCGAGCAGCTCAATGTCTCGCTCCCCTCCGCGGGCCTGTTGGTCAGCCTCTATGCCCTTGGCGTAGCCATCGGTGCCCCTGTACTCACGGCGCTCACCGGCAAGGTGCCGCGCAAGTGGCTGCTGGTAGGGCTGATGGCACTCTTTACCGCCGGCAACCTGCTGGCCTGGCAGGCCCCCGGTTACGAGAGCCTGATCGTGGCCCGCATCCTGACTGGATTGGCGCACGGAGTCTTCTTCTCGGTGGGCAGCACCATCGCCACGGGTCTTGTGGCCAAAGAGAAGGCGGCGAGCGCCATCGCCATCATGTTCAGCGGCCTTACCGTGGCGCTGGTAACCGGCGTACCGCTCGGCACCTGGATTGGTCAGGTCTTTGGCTGGCGTGAAACCTTTCTGGTAGTGAGCCTGCTCGGCCTCATCGCCATGGTGGGTAGCCTGCTACTGATCCCGAATAACCTGCCCAAGGGGGCTGCCTCCACCATCCGCGAACAGCTCTCGGTGCTCACCAAAAAACCGCTGCTGCTGGTCTACGCCAAGACCGCCCTCGGTTATGGCGGCGCCTTCACCGCCTTTACCTTCCTCGCCCCCATCCTGCAGCAGGTGAGCGGCTTTAGCGCCGGTGCGGTGAGCCTGATCCTGCTGGTTTACGGGGTATCGGTCGCCGTCGGCAATATCTGGGGTGGCAAGCTGGCCGACAAGATGGGCCCCCTGCCTGCACTGAAGCTGCTGTTTGCCGGTCTGGCGCTGGTGCTGCTGGCTCTCACCTTCACCGCCCCCCATCCGGTGCTGGCGGTACTGACCGTGCTGGTGTGGGGCGCCTTTGCCTTCGGCAACGTGCCGGGTCTGCAGGTGCTGGTGGTGAAACAAGCCGAACTGCACACCCCCAAGGCGGTGGATGTGGCATCGGGCCTCAATATTGCAGCCTTCAACGTCGGCATTGCGCTGGGATCTGTGGTCGGTGGTTTTGTGGTGGAACACCTCGGCCTGATGCACACCCCCTGGATCGGCGCCCTTATCGTGCTGCTGGCCTACGGGCTGACCCATGTCAGCGAGCGCCGCGAAGCCCTCCGGCTCGCAGCCTGTCAGGCATAAGCTGCGCCAGCAGGCGTCACGCAAGGGCGTGGCGCCTGCTGCAATCGGCGCGGCAGGCTTCTATGCTGTGACACAGCATCAACCCAGCAACTGTTTCAGTAACCAAGCCGGTCACCCTCGCATCATTTGCCACGGAGTCTGTTATGAAGGTGCTTATCGTCTATGCCCATCCCGAACCGAAAAGCTTCAACGGTGCCCTCTTCTGCCACGCCATCAGGGCGCTGGAGCAGGCGGGCCACACAGTGATGACCAGCGATCTCTATGCCATGGGCTTTGATCCCGTCTCGGATCGGCGCAACTTCACTGCCGCCAGCGATCCCGATTTTCTCAAGCTGCAGCTTGAAGAGCTGGCTGCCACCGAGCAGGGCAGCTTTGCCCCGCAGCTGGAGCAGGAGATGCAAAAGCTGGAGGCGGCCGATCTGCTGATCTTCCAGTTCCCGCTCTGGTGGTTTGGCCTGCCCGCCATTCTCAAGGGGTGGGTGGATCGGGTCTTTGCCATGGGACGGGTCTACGGTCAGGGCCATATCTACGAGAGCGGCAAGTTTCGCGGCAAGCGAGCGCTACTGAGCCTGACTACCGGTGGCCCCGCCGAGACCTATCTGCCCGACGGCTTCAACGGCGATATCGACGGGGTGCTGCGCCCCATCCAGCGCGGGATCCTGCAATTTGTCGGCTTCGATGTGCTGCGCCCCCATATCTGCTATGCCCCGGTGCGGGTCTCGCAAGAAGAGCGGGAAGCCTGGCTCGCCCAGTGGGCCGAGCGCCTTGGCCAGATTGAGCAGGAGTCCCCCATCGCGGTCGGCCGCTACCAGTAGCGGCTGACGCGGCTGACACTCCCCCCACACAGCACAAAAACAGCGAGCGGCCCCCGGCCGCTCGCTGTTTTTCACGCTCTGTCGTTATGGTTTTTGTTATCCGTTGGCGGGTCTTATGCCGCCTGTTGCACGCCTGCTTTGCCGGTCACGGCACGTTTGAGCCAGTAGTCGAGGCTGACGTAGCGGCCCCCGCCGTAAACCAGCAGCACCAGCAGCATCACGAAGTAGGTGGCGGCAAACTCCATCCCGTTGTTGAGCATCACGGGATCCCCGAGCTCGGTGATGTAGTTGTAGCGACCGGGGAAGTTGGCGGCCAGCCACTCGATAAAGCCGTTGAGGCGCACAGTGGCCTCCATGCTGCCGGTGGCGATGGCATCCCAGCCGTGCTTCCAGTGCACCATGGCGCTTGCCACGCTCATCAGGAAGATGGTGGGAATGGCCATGATGCGGGTAAAGAGGCCAAGGGCGATGCAGATGCAGCCCAGCACCTCGGTGCCCGCCGCCAGAAAGGCGAGCAGGGTCGGGAACGGCAGGTTGAGCCCCCCTTCCGAGACCGGGGCCCCAAACCAGGCGACCGTGCCGGCAAAGCCCATCACCTTGGAGTGGGCCCCCACATAGATGACCGGAATGAGATAGAGGCGAATGGCCAGCAGGGCCAGAAAATCGAGCCGCTTGCACTGGGCCACCGCCCGCTCGTACCACTGGATCAGGGTGTTGTTCATGGGAATTCTCCTTGGTGTTTGTTAAATGAGGGCCTACGTCAGGGCATAGGGGCGCCAGACTGGCGCTCGCCAACGGGCAAGGTCAGCAGACCCAGCCGGTGAAAATGGCGTGCCCACTCGCTCAGATCAAAGTCGCTGCGAACCTGTTGTACCTGTTGCAGGAACGCGGCTTGGGTGATCCCCGGTTGCTGTTGCAGCAACTGGATCAGCGCCACATCCCATTCGCGCAACCGCTGGGTCACCACCTGATGCTCCGGGCTGCGAAACAGGCCATAGAAGTGGTTGCCCTGCCGGGTCGGCACCACGCCGCTGCGACGAATGGCAAAGGGGAGCTCCAGCAGTTGCAGGGTGGGATTGAGCACAAACGAACTCTCCGCCGTCACCTCAACCCCCGATATAACTTGCGGCACTACCCCTTCATCAATCTCGACACAGAGGCAGGCCCACTCGTACTCCAGCAGCGCCAGCCGCTGCCTGGGCCAGTTGAGAGAGCCCTCGCCGTGGCGATGCTGCACATAGCGGACAAACTCGGTGGCGATATGGTGAAACTCGGGAGCCTCGGCGCCGTGCGCGATGACAAAGCCCTCCACCAGTTGCCACCTGTCCACCGGTGCCCAGTGAGCGTGGGTGAGCGGAAAAGCGCTCTCCAGCACCGACTCCACATTGGCGCGCACGCTGCGGGCATAGTGGCTGGCGATGCCATCCTGCGGCAGCCGCACCCGGCTCGCCAGCCAGGCGGTCTGCTGCTGCATCCGCTGCGGTGCCGTTTTGGGCGCAGTGATCAGTGATAACCGTCTATCCATAGCGCACCTCCCACACCTGACGGTCGATCGCCTCGCAACAGGCGCCGTGCACCCGCGCCAGCTCGGCCTCCAGCTCTGCCAGCGGTGGCAGATGGTGATCCCGCTCCAGCAGCAGGGGGCGCAGGCCATGGGTCTGCACCGTATAACGGGCCAGCGCCACCACCTCCTCACAGACCGGACGACCATGGGTATCCAGCAAGGTACCATCCGCCTCTTCCAGATGACCGGCGATATGGAAGTAACGGATCGCACTACCCGGCAGCCCAGCGATCATCCGCTTGGGGCAGTAACCGTGGTTGCGGCTGTTGACGAAGACGTTGTTGATATCGAGCAGCAGCTCACAGCCGCTGCGCGCCACCAGCTCGGCGAGAAAATCCTCCTCCGGCATCTCGTGGTCATAGCCGTGGTAGTAGGAGATATTTTCCAGCACCAGCGGGCGGGCCAGCGCCTCCTGCACCTGCGCGATCCGCTCGGCCAGATAGGGGATATTCTCCCACTGACGCGGCACCGGTAGCAGTTCGTAGAGATAACCCTGCTGGTCGCGGGAAAAGCTCAGGTGCTCGCTATAGATCTCTATGCCGAACTCGTCCAGAAAGGTGCGGATCTGGCTGAGCAGGGTGCGATTGAGCGGCTGGCAATCGCCGAGGGAGAGGCTGAGGCCGTGGGCCACCAGCGGGTAACGCTCGGCCAGCTGATGCAGCTGCGCCCGCTTGGCGCCGCCGATGGCCATCCAGTTCTCCGGCGCCAGCTCGAGAAAGTCGATGCCGGGGCGGACGGGGCCGGAGCAGAGCGCATCCAGATGCTCCTGACGCAGCCCGATCCCCCGACTGCGGGAGCTTATTGGCCGCATACCCCCTCCGTCATCTTGCTGCCCTTGCTGGATGTATTGCCATCAATCCCCTCGCCCGCCACGCCACACTTGCCATCGCGGGCGCGTACCAGCCGCCCCTGTGGGTCACTGTCGAGGGCTTGCTTTTCAAAGCGCTTCTCGGTGCCGCACTTGCCCGCCGCACACTTGCCGCCGTGCTGTTCGCTGGGGGCGGCCTTGACCGGCGCATCGCTCGGGGTGGCCGCCAGCGCCAGCCCCGGAGTCAGGGCAATCAGACTGGTCATGGCGATGGAGAGGGTCAGTTTGTTGGTTTTGTTGCAGCTTGAGTTACTCATGAGCGGACTCCTTGACGGATGAAACGGGGTAGCTGGAGAGATCGCGGGCGGCCACGATCTGGCCGTGGAACTGCTGTTTGACGATGGCCATCGCCTCTTTCTTGTGATTGAGGCCAACCCCCATCCAGTGGTTGAGCACCAGCAGCTTGGGGTTCACCTCGGCGGCAATCTTGGCCACCACCGAGGGCTTGGCGTGAAGCGAGGCGGAGACAGGGTCGGCCCCTTCGTGGATGGCGAGCGGCATCACCAGAATGTCGGCCCCCTTGGCAAACGGCACAAAGGCCGGGTTGCTGCCGTTCTGATCCGCCGAGATAACAATGGTCCCCTCGGCGCTCTCGATGCGATAGGCCAGACAGGGCACGTCACCGTGAGGAATGCCGAGCGCGGTGATGGTCAGCCCATCCTGCTGATAAACGGTGTGAGGCTGCGGGCTCTGGTAGGGCACATCATGGAGGGTGATGGGGAAGAGGCCATCGGTGCCATCCTTGAAGCCGCTCAGGTAGGCATAAGCGCCCTTATCCTTGTTGAAGAGGGCATCGAAGTAGCCGCTCATGCTGGGGAAGGCCGAGCCGGCCTCTGGCCCCGCCAGATCCAGCGGATCGCTACGCTCGAAGAAATAGGCCCCCTTGAGCAGGGCGGGCAGGTCGGTCACATGGTCGGTGTGAAAGTGGGTGATGCCGATAAAATCGACCTCTTCGAGCTTGGCCCCCGCCTGGCCGAAGCGCAGGTAGACGCCGCCACCGGCATCGATCAAGATGCGGGATTTCCCCTTCCACCAGATCACCTCGCTGGAGGAGGCACGCAGGTCGTCGGAGATGGGGCCACCACTGCCGAGCACCTGCAGGGTGAAGGTTTTATCCAGTGGCGTCAGTTGTACCGGTTCGGCACAGGCCGGGGCGACGGTGAGCGCGCACCCGATGGCCAGCGCCACCGCTTTCAATCTCTGTTTCATCACAATTACCTGTCGGTTGGTTGTCGGTTGGTTGTCGGTTGGTTGTCGGTTGAAAGTGTGTCGTTTGTGTCGTTTAAAGAGGGGGAGAGAGGGGCCGATGGCGACGAGTGAACGCCAGCCACCGGCCATGGCGGGGCGCGAGCCCCCGCCGTCAGTTACCGTCCCGTTCGTCCGCCTGCCAGCGCGCTTCCAGCCAGAGCAGGTTGCACAGGCCCAGCAGCAGGGCGAATCCGAGACCCAAAATCCAGGTGAAGTACCACATAGCAGATCCCTTGAGGTCAGTAGAGTTGATGGCTGTCGCGCTTGATGCGGGCACGGTCGAGCTTGCCGCGCACCACCCGATAGACCCAGCCGGTGTAGCCCAGGTTGACCGGCATCAGCACCAGCACAAGGCCGAACATGATGGCCAGGGTCTTGTAGCTGGAGGTGCTGTCCCACAGGGTCAGGCTGCTGACCGCATCGAGGGATGAGGGCAGCACGAAGGGGAACAGGGCGATGGCCACCGAGCAGAGCATGGCGGCGCAGGCAATGGCGCTGGCCAGCAGCGCAATCCGGCCCCGCTCCAGCCAGGAGGCAATCCCGCTCACCAGCGGCGCCAGCGTCCCGATGATCGGCACCAGCCACAGCAGCGGATAGTCAAAGTAGTTGCGCAGCCAGCCACCGGCGTGGGGGATCACCCCCTTCATCAGCGGGCTGATGGCGGCATTCGGGTCAAAGGGTTGTGTGCCGACACCGGTCAGCTGAAACCCTTGCAGATCCACCAGATGCCAGCCGGCCAGCAGGTAGCAGAGGCTCACCAACGGGGCCAGCAGGATGGCGATCCCCCGTGCGCGCAGTGCAGGAGTGCCAGTCACCTTGGCTTGCAGAAAACCGGCGCCGTGCAGCAGCAACAGGCTGATGGCAGTGGCCAGCACCGAGAGCAGCCAGCCCCAGTGGAAGTCGAACGCGCCATAGTGCAGACGCAGCGCCGTGTCGAAGCGAAACGGCAGCCCCTCCATCACCAGACCGATAGCCGCACCGAGGATGAGCGCCGGTATCAGGCCACCGGCCACCAGCGCCCGATCCCACCAGCGGCGCCACACCGGATCGGCCAGCTTGCTGCGATAGTCAAAGCCGACCGGACGCAAAAATAGCCCGAGCAGCAGCACCACCATGGGGATGTAAAGCCCCGAGAAGGCGGCGGCATAAACCAGCGGCCAGGCGGCGAACAGGGCACCGGCACCGGCAATCAGCCACACCTGATTGCCCTCCCACACCGGCCCCACGCTGTTGATCACCAGACGGCGGTCGTCGTCATCTTTCGACACCACCGGCAGCAGCATGGCGATGCCGAGATCGAAGCCATCCATCACGATAAAACCGACCATCATGAAGAGCACCAGCGCCCACCAGATGAGTTTCAGGGTTGCGTAATCCATCAGGCGATCCTCGCAAGTTCGGGTTGTTCACCGCTGTAGCGGCCGGTATGGAGAATGGCGGGCCCCTTGCGGATCACCCGGCGCAACAGGAACAGCTCCACCACCAGCAACAGGGTGTAGATGGAACAGATGGCAATGAGGCTGAACCAGAGTTGGCCCGGCTGAAGCAAAGAGACCGAGGCCGACACCGGCAGCACATCGCTGATGGTCCAGGGTTGACGGCCGAGCTCGGCCACCAGCCAGCCCGCCTCGATGGCAATCCAGGGCAGCGGAATGCTCCAGAGCAGGGTCTTGAGCAGCAGTGGCGAGTCTTGCAGCCGGTTGCGGCAGAGCTGAACAAAGCTCACTACCATCAGCCCCAGCATGGTGACGCCAAGCCCCACCATCACCCGAAAGCCCCAGAACAGCGGCGCCACTGGCGGGATGGAGTCATCGACCGCTTTGGCAATCTCCGCCTCACCGGCCTTGGCAATATTGCTGGCATAGGGGGTGAGCAGCATGCCGTAGCCAAGATCCTTGCCGTGCTGCTCGAAGCGGGCGCGGTTGTCCGGGCTGTCATCACCCTGCCGGATCTGCTCGAGGGCCTCGGCTGCCACCATGCCGCTGCGAATGCGCGCCTCGTTCTGCACCTTGATATCCTTGAGGCCGGTCACAGCCTCGTCGATGGAGCGGGTAGCGATGATCCCCATCAGATACGGGATCTTGATGGCGGCATGGGTGGTCTCTCCCTGCTGATCCGGGAAGCCGAACAGGGTAAAGGAAGCTGGCGCTGGCTCGGTCTCCCACTCCGCCTCGATGGCGGCGAGCTTGACCTTCTGCACCTCGCCGGTGCGATAGCCAGACTCATCCCCGAGCACAATGACCGAGAGGATGGCCGCCAGCCCGAAACCGGAGGCGATGGCGAAGGAGCGCAGGGCGAACTGCACCTCGGTCTTGCGCAGCAGATACCAGCTGCTCACCCCCATCACGAACATGGAGGCGGCCACATAGCCCGCCGCGACGGTGTGAACGAACTTCACCTGCGCCACCGGGTTGAACAGCACGGCGGCGATATCCACCAGCTCCATGCGCTGGGTCAGCAGGTTGAACTCGGCCCCCACCGGGTTTTGCATCCAACCATTGCCGATCAGGATCCAGAGCGCGGAGAGATTGGAGCCGAGCGCCACCAGCATGGTCACCAGCAGGTGCTTGCCGCGGGAGAGCTTGTCCCAGCCGAAGAAGAAGAGCCCCACCAGGGTCGATTCGAGGAAGAAGGCCATCAGCCCCTCGATGGCCAGCGGAGTACCGAAGATGTCCCCCACATAGTGGGAGTAGTAAGCCCAGTTGGTGCCGAACTGGAACTCCATGGTGATCCCCGTGGTGACCCCCATGACGAAGTTGATGCCAAACAGTTTGCCCCAGAAGCGGGTGATGTCCTGATAGATCACCTTGCCAGTCATCACATAGGCCGACTCGGCGATCACCAGGATCCAGGACAGCCCCAGCGTGAGGGGCACAAACAGGAAGTGGAACAGGGCCGTGGCGCCAAATTGCAGGCGCGACAGGCTGACCACGTCATCCGGATTGATCATGCGTCACTCTCTTTTGTTGTATTTGCCTTGCACGTTTCGTGCGTGACAAGTACATCACGGAGCATGACACCTATAACAGATGCAGTTATATTGAATTACACCTATAACAGTTGATCCAGATCATGTCCCTTTACCAGCAGTTGGCCGACCGCCTGCAAAGCCAGATCGACGATGGCATCTGGCAACCGGGGGAGCGCATCCCCTCCATTCGCCAGAGCTGCAAGACCCACGGGCTCAGCCCCATGACGGTATTGCAGGCCTATCAACTGCTCGAAAGTCAGGGGCGGATCCTCGCCCGCCCCCAGTCCGGCTACTACGTCAAAGCCGCCTCACCACAGGTCGTGCAGCACACGCCGAGCCAGACCCACTACAGCGGCTCGGTGGATATCAACGATCTGGTGTTCGAGGTGTTGCAGGCGAGCAAATCGCGGGATCTGGTGCCCCTTGGCATGTCGGTGGCCGATCCGACCCTGTTCCCCCATCCCCAGCTCGGGCGGGCCCTGGCCAGCTGCATGCGCAAGCTCGATCCCTTCAGCACAGTGGCCGACCTGCCCCCCGGCAACGAAGCGCTGCGCCGCGCCATCGCCCAGCGTTACGCCAGCGACGGGGTGACGGTCAATCCGCAGGAGATCATCATCACCACAGGTGCCATGGAGGCGCTCTCCCTCAGCCTGCAGGTGCTGACCGAGCCCGGTGACTGGGTGGTGGTGGAGTCCCCCACCTTCTATGGCGCCCTGCAGGCCATCGAGCGGCTGAAACTCAAGGCGGTGGAGATCCCGGTCATTCCGGGGGTGGGCATCGATCTCGACCTGCTGGCTGACGCCCTCACCCGCATTCCGGTCAAGGCGTGCTGGCTGATGGGCAATGTGCAGCACCCGCTCGGCCACACCATGCCCGATGCACACAAACAGGGGCTGATGGCACTGCTCAACAGCCACGGGGTGCCGCTGGTGGAGGATGACGTCTATGCGGAGGTCTACTTCGGCCGCGAACGTCCCAAGCCGATCCGCCACTGGGATCAGCGTGGCGACAGCCTGCTCTGCAGCTCCTTTTCCAAGTGTCTGGCACCGGGCTTTCGGGTCGGCTGGGTAGTGGCGGGGCCCCATGCCGAGCGGGTGCAGCGGCTGCAACTGATGTCCACCCTCTCCACCAATGTACCGAGCCAGCTGGCGCTGGCCGAGATGCTGCGCCAGGGCGGGGTCGATGCCCACTTTCGCCGCCTGCGCCACACCCTGGCCCAGCGCCAGCAGCAGATGCGGGCGGCCCTGCAACGGCTGTTGCCGGACGAGGTACGGATCTCCTCCCCCGATGGCGGCTACTTTCTCTGGCTGGCGCTGCCTGCCCATTTCGACAGCCGCGCCTTGCACGCCAAGGCTCTGGGCAGTGGTTTTTCAGTAGCCCCCGGCGCCCTCTTTTCCAGTCAGGGGCAACACAACCACTGCTTGCGCCTCAATAGCTCCCATCCCTGGAGCGAACAGCTGGAGCAGGCCCTCACCCGGCTGGCCGCACTGATTGCCGCACAACTCGGTGAAAAGTAACGTGGCAAAGAGCCGCTGACGAAACGAACAAAGGCCCGTAGCGGGCCTGTGTAGTTGGGGAGTGACGCGCCTTGGCTCGCCATCAGAAACTGGTTATCTGGCCATGATCTGCGACTGCACCTTGAAGCCCAGCGCCTCGTAGAGCGCTTGGGCGCGCTCGTTGAAGGCCATCACCTCCAGCCGGATTTGCTGAGCATCACGGGCCTTGGCCCACTCATCGCAATGGGCGATCAGCGCCTTGCCAATCCCGCGAGAGCGGCGCTGCTCATCCACCACCACGGAGCCGATACGGCAAATCGGCGCACGGGTGAGAAATGGCACGCTCTCATTGATATCGATCCGCGCCGTCAAAAAGCCCACCACCATGCCATCCTGCTCGGCAACGCAGAACAGACGCCCTTCCACGCCGATGGCGCTCAGCAAAAACTCCCGCTCCTCTGGCGAAGGGGGGCAGAACACTTCGGGATAGTGCTGATGGTGGATCTCTCCAATCTGCCGGTTCAGCTCGACAATGGCGTCGATATCCAGTTCGCTTGCCTTGCGTATCTCCAACGGTTGCTCCTTGCAAAAATGGTGATGGTCCTGCGCCATCTTAGGGGCTGTGTCCCGCAATCCAAATAGGCTCATCCGTATCTTTTGACGAGCAACCTAAACAACAACGCCCCTTGAGCGGGGCGTTATCGGCAATCCATGGCGATGAGGGATATCAGGCGGGGGCGTTAAGTTGGGCCACCTGCCGCTCGATGCTTCCTTTCAGGTTGTCATCGAGTTTGAGGGCCCGTGCCAGCTCGTCGAGATAGCCTCGCTCCATAAAGTGATCCACCTCGATGGCAAGCAGGGAGGCGAGATAGACCTCGGTGGCCAGCTCCATGTCGGTCACTTCCCGCGCCAGCGCGTGGGGATCGAGGGGACGGGCCAGCTCGGCGTCAATCCAGCGGGCGACATCGCTCTGGCCCTGTTCGGTCAGGTACTCCTGAATTTTCTGGCGCTCGGCACCGTCGATATGGCCATCGGCCCGGGCCGCAGCCACCATGGCGCGCACCAAAAGCGCCGCGCGGGCATCCAGCGCATTGCCTTCCAACCCACTGATGGGATGGGTGGGCTGGACGGGCGCCGCCTGCTGGGCCTGCCAATCCTGATAGAGCTTGTAGGCCAGCCCGCCAAGGGCCGCAGCGCCGCCCACGGCAGCGGCCTTACCGCCATATTTGCGCACTTTTTTATTGCCCAGCAACAGACCGAGCGCACCACCGGCCAGCGCCCCCTGCATCTGCCCCTTGCGCTTGTCTCCGCCTTCGTTGAGCCAGCCTTTGCCAGCCCCCAGCAACTGTTCCAGCATCTGTTTCATGGTGTCACTCCTGCGGCTATGTTCCCGTCGATAGAGCAAGATAGTGACCCCGCCCCCCTGAATCGGGGATGAACCCTTGACCGGGCAGGCCGATGGGGCAAAGCTCAGGGAAACCCTTCAGGCAATAAGGATGTAACTGTGCCCAATCGCGAACTGACCCTGCAATTTCTGGCCGAACCCTCCGACGTCAATTTCGGCGGCAAGGTCCACGGCGGCATGGTGATGAAGTGGATCGATCAGGCGGGCTATGCCTGCGCCGCCGGCTGGTGTGGCGGCTATGCGGTGACCGTCTATGTGGGGGGGATCCGCTTTTTGCGCCCCATCCAGATTGGCCAGCTGGTAGAGGTGCACGCCCAGGTGATCCACACCGGCACCACCAGCATGCATCTGGCGGTGGATGTCTACAGCCGCCACCCCACCGACACCGAGCACCACAAGACCACCCACTGCATCATCATCTTTGTGGCGATGGATGAGCAGGGCAAACCAACCCCGGTGCCCCAGTGGCAGCCGGTGAGCGACAGCGATCTGCAGTTGCAGCAGTACGCCAAAAAGCTCATCGCCCTGCGCGAGGAGATCGACAAGGAGATGCGCCAGCACCTCTGACCTTGGTGATTCCCCTGCCTGATATAGCGGGCGCTTTCGGCCAACGGCGGCGCCCCTGTATAATCCCTCCTCTTCCCGCAACCGGAACCCTGCCCATGTCACTGGAAACTGCCCCGCCCGAGGTGAAACTCGCGGTGGATCTGATTGAACTGCTGGAGACCAACCAGCTGGCCCCAGAACTGGTGCTGGCGGCGCTGGCCATCGTGAAACAGGATTACGAGCGCAAGCTGGCGGAGGGGAAGGATCACTGATCCCCCCGTTTATCTTTCCGACTTCAGTTTTCCCCATACCACAAGTTACTGCGGCCCCATCACCTCGTCACAGAGGGCGATCAGGGCCGCGCTCAAGCGGCTAAGCGGCTCGCTCCCGCCTACCCTGGCATGGAGCGCCAGCTCCACCGACGCCACCTTGGGCCACTGGGTCAGGGCCAGCTGATCGGCGGGCATCAGCCGTTTGGGTAGCAAGCTCACCCCTATCCCCGCGCTCACCGCCCCCTGCAAACTGGCGAGGCTGGCGCTGACATAGGCGACGCGCCAGCGCCGACCCAGACCATCAAGCGCCTCGGTCATCTGCCGCCGATAGAGCCCTTCGCTCGGGAACACCACCAGCGGCAGCGGATCCCGTTCCCGTGCCGGCCAGTCGTGACTATCGACCCACACCAGCGGCTCGCGCCAGCTGGCAAGGGGCGAACCCTGACCGCGAGTCTGCTTGACCAGCGCCAGATCCAGCTCCCCCGCCTCGAAGCGCTGCCAGATCTCGTGGCTCAGGCCGCTTTGCACCTCCAGCCGCACCTCGGGGTAGTCACGGGCAAAGGCGGCCAGCACAGGAGTGATGGCGCCGGCGGCGAAATCCTCCGGCACCCCGAGGCTGAGCGCCACGCTCCCTTCCGTCACTTGTTCTTCGGCCTGCGCCAGCAGCGCCAGAATGCGGCGGGCCAGCCCCAGCAATTTTTCCCCCTCCGCCGTCGCCACCACCTGCCGACCAGCACGATCGAGCAGCGGGCAGCCAAGCTGCTGCTCAAGGCGGCGGATCTGCTGGCTGATGGTGGATTGGGTCAGATGGACCCGTTCACCGGCCCGGGTAAAGCTGCCGGTGTCGATAATGGCGACAAAACTGCGCAGTAACAGGGGATCCAGCATGGGGCACTCCATTTACAAAACCACTGAAGCCCATTCTATCATTTAATTTCCAAATGACTTTAGACCCCGCTAGGCTGGCGTTTTTGCCTCCTTTGACGGTGATCTGCCATGTTCAGCCCCGATGACTCCGTGTCCCCAATGCCCCATGTCTCTCTCAGAACCGGAAACTACACCCGATGAATCAACGAAATACGGATCAACCCGCAGGCCAGACTGCCCTGCTGGTGCTGGTGATCCTGATTGGCCTGAATCTGCGCCCCTTTCTTACCGCCATCGGCCCGCTGAGCGGCGAGATTGGCCGCACCCTGTCGCTGGGGATGGACACCCTCGCCTGGCTCACCCTGCTGCCGCTCTGGCTGATCGGGATTGGTGTGCTGCTCACCCCCCGCCTGCGCAGCCTTGCCAGTGCCACCACCCTGCTGGGGCTGGCCTTGCTGCTGCTCGGCATTGGCAGCGCCATGCGCTTCGATGCACAAAGCGGTGCCTTGCTGATCGCCAGCGCGGCGCTCTGCGGCCTTGGTTCGGCACTGGTGCAGGGAGTGCTGCCCGCCCTTATCAAGCAGGCCTTCGCCCACAAGGTGCCGCTGGTGATGGGGATCTTCTCTGCCTGCATGATGGGAGGTGGCGCGCTCGGAGCCAGCCTTACCCCAAGGCTGGCGGCCAGCCTCGACTGGTCGCGCGCGCTGGCACTCTGGAGCGTACCGGTGCTGCTGGCCCTCGTCTGGCTAGGGTGGAAAGTGCGTCTGCCACGGGCCGCCGCGGTCGCCATTCTCCACGGCGAACAGCGGCTGATCACCCTGCCCCGCAGCTGGTTGCTGATCGTCTGCTTTGGCATCATCAACAGCGGCTACGGCATCGTCGTGGCCTGGCTGGCCCCCGCCTATATGGCGCAGGGCTGGAGCGCCGCACAGGCGGGCGAGCTGGTCGCCTGGCTGGCGCTGGCCCAGACTGCCAGCGGCCTCGGCCTGCCGCTGCTGGCCGCCCGCAATCTGGATCGGCGACCGTGGATGGGGCTTGCCATTGCCATACAGCTGGCGGGATTTGCCGGTCTCTGGCTGGCGCCACAGGCGGCCCCCGTTATCTGGTGCATGCTGTGCGGCGCCGGTCTGGGCGGCAGTTTTTCGCTGATCATGGTGATTGCGCTCGATCACCTGCCTGACCCGCGCCGCGCGGGCACCCTGAGCGCCCTGATGCAGGGCTTCGGCTTTATGCTGGCGGCCACCGGCCCTTGGGTGGCGGCACGGCTCTATCACTATGTGGGCGACTTCGCGGCCGCCTGGCAGTGGCAGCTGGGGGGCCTTCTGCTGATGAGCCTGCTGGTGCTGCGCCTCGACCCGCACCACTACCCCCGCGTCATGCGGTTACCGACCGCCAGCGAGCCGCCCCTTTCGGCACCTCTCCCAACCAGCGCTGCGGCCCAAAGCAACACACCGGCCTGAGGCCGGTGTGTTGGGGATAACAGTGCTGGGGGTGACAAGACGAGGCTGACACCGCTCAGGGGAGCAACTCAGCGCCCCTTCTTCTGCCGTCCGGCGTTAGCGGCGCGCGGCTTGCCTGCGGCCGGTTTGCCACCCTTGGGTGCCCCTTTGCCAGCACCGCCTTTATTGGCAGCACCTTTGCCCGCGCCACCCTTACCCACCGGCAGCTTCTTCTCGAAGGCTTCCGGGCCCGGCACATTGGGACGCCCGCCAATCTCGTGATCGTCATCGCGCCGCGGCTTCTTGCCCTGCCCCGGTTTGGCGGTTTGCGCCGCAGGAGCCTTGGCCGCCTTGGGCTTGTCACCTTTGGCCGGTTTCACCTCAGAGGAGGAGTCCTCAATCAGCTTGAACAGATCGATCAGCTCGTCGTCGGTCAGATCGCGCCACTCGCCCACCGGCAGACCCTTGAGGCTGACGTTCATGATGCGGATGCGCTCGAGCTTGGTCACTTCAAAACCGAAGTACTCGCACATACGGCGGATCTGGCGATTCAGCCCCTGCACTAGCGTGATGCGAAAGACGAACGGCGCCTCTTTCTTCACCTTGCACTTCTTGGTCACAGTACCCAGGATCGGCACCCCGGCCGCCATGCCGCGCACAAACTCGTCGGTCACCGGCTTGTCGACGGTCACCAGATACTCTTTCTCGTGATCGTTGCCCGCCCGCAAGATCTTGTTGACCAGATCGCCGTGGTTGGTCAGGAAAATCAGCCCCTGCGAATCCTTGTCGAGACGCCCGATGGGGAAGACCCGGGTGCTGTGGTTGACGAAATCGACTATGTTGTCCTTCTCGCCCGCCTCTGTGGTACTGACGATGCCCACAGGCTTGTTGAGGGCGATCAGCACCAGACTGTCCGCCTCGCGCGGCTCGATCACCTGACCGTTCACCTTGACCAGATCGCCAACCTGCACCTGATCGCCAATCCCGGCGCGCTTGCCGTTGATAAAGACATGGCCCTGCTCGATAAAGCGGTCGGCCTCGCGGCGCGAACAGATGCCGCTCTCGCTGATGTATTTGTTCAGGCGCATGGATTCGTTAGCCAGCATGAGTCACCTGCCACAGGGTCTGGGCCGAGCCCGGTTGTGCCATCGCCTGTTCCGGCTGCGCCGGGGAGGCTGTTTGCTGCATCAGCCAATTCACTACGTCAAAGTTCTGCATACCATTCCATCTTCAAAAAAGGCCAATGCCAGCTTATCCATCAAAAAACGCCGCTACAGTAGCATAATTGCCCCCTTTCAGGGGCAGATAGTTGCAAGGTCGCAGCGCCCAAACGGGCATCTGCGGATAAGTTCACGCCGCCAGATGGGCCGCGATGCAACCTTTGAACGGCCAGCCTGATGTAAGCGGCGGGATCCGGCGCCCACAGCCAGCGCGGCCGAACGCCATCAACTATACATATCACCTTGTTTCCATTAGGCTTTAAGCCGGTTGGCTTCGCCCAATGTGCTGCGCCAAACTCGCCCGCCCAGAGGCGGCCCCATCTCTATCGCCAAGGATTGCACCATGCTGGCTCACACTCGCCGCCTTGTTCGCCGTGCTCTGCTGACCCTGTTGCTGCTGTTGCTGACCGCATGGGCGGTGATCGCCTACTTCGCCTGGCAGGCAGCGCCGCTGCAGCTGTGGCACACAGTGGTGCCCCCCGAACTCAGTGCCGATGAGCTCGACAGCAGCGACTGGCAAGCCTATCTGGCCCGCGAAGCAGAGCTGTTCGAACTGGTGGCCACCGAGGTAGTCGCCAAAACACCGCCGGAGCAGCAACTGGCCAGCAATCGCTACTATCAGGACGCGCCCATCAATCCCGCCCGCTTTCAGCAGAACTGGAACCGCTCCTACCTGCTGCGCCCCGAGGGGGAAGTCAAAGGGGTAGCGGTGCTGCTGCACGGCCTGACCGACTCCCCCTACAGCCTGCGCCATCTGGCCAGACGCTATCAGCAGCAGGGCTTTATCGCGCTGGGGCTGAGGATCCCCGGCCACGGCACCGTACCCGCTGGCCTCGTGGATGTGGATTGGGAGACCTGGCTGGCCGCCACCCGACTCGCGGTGCGGGAGGCCAGATTGCTGGCACCGGGCAAGCGGCCGCTGCATCTGGTGGGCTTTTCCAACGGCGGCGCGCTGGCGGTGAAATATGCGCTCGATGCGCTGGCCGACCCGAGCGGCACGCTGGCAAAACCGGATCGGCTGGTGCTGATCTCCCCGATGATCGGGGTGACCCGCTTTGCCCGCTTCGCCGGACTCAAGGCCGTACCTGCCCTGCTGCCCGCCTTTGCCAACGCCGCCTGGCTCGACACCATGCCGGAGTTCAACCCGTTCAAATACAACTCGTTCCCGGTCAACGGCGCGCGCCAGTCCTATCGCCTGACCCACGCCATCCAGCAGCAGGTGCGCCAGCTGGCCGCCAGTGGCGAGCTGGCGGCATTTCCCCCCGCCCTCACCTTCCAGTCGGTGATGGACTACACCGTCAGCACTCGCTCCATCATTGCCGATCTCTACCACTACCTGCCGGCCAACGGCAGCGAACTGGTGCTGTTTGATATCAACCGCAGTACCCTGTTTGGCCCGCTGATGAGCTCGGCCTCCGAGCTGGCGCTGCACCGCTTGCTGCCAAACGCCCCCGGGCACTATCGCCTCACCGTGGTGGGCAATGTGGACCCCGCCTCCCCCGCGACGCAGGCCAGAACGCTGGCCAGCGCAGATCAGCCTGAGCAGCTCCGCCCGCTGGGTATCGATTATCCCAAAGAGATCTACTCCCTCTCCCATGTGGCGCTCCCCTTCCCGATGGACGACCCCCTCTATGGCATGGCGGCGCGCCCGCAGCAGCGGGAGCAATACGGCATCAATCTCGGCGGTCTGGCCCTGCGCGGCGAGCGCGGTGTGCTGATCGTCAACCCCGGCGCCCTCACCCGCACCTCTTCCAACCCTTTCTACCCCTATCTGCAGCAGCGGGTGATGGAGACCCTCACCGCCCCTCCCGTCGCCCGGCCTGCCACCGTAACCCCTGCCAGTAGCGGTCAACCTGATGCGGTCTATCAGGCAGAAGTGGAGCAGTTTTTACAGGAGAGCGATGAGAGCAGCGCGCCTTTCTAGGGTGTTTCTGGAGTATCGGCAAAGAGCCACTGGCGCTGGGTCGATGGCGATACAAGAAAGGGGCCGTCAATTGACGGCCCCTTTCTATTGATGATGGCTATGGGAGTGATGGCTTGGTGGGCTCAGGTATAGATGCTGACTTCTATCAGGTTCTGATCCGGATCGAGGAAATAGAGTGACTCTGATAGGTGTTACACCGTCAGGCGCCGCGCCAGCCCTGTCAGGGATAACGGCTCACTTCTATCAGATTCTGGTCAGGGTCGAGGAAGTAGATGGATTCTATCGGCCCGCAGGCGCCGCTTTTGGTCACCGGCCCCTCGACAATCTCCACCCCGTGGCAGGCAAGCTGGGCCATCACCTGCTCCAGCGGCCAGCGGGTGATAAGGCAGACATCCCCCGACCCCACCTGCGCCCGATTGCGCGGCTCCTGCCCAAGCAGTTGCAGATTGATCTTCTGGTTGCCAAACCCTACCGCCCGGCGCCCCGCACCGAAGGTGATGGCCTCCATATTGAGCACCGAACTGTAAAACGCCACGGCCCGTTCGATATCACTGACCGTCAATACCAGATGGTCGATATGGCTGATCATGGTTACCTCCTGGTGGTGATCTGGCTGATGTGACCGGCATATACCCGCAAACATCCGACTGTTGCCGCCACGGCGGGCTACCCCATCATACCCGGCAAGGGGAAGCCCATGTGTGCCGTGGCGCGCAAAGCGAGCGCAAATGTTCTGGTCAGATAAATTCGCGTTACTGCACCGCTGCGCACGCTCTGTCACGCTGGGCCAGCAGGGCTTCATCGTCACTGTCCATTGCCGCCAGAATCGCCTGATTACAGGCGCGCTCCGCCAGCTTGGCCGGACTCTGTTTGGCATCCCCGATTTCGGCACTCCTGATTTCGGCGATAAGGGGCCGATAACTGACGGCTGCCGAGCAGTACATGGTGCGAAATTTGGGCAGTTGCCAGCTGCTGTCATCCTGCCGGGTCAAGTCATCGCACAGCTTGTGAAACAGGGCGGACGCCTTGACCGTGCACTGGCTAAAACGCCGAACATCCTGCTGGTAGGGACGACAAACGCTCGGCTGCTGGATCTGCCACAGCTGAAAAGAGAACGGGACCGACTCCCCCTCATACTGCACCACCAGCGTCTTGGCCTCGGTGCCATAGATATCCGCAACCTGCTGCTGTACCAGATTGAGATAAGCCGAAAAAAGATAGGAAACCGGATCCATCATCACCTCCCTGTGGTTGTCACTGTCGGGCTGTATCACGAAAACCGGAGCGATTTTCAAACGAGTAACAGACGACAACAGCTTACTGATTTGGCAACAAAAAATAATCACTTTTCACAAGCGGTGGAAGCTGGGCCGAGAGTACTATCCGGTCAGCTATATGGACGGGAATGATCCATGGCGATCTGCAGTTCACGGCCACCGGCAATCTCGCCATGACTGATGCCGCTGGTCAGCCACCAGCTGATAACTAGGAGCAGTCGCTCCGGATCATGGCGCAGACGCCCTTTCAGGGCACACTCCCAGATGATCAGACGGCGGATACCCAAATTGTCCAGCTCGGCCAGATGGCGGGCATCACGCGCACGATTGCTGGCGATCTTGGCTTGCCAGAAGTCGGTTCTGCTCGATGGCAGCCTGAAGAGATGACAATCATGACCATGCCAGAAACAACCATTCACCTCGATCACCGCACGGTAGCGCGCCAGCCAGAGATCCGGCGTGCCCGGCAAGGCGGTATTATGCAAGCGATAGCGAAACCCGGCATGATGCAACATGGCGCGCACCCGCTTCTCGGGACGGGTATCCCGGTTACGAATACCGGCCATCATCTCGCTGCGCTTTTGGGGCTTCACGATATCTGTCACAATGTCGCCTCGCTTGTTTGCATACAAAAAATGCTGTATAAAAACACAGTAAACAGACAAGTTCCCCCAAAGTGTTGGTCCCTATCTACTGAAATGCTAAAGTGACGACCATTTTGAGCAAAAACAGACCTTACGAGAAACTTTAATGTCCAAATCTGTCAGCATTGGGTTAGATATCATGCATTCAGTCACATCCATTTGGAACATTAATCTTCTGAATGGTCATTTCTGTCCCCAACAATACACTAATCAGAATCTGGTAATTGCATAAATGAAAACAGAACACAGCAACTTCATTCAGTCAGCTTATGATTTGCTGGAGCCTTTGGCTACCGAACATACTCCGGAAGGTACATCCAACTCTGCGGTAGTCGACCAGTGGTTGCATGCAATTGCACTTGATGGTGATTTTTTCGCAAAAAAAGATTTAACTTCATCCAGCGAACTCAAGAAAAATGTCATTTCTTTGCTTTCGGAAAATGGTCTTTTTTCAAACAGGGAACATTTCCACAACAAAATTTATGCTGAATATGCCCTGAAACCTGACATCGATAACCAATTCAAGTTTATCGATCTTTTCGCCGGTATAGGCGGTATGAGGCTTGGCTTCCAGCAAAATGGTGGGGCGTGTGTATTCTCCTCCGAGTTTGATGCCAAAGCACAAGAAACATACAAAATGAACCACGGGGAGATGCCTTTTGGTGATATAACCAAAATCAACCCAGCCGATATTCCGGCTCACGATATACTGCTCGCAGGCTTTCCGTGTCAGCCTTTCTCGCATGCTGGGCTGAAGCTCGGTATCGACGATACCAGAGGGACACTTTTCCATAACATTGCAAATATTCTTGAGGCAAAAAAACCTCGGTTTGCACTACTGGAGAACGTCAAAGGACTGATTAGCCATGACAAGGGCTACACACTGCAGGTGGTACTCAGAACGCTCACAAAAATCGGATATTCCTGCAATATCAGCAAGGACACCATCTTTAACGGTTCTGCAAAAGAAATTCAGAATCAAGCCAAGAAAATGGTTCTTCGTTCAATAGATTTTGGCATCCCCCAGAACAGACAGCGTATCTATATCGTTCTCTGGCGAGATGGTGAGCAAGAGAGTTTTGAATATCCACTTCCGACTGCAGAGAGCACTGCTGTTGGTAGCATTCTGGATAAAAATCCGGATCCAAAACTAACTATTTCCGATCGACTCTGGGAAGGGCATCAGCGACGTAAAATAGAGAATAAAGAAAATGGAAAGGGTTTTGGCTTTGGACTTGTAAATGACTCTTCTCCATATACCAATACAATCTCTGCTCGCTACTACAAGGATGGTAGTGAAATATTAATCGAGCAGACCGGTAAAAACCCGCGTAAGCTCAGCCCCATGGAAGCCGCTCGGTTGCAAGGGTTTCCCGAAGATTTTCAACCAAATAAGTCTAATACCCAAGCATATAAACAATTTGGTAATAGTGTTTCAGTTCCTGTCATCAGAGCAATCGCAGGGAAAATAGTATCAAAACTGTAAAGGAATCCAATAGAGATGCTATATCAACAACTTGGTGAATATCTAGATTCTTTGAATATATCCTCAACTTCGTTTATGGCCAGCACTGGAGACAGTGCTGGATATCTTAGGTTGAAAAATAGTGGCAAACGGGGTGAAATTAAAGAGTTTGCACTATCTTTTGATTCTATAATCTCTGGTTTAGAAGATATTAAGGATAATCTACCGCATTTTCAGACTCTACAGAGATATAATGAAACAGAGTGGCGAGATGCAAGCCTGTACTTCAAGGATGTTTCACTAAAATCTTTAATAACAGTACAAACAAAGCCTGTTTTTTGTACTTTATCAAAAGTCATATGCTGGGCGAATAACATTAATTACAATAACGACAACTATATATCTATAACAAATGAGTCGTTAGTCACAACTATAGAAAAACTAACCAAATTAACTCACAAAAAAAACATAAACAAGAAATCAACGACAGCTAGAAAAACAATATCACATAATCCAGACCTCTCACCACTATATAAACCTTTTTTACTCTTCGCCGGTATTTCTGGTACAGGAAAAACTCGTTTTATACGAGAGCAAATTGAACATTACTCTAGTTTAAAAAACTATTGCCTAGTCCCCGTACGACCAGACTGGCACGAACCATCCGATTTGCTTGGCTATACTTCAAGGCTTGGAGGTAAAGCGGAGTATATTCCAACTCCAGTATTGATATTTATCGTTAAAGCTTGGTGCCATATTATCGAGACTATTCACCAGAACGAAATAGATGGTGAAGTAAATCTTGACTGGGAAGGGAAAAATCTTGAGCAAATAGCTCCATTTTGGCTCTGCCTAGATGAGATGAACCTAGCTCCAGTTGAGCAATATTTCGCCGACTATCTTTCGGTGCTGGAGACTCGCCACTGGTATACCCCATCAGAACTGGCTGAATATAACAAACATGAAGGCGCTGACTACGAATACGTGTACGAATGCGATCCCCTGCTTAAGCCTGATGTACTAGCACTGCTAGACGATACTGCACGTAACAAACTGGCAAAACAGCTGGGTCTGGATTTGAGTGATGGCTTGCAAAAAGAAATCTGGAACTACTTCTGCCAGCACGGTATCGCTATCCCCTTCAACCTGATGGTGGCCGGTACCGTCAATATGGACGAGACCACCCACGGCTTTTCCCGCAAGGTGATCGACAGAGCCCTCACCTTCGACTTTAACGAGTTCTTCCCCAACGATTTCGATGCCTACTTTGCACCGGCATTGCAGCCAAAACTGCTGGGTTATCCGACCTGGTCAGACGGACGCGCCATTACTGAAGTCTCCACTCTGGAACAATACAGTAAAGAGAGCGTCGCCTTCCTGAAGGCAGTCAACGAGGTGCTGCAACAGAGCCCGTTCGAACTGGCCTATCGCGCCCTGAACGAGCTGATGCTAGCCCTGCTGGCCCATCACCCTGCCAATACCGCAGAACTGGTCGCCATCTGGGATGACTTTATGATGTGCAAGGTATTGCCGCGCATTGAGGGGGATAGCGACAAGTTGCGCAGCCATCTGACGGCTGATGGCGACCTGCTGACAGACCTGGAAAAGGTGCTGGCAGAACAATTTGGTAGTCACTGGGATAACACACGCCCTGACCTGTTTAACCGCAAGGTGGCTGCCGCCGGTGAAGATTCCGCCCCCGCAGAACCGCCGTACGTCCCCTGCCGCAGCAAGAAGAAACTGGCCTGGATGAAAGAGCGGCTGACACGGCAGTGCTTTACCAGCTTCTGGCCGTAAGGGGGTTTTGATGGAGTGCCTGTTTACCCTGCAGAGCCGTGACTGGATTTTGCGGATCTATGCCAATGAGAAGACGGTCGGGGATCGTTATCGGCAGTTACAAGCTACCCGCGTCCATCATCAACAGGTGATCGGCAACGCGGGCCTGCCAGCGAGCCCGGGCAGATACGAACCGCCAGTTGTGCGCTTCTCGCAGCCCCTTTCCATCACTCTGGCTGAAGCTGATGGTTGCCCGCTGGAGCTGCCTGATGATCAGGCGCTCTCCACTCTGGTACTGCCAACCCCCCTGTTGTTTGAGAACTGCTTTTACGAATTCGAATGGGAGTTTCTTCACGGCGTTAGCGAGGGAAGTGATGCGCCGCGGCTGGAGCATCATCTGCAGCGGATCTGCGAGTCGTTTCGCTTCAAAAGCAGGCATGGATCGCAGGAGATGCTGGGGGGATTCAATACCGGCAACGATGTAGGCACACTTGCACTCCCCTTCTCTTATCAGCCGAAATCGGCTGCAGGAAAAGCTGCTCGCATTCAGCTGACGCTCTGGTTCGAGGTCTATCCGGTCAAGCTGGATATCCGCCGGGATGTGCCGCTGATCCATCGGGTGCTGGATGAGCAGTACCCCTACTGGCGTTTTACCCTGAACAGCGCAACCAGTCAGCAAGGGGGCCGCAGCCAGCGCAAGGCCGAACCGTTCCCCCTGCTCTGGCTTGCCCATTTCGAAGCCCTGCACAAGGACCTTGAGCGGGGGATCCGCCAGATCATCAATGCGCCCCACAGCAGGCTGCAAAGCAAGACCGAATATCTGCTGGCCGCCAGAATGAAGCGCCCTCCACGCCCGAAGCAGGCCGAACAGATCCGCCAGGATCTGGATAACGGTATCGAGCGCAGATACCGGGTGGAACGTAAACAACTGACCACGGATACCCCAGAAAACCGCTTTATCAAGTTTGTGCTGGAGCGCACCGGAAGGATGCTGCAACAGCTGACCCAACAGGGTGATCGCACCCTGCTGTCAAGGGCCTTTTTTGACCGTCTGAAGGCGTGGAGCAAACCGCTGGATCAGGCGCTGGCTCACCCCCTGATGCAGGAGATAGGTCCGGCGGCGGTGTTACAACGCGAGTCTCTGGTACTACAGCAAAAGAGCGGCTATAGCACGGTTTACCGGGTCTGGCAGCAACTGCGCCTCTATCTCGATGCGTTGGGAAATGATGCCGTGGCCGGCGTGCGCAGCATGGATCAGCTCTACGAGCTCTGGTGCGTGATCGAGGTGCGCCGGATTATCCTGACGCTGGGATTTACCGAGGTGAAAACACCTGCATTTAACTTCACCCGCGATGGCTGGGATACCCGGCTGGCCGAGGGGATGAAGTACTGCTGGGAGTACCTTCGTACAGCAGACGGTGTAAGGCTCAAGCTGGCCCATGAACCGAGATTTCACAAGACCAACAGGCCGGTTCACTCCCTGCTGGTTCCCCAGAAGCCGGACATTCTGATCGAAGCCAGCACTGGCAGTGGCGACACTTTTATCTGGCTGTTTGATGCCAAGTACCGGGTCGATAATGGAACTCTCGATGACCCGAGAGACAGGGTGCCCGATGATGCTATCAACCAGATGCACCGTTATCGGGATGCCCTGCTCTATCAGCAACAGGATGACCCGATACCAAGCCGCCCCACCTTTGGCGCTTTTGCGCTCTATCCGGGCTTTATGAACCAGCAACCCGGAACGAAAAATCCCTATCAGGAGGAGATCGACCGGATTGGTATCGGTGCCTTTGCCCTGTTGCCAGCAGAGGATCACAGCGGCTCTTGCTGGCTGCAAACCTTCCTTGAGCAAAAGCTGGGTAAATCGGGGGAAGAGTTTCGCTATCCAGCCATCCGCTCGGGCCACTTCTATCTGGAAGAGCCCAGCCGGATTGCCACCCTGGGGATGCAGCAGGTCCGCCACCATGATCTCACCCTGATCATTCCGACCGCACTGGAAAACAGCCGCCCGGCGAGCTACTTCGATGCATTTCGTGATGGTTCTGCCCGCTGGTATCACACCCCTGCCGAAACCATTGCCACTCGTTATGATGATCAGCTGATGAACGAGATCAGCTATCTGGCCATAGCGACCCTTGCGGCCGATGGCCTGATGCGTGAGGTAACCCGTGTCTGGCCTGTGCTGACATGCCGGAAGCTGCGAAGGGAACAACTGAACGAAGAGCAGACAGGTACACCGCTGGCCGAGGGGAATGTGAATCCTTACTGGTTGCTGGAGCTGGGGCCCTCTATTTCATTGCGCCACCCTCTGACACAGCTGGATGCGTCAAGTTTCAGAGCAGCCATGAGACTGACCAGACTGGCAGAATTGCAAGGCGAATTGACCGGATTTTCGGCACTGCCGGATTATTACGGGGAATTATTGCGCACGCATCCAGCCTGAACACCTGACTGCTATCCTGGCTTTGCCAGCCAAGATGCTGGCAAAGCCGCCAAACAACCATCCGCAATCTCGCCCAAAACCCCGGCTAAATTATCCAGTTGCATAATAACCATGCGGCCTTGCGGTTGTTTAACTGGCCCTAACGTCAGATAATACCGCCCGCCTTCAACCCCCGATAACCCGACTTTCAGTGACGGTAATTGATGACTGAGTACCTGCTTTTATTGATCGGCACCGTGCTGGTTAACAACTTCGTGCTGGTGAAATTCCTCGGCCTCTGCCCCTTTATGGGAGTCTCCGGCAAGCTGGAAACCGCCATCGGCATGGGGCTGGCGACCACCTTCGTGATGACCCTCGCCAGTGCCAGCTCCTATCTGGTGGAGCACTATATCCTGCTGCCGCTGGATATCGCCTATCTGCGCACCCTCGCCTTTATTCTGGTGATCGCCGTGGTGGTGCAGTTTACCGAGATGGTGGTGCGCAAGAGCAGCCCGACCCTCTATCGCCTGCTGGGGATCTTCCTGCCGCTCATCACCACCAACTGTGCGGTGCTCGGGGTGGCGCTGCTCAGCATCAATGAGCGACACGACTTTATCCAGAGCGTGATCTACGGCTTTGGCGCCGCCACCGGCTTCTCGCTGGTGTTGATCCTGTTCGCCGCCATGCGCGAGCGTCTGGTCGCCGCCGATGTGCCCGCCCCATTTCGCGGGGTGTCGATTGCCATGATCACCGCCGGTCTGATGTCGCTGGCCTTTATGGGCTTTACCGGCCTTATCAAGATATAACCATGATCCATATTCTCTTTGCCATTCTGGTGCTCACCCTGCTGGCGCTGGCGTTCGGGATTATCCTGGGCTTTGCCGCCGTCAAGTTTCATGTGGAAGCAGACCCCATCGTCGATCAGCTCGATGCCCTGCTGCCCCAGACCCAGTGTGGCCAGTGCGGCTATCCCGGCTGCAAACCCTACGCCGAGGCGCTCGCCAACGGCGATCAGATCAACAAGTGCGTACCCGGTGGCGAGGCCACCATGCGCAAGATTGCCGATCTGATGGGGGTCGAGCCCCAGCCGCTGGGGGGCAGTGACGAGGCCGCCGTGCCGGTCAAGAAGGTCGCCTTTATCCACGAAGATCAGTGCATCGGCTGCACCAAGTGCATTCAGGCCTGCCCGGTGGATGCCATTGTCGGCGCCACCAAGGCGATGCATACCGTGATTGCCAACGAGTGCACCGGTTGCGATCTCTGTGTTGATCCCTGCCCGACCGACTGCATCGAGATGATCCCGGTGCCCACCACGGTCGATAACTGGAAGTGGGATCTCAATAACGTGCATGTTCCGGGCAAGATTCCGGTCAAGATAGTGGAATAAACAGCGGAGCAACCATGCATTCCTTACTCGAACGTATCAAAGCCGGCACGCTCTGGGACTTTCACGGTGGCATTCACCCCGCCGACAACAAGCTGCAATCAAGCCAGAGCCCGGTGGTGGACGCCGGTCTGCCGCCGCGCCTCATCATTCCGCTGCGCCAGCACGCAGGCCCCGCCGGCGATCTGCTGGTGCAGGTGGGCGACAAGGTCAAAAAAGGGCAGCCGCTGACCCGTTATGCCAAGGGGCGGGTCGTCCCTGTCCATGCCTCCACCTCCGGCACCATCACCGAGATTGGCAACCACACGGTTGCCCACCCCTCCGGGCTCGGCGATCTCTGTGTCATTCTCACCCCGGATGGGGAGGATGAGTGGGGCGAGCGTAACGGCAAAGCCGATTACTGGAATCTGGAGCGGGGCGAGCTGCTCGAGCGCATTCAGCAGGCGGGGGTAGCGGGCCTTGGCGGCGCCGTGTTCCCGACCCACAGCAAGCTCGACGGCCGCGGCCAGCTCACCGAGATCCTGATCGTCAACGGGCTGGAGTGCGAACCCTATATCACCACCGACGATCGGTTGATGCAGCAGTATGCCGACGAGATCATGGATGGCATCCGGGTGCTCAAGCACCTGCTCAAACCGAAACTAACCCTGATCGGGGTGGAAGACAACAAGCCCGAGGCGATCGAGCAACTGACCCGTCACGCCACCGACGAAGATGTGCTGGTCAAGACGGTGCCGACCAAGTACCCCTCGGGCGGTGCCAAGCAAACCATCGAGCTGCTGACCGGCCGTCAGGTACCCAAGGGGGGCCGCGCGGTCGATATCGGCATCATGGTGCTCAACGTCGCCACCGTGTTTGCCATCAAGCGCGCCATTATCGACGGCGAGCCGCTGATCGAGCGGATCGTCACCCTCACCGGCGACAGCTTCAAGAAACCCGGCAACGCTTGGGTGCGCCTCGGTACGCCGGTGCGCTGGCTGCTGCAGCGTTTCGAGCTGCAACCGGAAGCGGAGCAGCGGGTGATCATGGGTGGCCCCATGATGGGCTTTACCCTGCCCCACGCCATGGTGCCAGTGGTCAAGGCCACCAACTGCCTGCTGGCGCCGACGCAGGCCGAACTGCCCGCCCCCGGCCCGGAGCAGCCCTGCATCCGTTGCAGCGCCTGTGCCGATGCCTGCCCGGCCACTCTGCTGCCGCAAGAGCTCTACTGGTACAGTCGGGCCAAGGAGTATGACAAGGCCGAGAAGCTCAACCTGATGGACTGCATCGAGTGCGGCGCCTGCGCCTGGGTCTGCCCGAGCGAGATCCCGCTGGTGCAGTACTACAAGATCGCCAAAGACGACATTCGCGAAGCCCGTGCCGAGGCCGAAAAAGCCGAACGAGCCAAGCAGCGTTTCGAGGCCAAGCAGGCCCGTTTCGAGCGGGAAAAAGCAGCCCGCGAAGCGCGCCACGCCGAAGCCGCCGCCCAGCGCCGCCAGACCATGACGGCCGCAGGCGGGGAAGATCCGGTGGCGGCCGCCCTGGCCCGTATCAAGGCCAAGCAGGATGCGCCCATCACAGCCATTGCCGCCACCGCCGAGGGCTTGCCCGACAACAGCGCGGTGATTGCCGCCCGCGAAGCCCGCAAACGGCAAGCGGAAGCGCGCCGTGCCGCCAAGCTGGCAGAGAGCGCAAACAGCGAAACAGCCGCTGCGGCGCAACCCGCCGAGGCGGTGGACCCCGCCAGCGATCCAAAGAAAGCAGCCATCGCCGCCGCACTGGCGCGCGCCAAGGCCAAGAAAGCCGCTCAGGCTGGCGATAGCGCCGAGCCTGTGGCTGCCGAAGCCGTTGCTGCGCCTGCGGTAGATGCTGATCAGCAAAAAGCAGAGGTTGATCCGAAAAAGGCAGCAATTGCCGCCGCCATTGCCCGTGCCAAAGCCAAAAAGGCCGAGGCCAGTGGCGAGCCGGTAAGCGCAGCCAACAGCGCAACAACCGACGCTGACACCCAAAGCGATGCACCCGCAGATCCCAAGAAAGCTGCAATTGCTGCTGCCATCGCTCGTGCCAAGGCCAAAAAGCTGGCGCAGCAGGGCGACAGCGCTGAGGGCAACCTGACCGCAAATGCTGGCACCAGCGAATCCGCTGCAACCCAAAGCACTGTGCCATCTGCGGCCAGCGAAGCGGTCGATCCCAAGAAAGCCGCTATCGCTGCTGCCATTGCCCGCGCCAAGGCCAAAAAGCTGGCCCAGCAGGGCGCAAGTACCAGTGCTGAGGTAGAAAATGCCGGTGCTGAAGGTGCGCAGAGTGCGCCAGCTGCCAGCGCGGAGACCCGCGACGTGGCGGTAGCCAAGAGCGAAGTGACCACCAGCCAGAACGATACAGCTGCAAGCGAAGCGGTCGATCCCAAGAAGGCGGCAATTGCTGCTGCCATCGCCCGTGCCAAGGCCAAAAAGCTGGCCCAGCAGGGCGCAAGTACCAGTGCTGAGGTAGAAAATGCCGGTGCTGGGGTAGAAAGTGCCGGTACTCAGTTAGAGAGTGCCGGAGCTGAGGGTGAGCGCGCACCGGCTGAGCCGATGCAAAACGACGCAGCCAGCAGTGAGCAACCACTTGCCGTCGCTGCCGCGCCTGAAGCGAACGCCCCTGCGGCTGATGCCCCGGTTGATCCGAAAAAAGCGGCCATTGCAGCCGCCGTGGCACGCGCCAAGGCGAAGAAGCTGGCGGCCGAGGCAGCCAGAGCCGCCGAAACCGCCGCTGAAGATGCACCGTCAGCCGACCGAACAACCACAAGGTAATCGACAGACTCATGTTCAATATTGCGACTGCGCCGTTTGCCCATAACCGCAAACAGACCCGAACCCTGATGCTGCTGGTGATCCTGGCCTGCGTGCCGGGCTTGCTGGCCCAGACCTGGTTCTTCGGCTGGGGCTCCTTTATCCAGATCCTGCTGGCGCTGGTCACTGCGCTGCTGTGCGAGGCGCGGGTGCTCAAGCTCCGTGGCCGCGCCATCAAGCCTGCCCTGATGGATGGCAGTGCGGCGCTCACCGCCGTGCTGATCGGTCTCTCCCTGCCGCCGCTGCTGCCGTGGTGGATGCTGGTGGTGGGCACGGCCTTTGCCATCATTGTCGCCAAACACCTTTACGGCGGATTGGGCCAGAACCTGTTCAACCCGGCCATGGTCGCCTATGTGCTGCTGCTGGTCTCCTTCCCGGTGCAGATGACCAGCTGGCTGCCGCCGGAGAGCGTGCGCGCCTACAGCCTCGGCTTTGGTGATGCGGCGTCGGTGATCTTCACCGGCTTTAGTCTCGACGGCTACAGCATGGCCCAGCTCAAGCAGGGGGTGGATGGTCTCACCATGGCAACTCCCCTCGATACCCTGAAAACCGGCCTGACTCAGGGGCTCACCACCGGCGAGATCCTGAGCGGCCCGCTGTTCGAGGGTTGGGGCGGCATCGGCTGGAGCTGGGTCAACCTCGGCTACCTGCTGGGCGGCCTGTTCCTGCTGCAACAGAAAGTGATCAACTGGCGCATTCCCACCGCGATTCTCGGTGCCCTGCTGGCGGCCTCCACCATCGGCTATCTGGTAAGCCCGGATGCGACTGCCACGCCCATGTTCCATCTCTTTAGCGGCGCGACTATGCTGGGGGCCTTCTTTATCGCCACCGATCCGGTCAGTGCCTGCACCACGCCGCGCGGCCGACTGGTCTATGGCGTGCTGATCGGGGTGCTGGTCTACATCATTCGCCGCTTTGGCGGCTATCCGGATGCGTTCGCCTTCGCCGTGCTGCTGGCCAACCTTTGCGTACCCTTTATTGACAGCCTGACTCGCCCGAAAGTGTATGGAGCCCGTCGCCAATGATGTTTCTGCCCTTTTCCCCCATCACAGCTGACGGAGCCCGGACATGTTAAAGAGCATGCGCAAGAACGGCCTTATTCTGGCGATGTTTGCGCTGGGCTGTACCGCGCTGGTGGTACTGACCAACGAGTTGACCAAGGATAAAATCGCCCACCAGCAGCAGCTGGAGAAGCAGCAGACCCTCTCGGTATTGCTGCCGGAGGGGAGCTATGACAACGATCTGGTGGCCAGCTGCAAGCAGGTGACCAGCAGAAAGTATCTCGGCAGTGATCAGCCGCAGGCACTCTATACCGCCAGCAAGAATGGCGTGGTGACCGGCTATGCGCTGGAGGCGATCGCGCCGGATGGTTACAGCGGGGCGATCCGCATCGTGGCGGGCTTTGATGCCAAGGGCACCATCACCGCCGTACGCGTGCTCGCTCACAACGAGACCCCGGGCCTTGGTGACAAGATCGATCTGAAGAAATCAGACTGGATCAACAGCTTTGCCGGAAAATTCCTGACCCATGACAACGAGCCCCAGTGGGCGGTGAAGAAGGATGGCGGCGAGTTCGATGCCTTTACCGGCGCCACCATCACCCCGCGAGCCGTGGTCAAGGCGGTGAAAAATCTGCTTAAACTGCAGCAGGAGCAACCCGAACTGCTCAGCAACGCCCCGGCTTGTCCGGCGGCGAACTAACGGAGTCGAGCCATCATGAACCAGATGGAACAGATTGAAACGGGCGCAACCCCGATCGCCGAGCTGGAAAGCCGCAAGGGCGAGCTCAAGGAGCTGATGAGTCAGGGGCTGTGGAAGAACAACCCCTCGCTGGTGCAGGTGCTGGGGCTCTGCCCGACCCTCGCCGTCTCCTCAACCTTTACCAATGCGCTGGGGCTCGGCCTTGCCACCATGGCGGTGCTGGTCTGCTCCAACCTCGCCGTCTCGCTGGTGCGCAACTGGGTGCCGAAGGATATTCGCATCCCGGTTTATGTGATGATCATCGCCTCGCTGGTGACCAGCGTGCAGTTGCTGATGAACGCCTACACCTATGGCCTCTATCAGGCGCTCGGCATCTTTATCGCCCTCATCGTCACCAACTGCGTCATCATCGGCCGCGCCGAGGCCTATGCCTCCAAGAATCCGCCCCTGCTGGCGGCCCTCGATGGCCTGATGATGGGCCTTGGCTTTACCCTGGTGCTGCTGGTACTGGGCGGCATGCGCGAGATCATCGGCATGGGCACCCTGTTTGATGGTGCCGAGCTGCTGCTGGGCGAGTGGGCCAAATCCCTGCGCATCGAGCTGTTCCACGCCGATGCCAGCCTACTGCTGGCGATTTTGCCGCCGGGCGGTTTTATCGGGCTGGGGCTGTTGATCGCCGCCAAGAACGCCATCAACGACTGGCGGGACCGCAAACAGGCCGCTACCGTAGCCCACTGCAACGTTGCCCCGGCCCGCGTCCGGGCGACCGAGCTATGATCGGACGCAAGGCATGAACAACCAGAAACGCAGAGAGATCCTCGAGCGGCTGCGGGAAAACAACCCCCACCCCACCACAGAGCTCAACTTCAACTCGCCGTTCGAGCTACTGATCGCCGTGCTGCTCTCGGCGCAGGCGACCGATGTCAGCGTCAACAAGGCGACCGACAAGCTCTATCCGGTGGCCAACACCCCGCAGGCGATGCTGGATCTCGGGGTGGACGGGCTCAAGGAGTACATCAAGACCATTGGCCTGTTCAACACCAAGGCCGAGAACGTCATCAAGACCTGCGCCATCTTGCTGGAGCGCCACGGCGGCGAGGTGCCGGAAAACCGAGAAGCGCTGGAAGCCCTGCCCGGCGTCGGCCGCAAGACCGCCAACGTGGTGCTCAACACCGCCTTTGGCTGGCCCACCATCGCCGTCGATACCCATATCTTTCGGGTCTCCAACCGCACCGGCTTTGCGGTAGGCAAGAATGTGGATCAGGTGGAGGAGAAGCTGCTTAAAGTGGTGCCCGCCGAGTTCAAGCTGGATGTCCACCACTGGCTGATCCTGCACGGGCGTTACACCTGTCTGGCTCGCAAGCCCCGTTGTGGTTCCTGTATCATCGAGGACTTGTGCGAATACAAAGAGAAGGTCTATCCAGAGAGCTGAATGACTGGGCGCCACAACCGTCCTACCTGTCTCGCTCGCAAACATCCGCTGCAGTGGTTCCTGTATCATCGAGGACCTCTGCGAGTACAAAGAGAAGGTCTATCCAGAAAGCTGATAGCCTCGCAACCGAGATTGAAAGCAGTACACATCACCAACCCGGAGAACTGAGCAATGAGAATTCTGCATACCATGCTGCGTGTCGGCGATCTGCAACGCTCCATCGACTTCTACACCCGCGTTCTCGGCATGAAGCTGCTGCGCAAGAGCGAGAACAGCGAGTACAAGTACACCCTGGCTTTCGTCGGTTACGGTGACGAGAAGGATGAAGCGGTGATCGAGCTGACCTACAACTGGGGGGTGAGCGAGTACGAACTGGGCTCAGCCTACGGCCATATCGCGCTGGAAGCGGACGACATCTATGCCACTTGCGATGCACTGCGCGCCGCCGGTGCCAAGATCACCCGCGAACCGGGTCCGGTCAAGGGGGGTACCACCGTCATCGCCTTCGTCGAAGATCCGGACGGTTACAAGATTGAACTGATTGCCAAGAAAGATGCCGGTACTGGCCTGGGTGACAGCTTCTAAGCTGCCCTAATCCCACTGCCGGATGGCAGGATCAAAAAAGAGCGCAGATGCGCTCTTTTTTATGCTTCTCTGACTGGGGACGGCGCTAGATCTCGCCATTGCGCCCCATGCTGATCACCACCCGCCGGTTCTTGGCACGACCCTGTTCGGTTTCGTTGGAGGCGACGTGCTGCTTCTCGCCATGCCCCTCCACCGAGATCTTGCCGGGATCGATCCCCAGATCGACAAACACCTTCTTGATGGCATCGGCCCGCTTCTCGGAGAGTTTCAGGTTCGGCCAGCGGCCGCCATAGCTGTCGCTGTAAGCATCGATCACCACCACGTCGATGCTCTTGTCCGCCTTGATAAACTCGCTAATCATCGCCAGCCGCCGCTTGGAGGGGATGGAGAGCTGATCGCTGTTTTTATCATAGGTGAGCACGCTAAAGGCGATGTCATTGAAGCTGTAGGGCAACAGCCCGCTCAGACAGTCGATAAAAGCTTGATATTTGACCCGAAAGTTGACAGACGACAGCGACACTCGCACCGCGCGGTTCTGGCGATACCAGTCCCGATACTGGAAGGTCGGCATCCGCCCCCCCTCCAGCTCGTCGAGCATGGTCCAGGCAGTCTGCCCCTCCACCAGTCCATCAAACTGCTGATAGAAGCGCAGTTGACTCACTTCTCGCCCGGCTATTCCCGGGCGCCATACCGGTGGCATGATGCCAAGGCTCACCGTCTGGGTCTGGGCCTGCGGCCGCTTGCCCTTGAGCTCGAAGTCGAGGTTGATCTTGCGCCCGGCGCGGCTGACAAAGGCCCCCGTTCCCCAGTTGGGAATAGGATGCTCGAGGCGACACTCAATCTGGGTATCGGAGGTCAAACGCCAGACGGATTGATCCAGACCGGCACCAAATTCGGTGACTCCAGCCTGTAACTGCATACTCACGGATATGCTGACCAACCCCAACACCCAAGCGTTCAATTGCTTGTCCTCCACACGATCTCACAAGAGATATCGGCGGCAAGAGGCCAAGCTTTAGCGACAAACTGCAAAGGTGTGCCGTTGGTGTGGCAAAGGCTTGCCCCCAAGCGGCAACCGACCGCAAGCGGCGCTTATTCCCCCCTCTTAGCTCCGTGCCAACCGGCAGGAAGCTCGCTACAGTAAAGCCAGGGCAATCAGACGCCGCTTATCGGGAACCACACTCATGCACCGCTCTTGCTCCTCTTTATTGCAGATGTTGTTGCCAATGCTGCTGGCGCTATCCGGCAGCACCGTCAAGGCCGCAACACAGGATCAGGAGTGGGCACAGGAGCGCGCCAATGCGGTGCTCTCGCTGATGACCTTCACCGTGGTGCCCGACATCACCGCCAGCAACCTCGATATCGGCAGCGGCACCAATCAGTCTGCCGCCCTCAACATGACCCAGATCGGTGGCGGCGCCACCATGAGCGAAGCCGTGCCCATCTATCTGGAAGGGGCGATCGGCTTTAGCCGCTACGATCCCCAGTTTGTGGTGAGCAACGGCACCGAGAGCCGCACCCTCCCGACCAAGTGGAACAGCCTGACCGCTTCGGGCGGGATCGGCTGGGATATCGCCCTCCATGAAGACCCGCGCGGTGGCCACTGGGTGCTGCGCCCCATCGCCAACGTCTCGCTCGGTACCATGGCCAGCGATCTGCGGATCGGCAACTGGCTGCTGGAGCGCACCAAGGGCTACTCGCTGGATTTTCTCGATGGTGGGCAGCTCAATATGTACGGACTGGGAGGCTCGCTGATGCTCGACTACGAGCTCTTTTCAAAGGCGCAGGATATCGATATCGAAGTGCGCTACTCCTACCAACACCTGCAAAGCTTTGGCGGTACCTCGACCAGCGTCCGTGGTCACGCCGAGGCGGAGAACCTCGGTCTCTATCTGCGTCGCCGGGCCCCGCTGTTCCACTGGACACTGCTCGACAGACCGGTGCGCTATGTACTGGAGGGGGCCCATACCGCATATCTGGGGGAACAGCGGGGGTTGCTTGGTTTTGACTCCCTCAACTCTATCGGCGCCGGTCTGGAGCTGGATAGCAGCAAGTACGACATCATAGTCACCCGTACCCGGTTAGTTGCCCGCTATATGTTCAGCCACAACACCAGCGGTTATTCCATCGGGTTGGCCATGAGTTTCTAAGTCATTATATTTTCCTGCCACGAGTGGGCAATCCTCAGGGAAAGCACAGTAACACTCCAGATAATCACGCCCTATTGACGGAGGGTTTATTTATCCTGACCCTTTCATAGGCCTCACAACCCAGTCATATCAGGTAAAAATATCTACCTGCTGGTAGGCTAGTTTCCCCCCTCGCACACCAAATATTGGAGTTTTTTGTCTGTGTATTTACGGCGCGCAATGGCTGATTTGCCCTGTGATGTCGCCAGCCTGTACCCGCTTGCAACAGAGCAAATACTCGACTCCAGATATTGCAGCACAATGGCCAACTTTACCGATACCCATAAGGAACCAACCCGGAGGTCCCCCATCTTTTACCCAGTGACCTGAGATGCACCTAACCAATTGTTTTAAATGATTTATAGTTTTTCATATTTTATGAACTCAATTAATCCTGTTTTATTTTACTTACATCACCCGACTGCTAAATTTGGCGTCATCCCGGCAGGACGAGGTGCACTGAAACGACTGACTGCGGGCTACCGATAACAGGTGTGCAATGAGCACAGAAATAACGTTCAGGTATAGCAACCGTTATTTTGACGACATCACACTTGCTGATCCTTGTTGATTTGAGGTTATCTGATGAAAAAAACGCTGCTTGCTCTCTCTGTATTGGTCATGACCGGAACCGCATATGCAGGGGTGCCTGATTTATCCGCCAGCTGTCCTGGACATATTAATCTTCGCGTCGAAGATGGCACGGCTTATATCAATAACCAGCAAGTTCCGCTTAAAAAAGTGAATTCAAATTTCTACGAGGCGAGCAAGGGGCGCACCACCCTCTCCATGGTGAAAAATGGCGACTGGGGCATTACCTATTTTGTCAAAAATGGCGACAGCGGCGCCTGCCAGCTCAATGACGATGAGAACGATGACGACGGCGATGATGAGAACGCCAGCAGCAGTGCCTACAACGGCAGCACTGCGCAAACCAAGGTTGCCGAGAACGCCTGCATGAACGCCGTCGCCAGAAAAGCGGGCGTCAGCCGCAGCAAACTGACCCTCGACTATGTGGCCGACTCCCAAGCGGGGATGATGATTGATATCAAAGGGCCCCATGACCGGCTCTGGCACTGCCTCACCGACGCCCGCGGCCATATTTCTGGCATCAATCAGGACTGATTTCGAGCCACGGCTCAGCGGGGCCCACACCGACCGTGGGGGCTCCACCCCTTATCCATTGCAATTATTTGATACAGGTAAATGAAGATGAAATCCAAACAGACTCTGCTCAATATCGCCCTCGGTTGCCTGCTGGCGGTCGGTATCTCCGGTTGCGCCGTGGCCAAAAGCCATCATGGCCACAAGACCCATGCCCAAGCGCACGCTCAGGAAGGGGCCGTGCAGTATGGCGACGAGAGCCCGTGGGCTGGCAACTATAAAGCGGTCACTGACGATGGCCGCACCGTGGCCGAAATTCATGTCGATACCACAGGGGAAACCTATATCGATGGCAATCAGGTCAAACCAAGTCACAGCGGCAGCGACTACCTGAAATTCAAGCAGGAGACCATCACTTACACCCTGCGCAAAAGCGGCGCCAGTTGGAAAGACAGCGATGCCGGCACCAGCGGCCGCATCCTGTTCGATTGATAATCCCGACACCGCCCTTGCCAGACACCAAGCCCCGCCAAGGGGCTTTTTTGTACCTGCGATTTACCATCAACCACAGCCCGCCCCGAAAAATCCAGCCTTGTCACAGAGTTAGTGCAATCTGTCACATATTCCTTTTGATGAAATTGTTAGGATGGTTCAGTTCGGCACCTCATCGCCCCGTTCCAAAGCGAGTTGAAATGGACTTCACACCCGTTATTACGGTTCTGCTGGGCCAGCTCTGGTATCTGCTGCCCCTGCTGTTGATTGCCACCCTGATCAAAACGCCCAGGTTCAAGGGGATGGTCGGGGAGGCATTTATCAATCTGGGTATCCGGCTCTTTCTCGACAAGCGGGAGTACCATCTGCTCAAGAACGTGACCCTACCGACCCCGCAGGGTACTACCCAGATCGATCATGTGATCGTCTCGCGCTTCGGGCTGTTTGTGATCGAGACCAAGAACATCAAGGGGTGGATATTTGGCAATCCGGCCCATAAGAGCTGGACCCAGCAGCTCTATCGCCGCAGACATACCTTTCAAAATCCCCTGCGCCAAAACTATCTGCACCTGATGACGCTCAAATCCTTGCTGGGTCTTGCTGATCATCAGCTCCATTCGATTATCTACTTTATTGGCGACTGCACCTTTAAAACCCCCATGCCGGATAACGTGATGAACCGCGGGCTTATTCGCTATATCAAGAGTAAAACCACTCAGGTGCTGACCCCTGCCGAAGTCACCAGAGTGATCGACACCATCCAGCGGGGACGACTGGCCGCCAATTGGCAGACCCATAAACAGCATGTCGCGCAGTTGAAAGCACGTCACAGCGAGGTTCCCCGCCCGCCTTTATCCGTAGCTGCAATGCCTGTGGTCAATCAGGTGGTGAACGCCGCGCCAACCATCACCGAATCGCTCACCCAAGCAAATCCACTATGCCCCAGATGCGGCAACCCGATGGTATTGCGTACCGCCAAACGGGGGGATAACCGAGGCAATCGGTTTTGGGGATGCAGTGGATACCCTAAATGCAGAAAAATCTTACCAAAAACATCCAGTTAACATATTACATGCAATATTGTTTATTAATACAAGGTATAAAAGATGAACACAGTGAAAATAAACAATAAAATAATCATCAGACAAAATCTACAGATCGGTGATTTAGATGCAGAAACAGATACAGACCTTCTCGATTCTTGCTTTATAGATAAAGGATATATTGAACAATTATGCGATGTGCACAGCCCTAAATCCATAATCTTAGGTAGAACTGGGGCGGGTAAAAGCGCGATTCTTTATAAAATATCCCAAACCACAGAAAAACATGTAAAAATAGACCCAAATGACATCTCAGTGAGATTTTTAGAATACTCTGACATTATTCAGTTTATGAATGCAATTGGTGTAAACCTAGATCTCTTTTATAGATTACTATGGCGACACATTCTTATTGTTGAGGTCTTAAAAATTCGATATGACATAAAGAATGACTTGGATAATCGAAATTTCCTTGACAATATAACAAATTTTTTCAGAAAAGATGAAATTAAAAACAAAGCGATTGCATATTTTAGAGAATGGGGGGACAAATTTTGGTTAGATACTGATGAGCATTTAAAAGTCATCACAAAGAAACTTGAGAATGATACAAAGGCAACTCTAGGCGCAAAGTACAACAATGTAAATTTAAGTCTACAAGGAGCCAAGAAATTAAGTGATGAAGAAAAAATTGAAGTAAAACAAAGAGCAAGTCAGATAGTTAGCGGGCTACAGATAAAAAAACTTAATGAAATGTTAGAGCTCTTATCTGTTCATTCATTCAATGACCCCCAAAAACGCTTCTATATCCTTATAGATCAGCTGGATGAGCACTGGGCCAACACTGAGACTCGATGCAGATTCATAAGAGCACTTATTGAGGAAATTAAAACCTTTAGAAAATTAGAGAATGTAAAAATTATCGCAGCTATGCGTAAAGATCTTCTTGATTTAGTCTTTGATATGACGAGAAGCCCTGGATTCCAAGAAGAGAAATATGAATCTTATATACTACAAATTCACTGGGATAAGGGTGAGCTACGAGAGCTAATTGAAAGAAGAATTAATGAGGTTTTCCGTAAGCAATATACCAAAGAACAAATATCATTTGATGATATATTTCCAACAGCAAAGAAGGGTAAAGATCAAACATCTGCAGACTTCATTCTAGAAAGGACTCTCTATAGACCAAGGGATGTTTTACAATTTATAAATGAATGTTTTAAATCAGCATACGGTAGAGATTGCGTTTCTTGGCGAGCAATCTATGCCGCAGAGGCTCAATACTCAGAAAAACGCCTCAAATCACTTAAAGAGGAATGGGGAGAAATATACCCATCATTCGATGACACTGTAGAAATATTGAGAGGCCTGCCACATACATTTACTCGGTCTGTACTGAGCGGCCCTCGTTTGGATAATGTAATTTCTGATTTATGCGCACAAAACAATAATGACCCATGTGTTATCTCTTCTAAGGAATACTTAGAAACTACTGGTGAAACGAAACTAACTGAGGTACTAAATAGAATGTTAATTTGCCTTTATCATGTTGGGGCAATTGGTATAAAAATGAGTTCACTTAGTACATTTATATGGTCTTTCCTAGATCAAACTTCAGTATCAAGAGGTGAGGTTAAAAGAGCACAACAACTAAAAATACATAAGATGCTATACCGAGCTCTAGATGTTGATGTTGATGGGCACACAAGATTTGACCCTATTGATGATGACGTAAACTAACGTGTAATTCATTTTGGAGTAAGTATCCCATACACCATACGAGCTTAATTTCCTCACTATTTATAGACTCGGCGGCCAATTGGCCGCCCTTGATGCTTCTTACCGAATCGTCGCCATCTGCCGCACACATCGCTGCTCTCTGTCATCCACCCGCTTGGCAAACCAGGCGGTGGTGAGGTTGCGGGTAATTTTCGGGCTCTTTAGCTGAATGCCGGGCAGGATGGCGCGGGGCAATCTCTTGCCCGCTTGCTTGTCGGCCAGGGTAAAGATGCGATGGTAGAGATCGGTCTCGGCAAATGCGGCGGTATCCCCTTTGCGCAGGCTCTGGTGGATCGCCTGTTTGCTCATATTGACCCGGTTGGCGAGGGTGTAGACGGCAAGCTCGGTGTTACCCGGCAGATCCGAGTCATAGCGGATCAGATCCCCGTCCAGCGCCAGAGTTTTGCCACTCAAACGGCTGACAGCGGCCTGAAAGGCGGCATTGCGACTGGCGTACCAGCCGGCGTTGAAATCGGCAAAGCGGTAGAGGGTATCCGGGTAGTCGGCGGGATAACCGAAGATATGCTTGGTGCCAAACCAGATGCCGCCGCGACGGGTAAAGACTTCGTGGCGGATGGAATCCTCGATTGGATAGGGGTAGCCACGGGCGTTGGCCTCGGCAAAGGCGATGCTCACCTGCATCGGGCCACCAGTATGCACCGGGTTGAGGTTGCCAAACAGCGTCTTGCCCATCGGCAGCATGCTGATCATATCTTCGAAGATTTCACTCATCTCCCGCTCGGTACGCAACTTGTCGATCCGCTCGGCGTAGCTCTTGCCGGTAGGCGAGTTGATGGAGAGCGCGGCCCGCACCATAAATTCGGGGATCAGCAGCTTGGCTGCCCGTGAGTTGATCTCTTTCCAGGCGATCTTGCCAAGGCCCGGCACTACAGGATCGGCCTGATAAGTGGCTTCCTGCTCCGCCACCGCCAGCACGCTACAGACGTTGTGATCATTGACCGTCACCCCCTGGGTGGTGAGCGCCGTCACCACGTCGCTGGCCCACCCCTGTTTGTCAGGCACCTGACGGGGCAAGAAGCGCACGATGCGGCTCTTCATATCCGCCGGTTTGCGCGGCTGCATGGCAGGCTGCGTTTTGGGGTTGCTCACGCTCGCCTCTTTGGCAGGCGCGGAGGCGGGATCACTGGCACAACCGGCCAGCAACAAGGCAGAGCAGAAGGCAAGAAGACGACAGGAAGGCAAAGCGGTCATAAGCATGTCCATTTTTTGTTGGCCCGACAGGCAGCGCCGCTGGCACTGCACTGACAAGCAAAGTGGGGCCATTGTAGAGGATTGCCTGCCGCAGTTGAAACCCGCGCTCGCAGCATCCCCTCCCCTTGCCAGCTTTTGCCACCCCACGCGCCATCCGTTGTCTGCGATGCGGAACTCATGACCTTCCTCAATGGCTCACCCGGCCCAAGCCGGACGGTGAGCGACAGATAAAAAGAAACCCCCGCCATCGCTGGCGGGGGTTGGTCGTCTGGCAAGTCGGGCTGATGCCCGCTGCAAACTCTTAGCGGTTTTTCACCTTCTGGTGCAGCTCCTGCACCGAGTTGACGTTGGCGGTGGCATCCACGCTGATGGCCATGCAGGTGGCAAACGCCTCATTCATGGTGGTGGTATACGCCACTTTGTTCTGCAAGGCGGCGCGACGCAGCTGCTTGGAGTCCTGGATCGCCACACGCCCTTCGGCGGTGTTGACGATGTAGGTGTACTCGCCATTCTTGATGCGGTCGAGAATGTGCGGGCGACCTTCGTGCACCTTGTTGACCAGGCGCGGGTTGATGCTCGCCTCACCCAGCGCGACCGCGGTGCCGTGAGTGGCATCCAGCTCGTAGCCCAGCTCCAGCAGCTTGGCAGCCAAGTCAACCACCTGCGCCTTGTCGCTGTGACGCACTGACAAGAGGGCACGACCCTCTTTCGGTACGGCGTGGTTGGCACCCAGCTGCGCCTTGGCATAGGCCTCGGCAAAGCTGCTGCCCACACCCATTACCTCACCGGTAGAGCGCATCTCCGGCCCCAGCAGCGGGTCAACCCCTGGGAACTTGGCGAACGGCAGCACCACCTCTTTCACCGAGTAGTAGGGCGGGATGATCTCTTTGGTAAAGCCCTGCTCTTTCAGGCTCTGACCGGCCATCACACGGGCGGCAATCTTGGCCAGCGGAGCACCGGTCGCCTTGGAGACAAACGGCACGGTACGGGCGGCACGCGGGTTCACTTCGATGAGGTAGATGTCATCGCCCTTGACCGCGAACTGCACGTTCATCAGGCCGATAACACCGAGCTCCAGCGCCAGCTTGCGCACCTGCTCGCGGATCTCGTCCTGAATCTTTTTGGACAAGGTATAAGGAGGCAGGGAGCAACCGGAGTCACCGGAGTGGATACCGGCCTGCTCGATGTGCTCCATGATGCCGCCGATGACTACATCGGTGCCGTCGCAGATGGCATCCACGTCCAGCTCGGTGGCATCGTCCAGGAAGCGGTCCAGCAGTACCGGCGATTCGTTGGAGACGCTCACCGCCTCGGCGAAGTAGCGACGCAGATCCTGCTCGTCATAGACAATTTCCATGGCGCGGCCACCCAGCACGTAGGAGGGGCGAACCACCAGCGGGTAGGTGATACGCTCGGCCAGCAGCACGGCCTGCTCCAGTGCGGTGACGGTGCCGTTTTCCGGCTGCTTGAGGCCGAGGCGCTCGACAGCAGACTGGAAGCGCTCGCGGTCTTCGGCGCGGTCGATGGCATCCGGGCTGGTACCGATAATCGGTACGCCGTTGGCTTCCAGTGCACGGGCCAGTTTCAGCGGGGTCTGGCCACCGTACTGAACGATGACGCCCTTGGGTTTTTCGATGCGCACGATTTCCAGCACATCTTCCAGAGTCACCGGCTCGAAGTAGAGACGATCCGAGGTGTCGTAATCGGTGGAGACGGTCTCCGGGTTGCAGTTGACCATGATGGTCTCGTAACCATCTTCGCGCAGGGCCAGCGCCGCATGCACGCAGCAGTAGTCGAACTCGATACCCTGACCGATACGGTTCGGGCCGCCGCCGATGATCATGATCTTGTCGCGGTTGCTCGGGGCCGCTTCGCACTCCTCGTCATAGCTGGAGTACATGTAGGCGGTGTTGGTGGCGAACTCGGCGGCGCAGGTATCAACCCGCTTGTAGACCGGGAAGATGTTGTGGCGGGCGCGCAGTTTCCGCACTTCCCCTTCGGCCACACCGAGGAGCTTGGCCAGACGGGCATCGGCAAAGCCTTTGCGCTTGAGGGCACGCAGGAAGTCGGCATCGAGACCGGCCATGCCGCGCTCTTTCACCTCTTCTTCCAGCTTCACCAGATCTTCAATCTGTACCAGGAACCAGGGGTCAATCTTGGTCAGCTTGAAGATGCCGTCCATGGAGAGACCGGCGCGGAACGCATCGGCGATATAGAAGATACGGTCGCTACCGGCGTCCTGCAGCTCGTGACGGATGCGGGTCAGGGAGTCCGGAGCATTGAGGTCAACCATGGGGTCGAAGCCGGTTTTGCCGGTTTCGAGGCTGCGCAGCGCCTTGTGCAGGGACTCCTGGAAGTTGCGGCCGATGGCCATCACTTCACCAACCGACTTCATCTGGGTCGTCAGACGATCGTTGGCACCGGCGAATTTTTCGAAGTTGAAGCGCGGCACCTTGGTGACCACGTAGTCGATGGCCGGCTCGAAGGAGGCCGGAGTACGGCCGCCGGTGATGTCGTTCATCAGCTCGTCGAGGGTGTAACCGATGGCGAGCTTGGCAGCGATCTTGGCGATGGGGAAACCGGTCGCCTTGGAAGCCAGCGCAGAGGAGCGCGACACCCGCGGGTTCATCTCGATGATGACCATGCGGCCATCTTTCGGGTTGATACCGAACTGGACGTTGGAGCCGCCGGTTTCGACACCGATCTCGCGCAGCACCGCCATGGAGGCGTTGCGCATCAGCTGGTACTCCTTGTCGGTCAGCGTCTGGGCTGGCGCGACCGTGATGGAGTCACCGGTGTGGATACCCATGGGGTCGAAGTTTTCGATGGCGCAGACGATGATGCAGTTGTCGTTGCGATCCCGCACCACTTCCATCTCGTACTCTTTCCAGCCGATCAGCGACTCGTCGATGAGCAGCTCTTTGGTCGGCGACAAGTCCAGACCGCGCTCGCAGATCTCGACGAACTCTTCGGTGTTGTAGGCGATGCCGCCACCCGAGCCGCCCATGGTAAAGGAGGGACGGATGATACAGGGGAAGCCGACCATCTGCTGCACGCCCCACGCCTCTTCCATGTTGTGGGCGATGCCGGCACGCGGGCACTCGAGGCCAATGCTGCGCATCGCCTTGTCAAAGCGGGAGCGATCTTCGGCCTTGTCGATGGCGTCGGCGGTGGCACCGATCATCTCGACACCGAACTCGGCCAGCACGCCATGCTTCTCCAGCGCCAGTGCGCAGTTAAGCGCAGTCTGGCCGCCCATGGTGGGCAGGATGGCGTCCGGGCGCTCTTTCTTGATGATTTCGCGCACCACTTCCCAGGTGATGGGCTCGATGTAGGTGGCGTCAGCCATCTCCGGGTCGGTCATGATGGTGGCCGGGTTGGAGTTGACCAGAATGACGCGGTAGCCCTCCTCGCGCAGGGCTTTGCACGCCTGGGCGCCGGAGTAGTCAAATTCGCAGGCTTGGCCGATGACGATGGGGCCGGCGCCGAGGATCAGGATGCTCTGAAGGTCATTACGTTTTGGCATGAAACTCTTTCCTCTATTTCTTAGGCGCGATACTGCTTAATCAATTCAATAAAGTGGTCAAAAAGACCGGCACAGTCGTGCGGGCCCGGGCTCGCTTCGGGGTGTCCCTGGAAGCTGAAGGCCGGACGGTCGGTGCGATGGATACCTTGCAGGGAACCATCGAACAGGGAGACGTGGGTGGCGCGCAGGCAATCCGGCAGGCTGTTCTCGTCTACCGCAAAGCCGTGGTTCTGAGCGGTGATCATGACGGTGTTGTCATCGAGGCTCTTCACCGGATGGTTGGCGCCGTGGTGGCCAAACTTCATCTTGACGGTCTTGGCACCGGAGGCCAGACCCAGCAGCTGGTGACCCAGACAGATGCCGAACACCGGCGTGTTGGTATTAAGGAAAGCCTTGATGGCCTCGATGGCGTAGTCGCACGGCTCGGGGTCGCCGGGGCCGTTGGAGAGGAAGATGCCATCCGGGTTCATCGCCAGTACCTCGGCGGCCGGGGTCTTGGCCGGCACCACGGTCAGGCGGCAGCCACGGTCAACCAGCATCCGCAGGATGTTGCGCTTGACGCCAAAGTCATAGGCTACCACGTGGTATTTCAGCTGGTCGGCATCCGGGGTGACGTGCCCCTTGCCAAGCTGCCAGCTCCCTTCGGTCCAGTTGTACGCCTCACCAACCGTCACCTCTTTGGCCAGATCCATCCCCTTCAGACCGGGGAAGGCGCGGGCCTGTTCGAGGGCATAGGCTTCATCGACCTGTTTCCCGGCCAGAATGCAGCCAGCCTGAGCGCCTTTCTCGCGCAGGATGCGGGTCAGTTTACGGGTGTCGATGTCGGCGATGCCAACGATGTTGTGAGACTTGAGGTATTCGGAGAGGGATTGCTGATTGCGGAAATTGGAGGCAAGTATCGGAAGGTCCCGGATGATCAATCCCTGAGCATGGATTTGACTGGACTCTTCATCTTCGCTGTTGGTGCCGGTGTTGCCTATATGGGGATAAGTGAGGGTGACTATCTGACGGGAATAAGAGGGATCGGTGAGGATTTCCTGATAGCCCGTCATCGACGTATTGAAAACCACTTCACCAACGGAACATCCCTCGGCGCCTATCGACACGCCTTTGAACACAGTTCCATCTTCCAGCACTAGCAATGCAGTGTGATTCAAGACAACCTCCAGTTATTTAGCTTTAAATTCAGCAATTTACCTGGGTGTTGCGGGCTCGGTTCCGGTCTTGGACAGGACTCGAACCCGGCAGATTTCTGGCAAATTGGGCGCATTCTACTTAAAAAAAGTAGCATTTCAACGTCTTTTCTCAGAAGAAATGCATCTAAATTCAATAAAAAAGCAACATTGCCCATTATCTATGCACTCAATCGCTTTGCAACCCCCTCCCATGAAAGAAAAGGAAAAACCACCACCAAAAGATGCCACCAAGCCAGCAATAGCGACAAAAACAAACAAAAAAACCAATTAAAACAATGGCATTTATTTTTACACAAAAAACATTAATGACAAATTTAACGCTTTTATGATGACAAGAGTGAACATGAAAAATGGAAAACGTTTTTCTGCGTTTGAATTTTTAGTCTTTTCCTGTCCGTGTAAAAAAATGGCTTCATCAGCCATAAAGATGCTCAAATTTGTTACCTGATGATGACATTCAGGAAGGGGAAATCTGGCGGATAACGCAATAGTGTGATTTATAAGGCATTCAGTTAAAAATTGCAGGCAGCGTGTCTTTTTACACAAATTCTGGCTGACTGACAGCAAAAACCCCGGCAAGCCGGGGTTTTTCACTGGGGTAGCAGTAGTACGAAAGTGCCGCTCAGAGGCATCACTTGAGATTGAGCACATCCTGCATGTCATAAAGACCGGCACCCTGCTGACCAAGCCACTTGCCTGCCCGCACAGCACCGTTGGCGAAGGTCAGGCGGCTGGAGGCCTTGTGGCTGATCTCCACCCGCTCGCCGATATCGGCAAACATGACGGTATGCTCCCCCACCAGATCACCAGCACGAATGGTGGCAAAGCCGATAGTGTTGCGATCCCGCTCGCCAGTGATCCCCTCGCGGCCATAGACGGCGCACTCCTTGAGATCCCGGCCCAGCGTTTTGGCGACCACTTCCCCCATGGAGAGCGCGGTACCGGATGGCGCATCCACCTTGTGGCGATGGTGGCCTTCGATGATCTCGATGTCGGTGTAATCCCCCATCACCTTGGCGGCCTGCTCCAGCAGTTTGAACACCAGGTTGACCCCGACCGAGTAGTTGGAGGCGAACACGATACCGATCTGCTTGCCCGCCTCTTTCAGGGCGGCCTTGCCTGCATCGTCAAAACCGGTGGTGCCGATCACCATCTGCTTGTGGTGGGCCAGCGCAAAGGCCAGATTGGCAAGGGTCACCTCGGGGCGGGTGAAGTCGATGATGAGATCAAACTCATCGCGCACCTTATCCAGACTGTCGCTGATGGCCACACCCAGATGGCCCAGCCCATTGAGCTCACCGGCATCAAGGCCGATCACCGCCGAACCCGGCCGCTCCAGCGCAGCACCAACCACCACGCCATCGGTGTTGGTGATGGCCTCCAGCAGCACCTTGCCCATACGACCATTACAGCCCATCACGGCCACACGGATCGGATTGTCCATCTCCACCCTCTCATCTCTTTTAATTATGGAAAGAGACCGTTTTACCAGCCCGCACCGGGTTTGAAAAGCCATGATGCCACCACACCTTGCTGCGCTCGCCAACGGCAGCGCTCACTGGCTGGCCAAGAACTTCCTTTTGGTCACAGGCCGCTTTTCATCGTTTCACACCATCATTTGGCAGACCGGGTGCCATCTGATAGGTTCGAACGAGTGAAATGCCAGCATAAGCAAAATCAGGGCAACGCCCGTGTCGATATCAAACGAGGTGCAAGGATGAGCGCAGGATTGCTGTTTGCAGTGGGGTTGCTATCACTGACCCTGGTCATGCTGGCCGCGGCTCTGCTGTTTGGCGGGCCGAGTCCGGCACCGGCGATGGTCAGCATCAACGACCCTTTCAAGGGAAGTGACTGGAGCAACATGCCACCTCTCTCAAGATACCCGGCGCGTGACGGCACGCAGCTGGCCTATCGGCACTATGGCGCAGAGGGCAATACGAAGAACAACAAGGTCAAGGGCAGCGTGGTACTGGTTCACGGCTCTTCTGCCAGCAGTCAAAGCATGCACAAGATGGCGAACGCCTTTTCGCAAGCGGGATATGACGCCTACGCCCTCGATATTCGGGGCCATGGCGCATCGGGCGACAAAGGCACCATTGCCTACATCGGCCAGCTTGAAGACGATCTGGAAGATTTCATCAAGTCGGTGGCCCCCGCCAAGCCTGCAACACTCGTCGGCTTCTCGTCAGGGGGTGGCTTTGTGCTGCGCGTTGCTGGCAGCACGCGACAAACCCTGTTCGAGAGCTATCTGCTGCTCTCCCCCTATCTTGGCCCCACCGCCGCCAACTACCGGCCCAACAGCGGTGGCTGGGTGCGTGTCGGCTTGCCTCGCCTCATCGCCCTGAGCATCCTCAACGGTTTCCATATTTCCGCACTCAACCATCTGACCGTGCTGAACTTTGCCCTCAATGATGAGGCGAAATCCCTGCTGACCCCCTCTTACTCCTTCAACCTTGCCTCGAACTTTCAGCCAGAGCGCGACTATCAGCAGAATTTACGCAATGTGCAACGCCCCTGCGCCGTGATCGCGGGTGCAAATGACGAAGCCTTCCAAACAGATCAACTTGAACCTGAGTTAAGACGTCTCGGCATCTCCTGGCCTGTCACCCTGCTGCCCGGAATTGGCCACATTCCGCTGACGCTGGAACAGGATGCCATTGCGACAGCCGTTCAGGCGGTAGAGAAACTGACACAGTAACCACACAGACAAGATCTTGTGTCCACGCGTTCTGGAAATATCCGTACCATGCTCACGTAGAGATAGAGAGAGGTGCGGCTGACGTTTGGCTGCGGGAGAAATCCCCAAGATGGCATGCAGAGATCTTATCGTTTACCTCTTTCCTTATTAAAGACACGCGATACCCGCGGACTGCGCCAGAACAGCAATGAACAATAAACAGCGCTAACTTATTTTTCCGAATATTCTTTGGATATCTCAATAACACCAGAATCATCAAACAAAAACACCTATCCATCTGGACGTCTATCTTGACCAAGCGAGGTTGACTCACTACTGTGGGCACCCCAATGCGGCAGGATGCCCGCCCTGTTTTCCCCCTATCCCTATCCGATACAGGTACAAAGCAGTTTATGACAGGAGGTCATTGTTCAATTTCAGAGGAACACATGATCCAGACTCAACCCAGTGCCAGGGCCTTGTTGCCACTTCTGGTTTTTCTCGCACTCTTTATCGGTACCGGTACCTGGCTGACCCTGCAGGGGGTCGAATTCGCCTTCTATCAGCTGCCCGCTCCGGTTGCAGCCCTGCCTGCGGTGATGCTGGCCCTGCTGCTTGGCAAAGAGAGCTTCAACAGCAATCTGGAGACCTTCTTCAAAGGGGTCGGCCACAGCAATATCATGGCGATGTGCCTTATCTATCTGCTGGCGGGCGCCTTTGCCAGCGTGGCCAAGGCCACCGGCGGCGTTGATGCCACCGTGGCGCTGGGTCTCTCCCTCATTCCCGGCTGGGCGCTGTTGCCCGGGCTGTTCCTCATCTCTGCCTTTATTGCTACCGCTATGGGCACCTCCATGGGCACCATAGGTGCCGTGGCGCCGGTCGCGCTGGGCGTGGCGCAGGCGGCCGGTATCGATCCGGTACTGATGGCAGGCACCATTCTCTCCGGCGCCATGTTTGGCGATAACCTCTCCATCATCTCCGACACCACCATTGCGGCCACCCGCAGCCAGGGGTGCGAGATGAAGGACAAGTTCCGCGAAAACTTCAAGATTGCGGCCCCTGCTGCCATCGCGGTGATCCTGCTCTATCTGACCCTGGGCTCAGTGGGTGAATCCCCTGCCAGCGGCAGCGCCATCGAGCTGTTCAAGGTGATGCCCTACCTGCTCATTCTTGGGCTGGCGCTCGCCGGAGTGAATGTGTTTGTGGTGCTGGGGATCGGTATTCTGGCCGCCGGAGCGGTGGGCATGATCAACGGCTACGCCATCGGTCAGTTCAGCAAGGATATCTATCAGGGCTTTACCGGCATGCAGGAGATCTTCCTGCTCTCCATGCTGATCGGCGGCCTCGGCGCCCTGATGGAACGTCAGGGTGGACTGGCCTGGATCAGCGAGCGCATCAGCGCCCTGATTGCCCGTTTCACTCGCGAGCACAATGGTGAACAGAACGAGAAAGCCGCCGAGCTCGGCATCGCCGGGGTGGTGAGCCTCACCAACCTCTGCACCGCCAACAACACGGTGGCTATTATCGTCGCCAGCAAGGTAGCCCGGGATCTGGCCGAACACCACGGTGTCACCCCGCGACGCGCCGCCTCCATGCTCGATATCTTCTCCTGCGTGGTACAGGGTCTGATCCCCTGGGGCGCACAGGCGCTGCTGCTGGGCTCCATCTTCGCCCTGTCGCCGTTGGCGGTAGTAAGCATGAGTTTCTACCCGATGGCACTCGCGGTAGCGGCACTCATTGCTGTGTTTGTGAAGCACCAGATGCGCGGCAAGGCTGACAAGTAACAAACCTGAGGCTGGCGCGCCGACATGCCGTCAACAGGGGCAACACCCTGGCCCTTGTTGACTCACTAACGGATCAGCCAGCATTTATCCCACCGTTCCGGGCATCAGACGTCCGGGACGGGGTTTCCCTGCCCCCCTTAACGTCAAGAGTGAATGTGCTAAGGTAGAGCGCGTTCAAGCCATCGATGCGCAGCTATACCAGAGGTACCCCATGCATGAGTCCCAACCCGAACGTCAATCCCTGCGCCAACTGGTTCGTCAACGCCGCAAAAATCTGAGTCCGGCCGAGCAGCAAGCGGCGGCCCAACAGCTGCTGGCCCAGTTCAAGCAACACCCCGAGATCCTCGCCGCCAAACGCATTGCCCTCTATCTGGCCAATGATGGGGAGATCAACCCCTTGCCCACCATCCATTGGCTGTGGGCCCAGCACAAAGAGGTCTACCTGCCGGTGCTCCACCCCTTTACCCCGGGTCACCTGCTCTTTTTGCGCTATACCGCCACCAGCCCCATGGTACGCAACCGCTACGGCATCGAAGAGCCGGAGCTGGATATCCTGCAGGTGGTGCCCCACAGCACGCTCGATCTTATCTGCACCCCGCTGGTCGCCTTCGATGCCCAGGGCAATCGTCTTGGCATGGGGGGCGGCTACTACGATCGCACTCTCGCCATCTGGCATGAGCACAAGCTGGGCCCCAAGCCACTCGGCATTGCCCACGACTGCCAGCAGGTAGATGCCGTCCCGCAAGAGGAGTGGGATGTGCCGCTGCCCCAGATCATCACCCCAAGCCACTGCTGGCGCTTTGAATAGGCTGTTTTTGGCCGGCAGCCCCAGCTTTGTGCGCGCAAACGCAGAATAAACAGGCAAACGATTTACAAAGTCCCTCTTTTTGCCCCGGAACGTGAGCAACAAGGTCGCGACGGGGTACCGGGTTGGATATAATGCGCCCGCTTTTTTCTTAAGGAACGATCATGACTCAAGATGAAATGAAGAAGGCGGCCGGTTGGGCTGCGCTCAAGTATGTGGTTCCCGGCACCATCGTCGGGGTGGGCACCGGCTCTACCGTCAACCACTTTATCGACGCGCTGGCGACCATGAAGGACGAGATCAAGGGGGCGGTATCCAGCTCCGTGGCCTCTACCGAGCGCCTCAAGGGCTTCGGCATCACCGTATATGATCTCAACGAGATCGACGCCCTCTCCGTCTATGTGGATGGCGCCGACGAGATCAACGCAACCCGCGATATGATCAAGGGCGGTGGCGCAGCCCTGACCCGCGAGAAGATCGTTGCCGCCGTCGCTGACAAGTTCATCTGCATCATCGACAACACCAAGACCGTCGACGTGCTGGGCCAGTTCCCGCTGCCGGTGGAAGTGATCCCGATGGCCCGCGAATACGTGGCCCGCGAAATTCGCAAACTGGGTGGCAACCCGGTGTGGCGTGAAGGCGTGGTCACCGACAACGGCAACCACATTCTGGATGTGAAAGGCATGGCCATTACCGACGCCAAGGCGCTGGAAGTGCGACTGAACGCCATCGTTGGCGTGGTCACCAACGGCCTGTTCGCCGCCCGCGGCGCCGATGTTGTCCTGATCGGTACGCCGGACGGCGTGATTACCCAGTAATCCCGACACCGGCAGCACAGTGCAGCGGCATCCTCCCTCGCACGCCAGCGCCACTCAGCCACCCCTGACGCAGCAGCGGCGTTGATTGAGCCCCGGGATGGGATATGACCCAAACATTGCACTGTGAATAAATGACGGCGCCTGATGGCGCCGTTTTTATTTATCCCTCAACAAGTTGCATACGGATGTTTACAACATTCGTTGATAACTTCAAAGAATTTGACTTTCGTCACAAATATTCCCTCTCCCAAACGTTTTTGCTACTTTACGGTTTTCTTCGCACACCAAATCTGCACTTACGTTTGCACATACAGAGGGATCGTCATGACTGCCAAGTTTTCGTTGGACAAGGATAAAATCAAGGTTCTGCTGCTGGAGGGGGTTCACCCCAACACCGTAGAGACCTTTCGTGCCGCAGGTTATACCAGTGTGGAGTATCTCAAGACATCGCTTTCCGAAGAGGAGCTGATCGAGCAGATCCGCGACGTCCATTTCATCGGGCTGCGCTCCCGCACCCAGATCACCGAGAAAGTCCTCGACGCCGCCAACAAGCTGGTCGCTATCGGCTGCTTCTGCATCGGTACCAACCAGGTCGAGCTGGAAGCGGCCCAGATCCGCGGTATTCCGGTCTTCAACGCCCCCTTCTCCAACACCCGCTCGGTCGCCGAGCTGGTACTGGGCGAGATCCTGCTGCTACTGCGCGGCATCCCCGAGAAGAACGCCAAGTGCCATCGCGGCGTGTGGGAAAAACTGGCCAACCGCTCGGTGGAAGCGCGCGGCAAGAAGCTCGGCATCATCGGCTACGGCCACATCGGTACCCAGCTTGGCATCATCGCCGAGAGCATCGGCATGAAGGTTTATTACTACGATATCGAGAACAAGCTCTCGCTGGGCAACGCCATCCAGGTGCCAAGCATGGTCGAGCTGCTCAATATGTCTGACGTCATCAGCCTGCACGTACCGGAGACCGCCTCAACCAAGAACATGATCGGTGCCGAGCAGCTGCGGATGATGAAACCGGGCGCCATCTTCATCAACGCCGCCCGCGGTACCGTGGTGGATATCGATGCGCTGGCTGACGTCATCAAGAGCGGTCATATTGCCGGTGCCGCCATCGACGTCTTCCCGGTCGAGCCCAAGTCCAATGACGAGGAGTTCCAAAGCCCGCTGCGTGGGCTGGAGAACGTGATCCTGACCCCGCACATCGGTGGCACCACCCATGAAGCGCAGGAGAACATCGGGCTGGAAGTGGCCAACAAGCTGGTCAAATACTCCGACAACGGCTCCACCCTCTCCGCCGTCAATTTCCCGGAAGTGTCGCTGCCGGGCCACAAGGGCTCCAGCCGCCTGCTGCACATTCACCGCAACCAGCCGGGCGTGATGAACCAGATCAACCAGATCTTCGCCGAAGAGGGGATCAACATCGCCGGTCAATACCTGCAGACCAGCAGCCATATCGGTTACGTGGTGATCGACGTGGAGACCGAGCACAGCGAGAAGGCGCTCGCCAAGCTCAAGGAGATCAACGGCACCATCCGCGCCCGCATCCTCCACTGATAGACCCGTATCTGCGCAGCAAAAAGCCCGTCGTGATGACGGGCTTTTTTATGAAGCAGAACCTAAAGGCAGCGTAGTGGCTTACCACCACCCCAACAGGTTGCGGCCCACCAGCGCCCCCCATACCAGAGCGTTCAGGGCCAGCGCGATAAAGACGGCGGCAGAGCCCAAATCCTTGGCTCGACCGGAGAGCTCATGATGCTCGGAGCCAACCCTGTCTACCACAGCTTCAATGGCAGAGTTGAGGATCTCGACAATCACCACCAGCCAGCTGATGACGATAAGCAGCAGGATCTGGTTGAGAGAATCCCCCAGCCAGAAGGCCAGCGGCATCAGCAACAGGATCAGCATCAGCTCCTGCCGAAAAGCTGCCTCGTTAATCCAGGCTGACTTGAGCCCCTTCATGCTGTAACCGGTTGCGTTGATGATGCGGGTGACCCCGGTTGCCCCTGGCTTTGCCACGCTAACTACCTCATTTGGAATCGATTTTGGCCTCACATCCTATCAGAGCCCCCCAAGGTTTCAATCAGGGGACTTTTGCTTTATTTTATCTCTTTGCTTTTTCGCCCCTTGCGGCTGACACCACCCACTCGAGACTTGAGTTGTATGTCCATTCACACAGATGAATTGCGCACCCGTCGCCTGGAGTCACTGATCACTCCGAGCGAGCTTGCACACGCGTTTCCGATCACCGATACCATTGCCCAGAATCTGCTGGATGCCCGTCGCGAAGTGGAAGCCATTCTGGCCGGAGACGATCAGCGCCTGCTGGTCATTGTCGGCCCCTGCTCTATCCATGATCCCGCTGCTGCTCGCGAGTATGCCCAGCGCCTCAACGCCCTGCGCGAGCAGTATAAAGAGAGTCTCTGCATCGTGATGCGCACCTATTTCGAGAAGCCGCGCACCATCGTCGGCTGGAAAGGGCTGATCAACGATCCGCGCCTCGATGGCAGCTTCGACGTCAACGAAGGGCTGAAACTGGCGCGCAAACTGCTGGTCGACATCAACGAGATCGGCATGCCCACCGCCACCGAATTCCTCGATATGGTGACCGGCCAGTATATTGCCGACCTCATCACCTGGGGCGCCATCGGCGCACGCACCACCGAATCCCAGGTACACCGCGAGATGGCTTCGGCCCTCTCCTGCCCGGTCGGCTTCAAAAACGGCACCGATGGCAATACCCGCATCGCCATCGATGCGGTGCGCGCCGCCCGTCACAGCCACATCTTCTATTCGCCGGACAAAGACGGCAAGATGACCATCTACCGCACCGCCGGTAACCCCTTTGGTCATGTGATCCTGCGTGGTGGCCACCGACCCAACTACGACACTGCCAGTGTCGATGAAGCATGTGAAGCGCTGGCCGATGTGGGCCTGCCAGAGCGTCTGGTGGTCGATTTCAGCCACGGCAACAGCATGAAGGATCACCGTCGTCAGCTGCTGGTGGCGCAAGATATCTGCGATCAGCTGCGCCGCGGCCGTACCGGCATCGCCGGCATCATGGCAGAAAGCTTCCTGGTGGAAGGGCGTCAGGATGTGGAGAACGGCTGCGCCGCCACCTTTGGCCAGAGCATCACCGATGCCTGCCTGTCATGGAGCGACACCGAAACCCTGCTGGCGATGCTGGCAGAGGCGGCACAGGTGCGCCTGAGCAAACAGGCTTGAACTGCGAATAAAACCAAAGGGGCCGGTATTTTTGATACCGGCCCCTTCTTCTTGCTGTCGGCCGATGACGCTTCGCTAATCGGCCCTACATGCGCCCTCTTTCCTGTACACCCTACTTACAAACTGGGCATAAACCACACGCGCCCTGCCGCTTCGATGCGGTCGGTGCGGATCTGGAATACCTGCGCCAGCAGCGTCTCATCCACCAGCTCGACACCCCCTTCGCGCACCACCGCGCCCCTTTGCAGGCAGAGAATGCGGTCGGCCCAGTCGATGGCCAGATTGATATCGTGGATGGCGAGCACCACCAGCAAGCCCTGCCCGGCCAAGGTTTTCAGCAACCGCAATAGCGCCAGCTGGTGATGCAGATCGAGCCCCGCCAGCGGTTCGTCCAGCAGCAGCACCTTGCCGGTCGGATTGAGGCTCGGCCACACCTGCAGCAGGGTGCGGGCAATCAGCACCCGCTGCTGCTCGCCCCCCGACAACCGGCTGAAGTCACGAGCCAGCAACGCCTCCAGCTCCAATGCCTCGCACAGTGCATTTATCGCTTCGTTCTGTCTGGCGGGCGCAGCCGCCTCATAGAGCCCCAGACTCAACACCTGAAACACCGCAATATGAAACAGCTGGGGCTGACGCTGGGGCAGCATGGCGCGCTGCTTGGCAAGCTCGGGCCAACTCAGGTCAGTAAGCACCTCCCCCCCCAGCAGCACTGTGCCATCGGCGGGTAAAATCCCCGCCAGCGCCCCGAGCAGGGTCGACTTGCCACTGCCATTGGGGCCGAGCAGCGCCACCAGCTGGCCACCATGCCAGCGGATATCAAGAGGGGAGAGCCGCCCGGCAATAGCGAGAGAGTGCGCCTCCAGCAGCGACGCAGCAGCAACAGAGATAGGATCAGCGGGTGACATCGGCATCTTGCCTCAACAACGGGTAAATAAGGAGACTGCGCGCCCCGACCAAATCATGCAGATATTCATGCAGCACCATCGGCAGTTTGCCTCAATAGCAGGTAGATAAAGAGCGGCGCCCCCACCGAGGCGGTGATGACGCCGATAGGCAACTCCCCCGCGCTCAGGGTGGATCGAGCAACCAGATCGGCCGCCAGCAGCAGGGCCCCGCCGCCAAGCGCCGAGGCAGGCAGCAGAAAGCGCTGATCGCTGCCACCGCAGAGCCGCAGCAGATGGGGCACCACCAACCCGACAAAACCGATAACACCACACAACGACACCGCCACACCGGTCAGCAGACAGACCGCCAGCACCAGCCGCACCCGCATCTTGTCGACATCCATCCCCATCAGGCGGGCCTGGGTCTCCCCCAACAACAACTGTTGCAGCGCCTTGCCCTGCCAGCAGAGCCAGCCCAGGGTGAGCGGCAGCACCAGCCACCACCAGCCGAACTGCTGGCTGCCGTAAGAGAGGCTGCCCATCATCCAGAACATGAATTCACGCAAGGAGCCATCGTCGGCAAAGTACATCAACCAGGTCATGGCGGCATTGGTAAGAATACCGATGGCGACGCCAAACAACAGCAAGCGAGCATGACCGAGACGAGCCCGGCGAGCCAGCCGAATGAGCAGCATGGTCACCAGCAGGGCGCCACCGAAGGCCGCCAGCGACAGCCCCCAGCCGGGCAGATAGAGGCCGAGGGACTTGGCCACCGCCATCGCCACCATGGCGGCAAGGCCTGCCCCGCTTGAAACGCCAAGCAACCCGGGCTCCGCCACCGGGTTGTGCAGCATCACCTGCAATACGGCGCCGCCACAGGCAAGGGCTGCGCCAGCCAAGAGGGCCAGCAAGGCACGCGGCAGACGCAGCTCCAGCAGGATGCGCTGTTCGAGATCGCCAAGGGACTGCCAGGGCAGCAGCACAAACTCGCCCCAGACGAGGGAGAAGAGAAACAGCAACAGGGTCAGCAGCGTCAGGCCACAGAGCCAGCGCCGCTGCCAGCGCTGTTGGCGGGCGATAAGGGAGAGGTACAAGGAGGATCCCCGAATAACAAGGCTTCCCCCCGGCCCTGTCGCAGCGCCGGGGGAGAAGCAGGAAAAGGGCATGATAACAGTGGCTTGCCACCCAAGGTCAAGGCTGGTAACGCTTGGCCATCACCCTTATCTCGCCGCTGGCCACCAGATTTTGCAGCGCCACCAGCAAGGGCTGGCGCAGCGACTGGTGAGGTGAGTGCTTGCTCATCCCCAGATAGAGGGTCACCGGCGTGGCGGGGCGATAGTCCGCCTTGCCTATCCGGCTGGCATTTCCCTGACTCAGGGCATAGTCCACCTGACAGTCGGTGCCAATCATCAGCGGCAGGTGGCCGCGCTGCACCATGCGCAGCAGCTGATCTTCGGTGGGTACTCCGTGCTTGTCGAGGCGGCTGTCAGAGTTGAAGGGCTCAAAGTAGGCGGAGTTGAGCACATAGCCGACCTTCACCCCCTGCAGATCGCGGTATTGGTGGATCCGGGCCACATTGACCGGCTGACCATAAAACGCGGGCCAGCATTGGTAATAGGCAGGCTGCAGATAGTCGATAAACTGCGCCCGCTCGGCGGTATAGGCGAGGCCAATCATCAGATCGACCTGACCGGTCTGCATCTGCTTGAGCGCCCTGCCCCACGGCATCCGCCGAACCTGCAACTCAATGCCGCTCGCCTGTTGCAACCGGCGCAGGATGTCCATGTCGAGCCCCTGCAACCGGCCATCCGCTTGCAGGATGCGAAATGGCGGCCACAGATCGGTGGCCACCGTCAGAGTCGGGGCCGCACGCACCGGCATGGCAAATAACAGTAACAACACTATCCCGCATAACTTGCCCATCCCGTCGCATACCTCGCACGGCTTATCCTGTTGGTTAAAAATACCCTCCCGCACCACGTATGAAAACCCATGGTTCAGGGATAAAATGCGCCGGATTTTCAAGGAGAACCCTATGAACCCGATTTTCACCAGTATCGGTCTGCTGCTCTGCAGCAACGTCTTTATGACCTTCGCCTGGTACGCTCACCTCAAGAGCATGAACCATAAACCCTGGATCATTGCCGCCCTGGTGAGCTGGGGTATCGCCCTGTTCGAATACCTGCTGCAAGTGCCCGCCAACCGCATCGGCCATACGGTGATGAGCGTGGGCCAACTTAAAATCCTGCAAGAAGTGATCACACTCACCGTATTCGTCCCCTTCTCTATCTTCTATCTCAAGGAAGATCTGAAATGGGACTATCTCTGGGCAGGGCTCTGCATTCTCGGTGCGGTCTTTTTTGTCTTTCGCGAGAAACTGACCGGCGCCTGAGGCTGTACACTCAATATCATCCCGCTCATGGCATCTCATTGATCGACGAGGCAAAAAAATGGAATTGCGAGACATGTTACAGATCCTGGCCAAGCAGGATGGCTCAGACCTCTATCTGTCGACCGGCGCGCCCCCCTGCGCCAAATTTAACGGCGGCCTGCGCCCCCTCAACGAAACGCCGCTGGAGCCGGGTGAAGTGGCGCGGATCGCCGCCGAGATCATGGATGGCGAGCAGAAGCAGCAGTTCGAGAAGGATCTTGAGATGAACCTCGCCATCTCCCTGCCCCAGATCGGCCGCTTTCGGGTCAACATCTTCAAGCAGCGCAACGAAGTCTCTCTGGTGGCCCGCAACATCAAGACCGACATCCCCCGCTTTGAAGATCTCAAACTCCCGCCTGTGCTGCTCGACACCATCATGGAGAAACGCGGTCTGGTGCTGTTTGTCGGCGGTACCGGCTCGGGTAAATCCACTTCGCTGGCGGCGCTTATCGACCATCGCAACCGCAACAGCGGCGGCCACATCATCACCATCGAGGATCCGGTAGAGTTCGTTCATCGTCACCGCAAGAGCATCATCAACCAGCGGGAGGTTGGCGTGGATACCCGCAGCTTCCACGCCGCCCTGAAAAACACCCTGCGTCAGGCGCCGGACGTCATTCTTATCGGCGAGATCCGCGATCGCGAGACCATGGAGCATGCACTGGCCTTCTCCGAAACCGGCCACCTTGCCATCTCCACCCTGCACGCCAACAACGCCAACCAGGCGCTGGATCGCATCATCAACTTCTTCCCCGAGGAGCGCCGTCCGCAACTGCTCAACGATCTGGGCAACAACCTCAAGGCCTTTGTCTCCCAGCGATTGGTGAAAACCACCGATGGCGGCCGCCGGGCCGCAGTGGAGATCATGCTTGGCACCCACACCATCCGCGACATGATCAAGCGCGGCGAATTTGGCGGCCTCAAGGAGGTGATGGAAAAATCCAAGGCCCTTGGCATGGTCACCTTCGACAGTGCCCTGTTCGATCTGGTGGTGGAAGGGGTGATTGAGGAAGAAGAGGCGGTGAAAAACGCCGACTCGGCCAACAACCTGCGCCTCAAGATCAAGCTGTGGAAGGAGAAGGGGCAGATCGCCAGCAGCAGCGATGCCACCGGCTGGAGCCTCGAACCCACCAAGGACGAGAAGGGCGATTTTTTCTAACTAGCCCCTCGAGAACCCCGGGCACGCCCGGGGGTTCTCTTTATCCAGCACGGCTGACCCGACTTATCCCTCAGCTCACGCAGATCACAGCAAGTCAGCACCAACGGCGAACGCGCTGGCAATACGCCACATACTCGTCGCCGAAACGGGCGCGCAGCAGCCGCTCCTCCGGCATGATCTGAAAGCGGGTCAGCCAGGCCACCAGCACGATTGGCCCAACCCAGACCCAACTTCCACCGAGATAACAGCCCCAGGCGGCCAGCCAGCAGAGCAGCCCCAGATACATGGGATTGCGACTGACACGATAGACGCCACAGGTCACCAGACGACTGGTGTGCTGAGGTTTGGTGGGGCTGACCGTGGTCTGGTGGTGGCGAAACCGTTGCAGGGCGCCAAAGCCCATGATGGCCCCTACCACGATCAGCGCAGCCATCAGTACCATTGCCCAGATACCGGGCTGGCTCTCCCCTCTTAGCCACCACATGGTTCCCGCACAGAGCAGGAAGATCAGCGGTGGTGGCAAACGTAACTCAAGATTGACCATTTTCTTCCCCTGACGAGTGTCGGCCGAACCCGTGTTGCGGTAGACTCCCAACCAGTCAGCGCCTGTTGAGAGTGACAAAGATCATAATAATAACAACAAGTTGTGGTTAAACCACCACCAATGTGGCCGACCCCGTCCAAACTATCCAACGCGAACAACAAAAAGGAATCACCATGCACAAGAAAACTCTGCTGGCTACCCTGATCTTCGGCCTGCTCGCGGGCCAAGCCGTTGCGGCTCCCTATCTGCCCCTTGCGACGGATCATCGCAACGGCCAGGAGCAAACCGCCAGCAACGCCTGGTTGGAAGTGGATCTGGGCGCCTTTGAACACAATATCCAGACCCTCAAGGATCGCCTCGGCGACAAGGGCCCGCAGATCTGCGCCATCATGAAGGCCGACGCTTATGGTCATGGCATCGACCTGCTGGTCCCCTCCGTGGTCAAGGCCAATATCCCCTGCATCGGCATCGCCAGCAACGAAGAGGCGCGCGTCGCCCGCGAGAAGGGCTTTACCGGCCGTCTGATGCGGGTGCGTGCTGCCACCCCGGATGAAGTAGAGCAGGCCCTGCCCTACAAGATGGAGGAGCTGATCGGCAGTCTCGTAAGTGCCCAGGGTATCGCCGAGATCGCCCAGCGCCACCACACCGCCATTCCGGTGCATATAGCGCTCAACTCCGCCGGCATGAGCCGCAACGGCATCGACCTGCGTCTGGCCGATGCCAAGCAGGATGCGCTGGCCATGCTCAAGCTAAAGGGGATCACCCCGGTCGGCATCATGACCCACTTCCCGGTTGAGGAGAAAGAGGACGTCAAGATGGGACTGGCCCAGTTCAAACTGGACTCCCAGTGGCTGCTGGAAGCGGGCAAACTGGATCGCAGCAAGATCACCATCCACGCCGCCAACTCCTTCGCCACTCTAGCCGTGCCGGACGCCTACTTCGACATGGTGCGCCCGGGCGGCCTGCTCTACGGTGACTCCATTCCCTCCCACACCGAATACAAGCGGGTGATGGCATTCAAGACCCAGGTCGCCTCGGTCAACCACTATGCAGCGGGCAACACCGTCGGTTATGACCGCACCTTTACTCTCAAGCGTGACTCCTGGCTCGCCAACCTGCCGCTGGGCTACTCCGACGGTTATCGCCGCTCCCTGAGCAACAAGGCCTATGTGCTGATCCAGGGTCAGAAGGTGCCGGTGGTCGGCAAGACTTCCATGAACACCATCATGGTGGATGTGACGGACCTGAAAGGGGTGAAACCCGGCGACGAGGTGGTGCTGTTTGGCCGTCAGGGTGACGCCGAAGTGAAACAGGCGGATCTGGAGGAGTACAACGGCGCCCTGCTGGCGGACATGTACACCATCTGGGGCTACACCAACCCCAAGAAGATCAAACGCTGATCACGCGATATGAAAAAGGGCTCCCGCGGGAGCCCTTGTTGTTATTGCTTCATTGTCTGCCGCGCTCAAGCGGCCTTTTTACGGGTCACAAACAGACTCAGCCCCATGGATGCCAGCAGGATCAACGCAACGACACCAAGCGCAATGCCGGTCGGGATCTTGAAGATATCCAGCAGCAGCATCTTGACCCCGATAAACATCAGGATCAGCGCCAGACCGTATTTGAGCAGGGCGAAGCGATCAGCCACGCCGGCCAGCAGGAAGTACATGGCACGTAGACCCATGATGGCGAAGATGTTGGAGGTCAGCACGATGAAGGGATCCGTGGTCACCGCGAAGATGGCCGGGATACTGTCCACCGCGAAGATGAGGTCGCTCACCTCCACCAGCACCAGAATGAGCAGCAGCGGGGTGGCATAGCGCACACCGTCCCGCCAGACGAAGAACTTCTCCCCTTCCAGGGTCTCGGTCACCTTGAAGCGACGGCGCATCCAGCCCAGCAACGGGTTGTTGGCGAGATCAGGCTCCTTGTCGGCCGCCCACAGCATCTTGGCACCGGTCAGCAGCAGGAAAGCGCCGAACAGATAGAGGATCCAGTGGAACTGCTCGATAAGCCAGCTGCCCGCAAACACCATACCGGCCCGCATCACGATGGCACCCAGTACACCGTAGAGCAGCACCCGGCGCTGCAACTCGGCCGGAATGGCAAAGTAGCCGAACAGCATCAGCCAGACGAAGACGTTGTCTACTGCCAGCGCTTTCTCGATGAGGTAGCCGGTGAGGAACTCCAGCCCTTTCTGGTTGGCAATCTCACGGCCCGCGCTGTGATCGAGCCAAAGCCAGATGGCCAGGTTGAAGAGCAGGGCAACACTGATCCAGATAAGAGACCAGACACCCGCCTCTTTGAGGGACACCTTGTGTGACTTGCCGCCACCGACAAAGCGTATGTCTATCCATAACAGAACCAGCACTATGCTGAAGAAACCGGTCCACATCCACCATTCACCCATTTTCACTTCTCCCAAAAACGACAAAACCCACGACCGAGAGGCGTGGGTTTGCGTTTGGAGCAGATACACCTTGCCTCTCGGCAAGGTCTCACTTACAGCTGATTTGCATCAACTGCCCGGCTGCCGGGTGCACTGCAGGAAATGGGTGCACCGTAATGACGACAAACCGGCGAGAAGTTACTCCCCTTGTTGCGCGGATAGTAGCAGCGGTAAAAGATAACGCCAAGAGGCATCTTCACTGCCGTCAAAAATAAATCGGGGCCCCATCAAGGAGCCCCGCAAGCAGGTTCAACACATCCCCATCAGAGCGGGTCGACCTTGAGGCAGGAGACCGCGTGATCGAAGTTCCCCTCCAGTACTGGGCGGGTCTTGGCACACTCGGGGCCAGCCACCGGGCAGCGGGTGCGGAACACGCAACCGGACGGCGGATTCATCGGCGATGGCAAGTCCCCCTCCAGGATCTGGATCACCTTGTTGCGCTCCAGCTCAGGATCCGGGATTGGCACCGCAGACATCAGCGCCTTGGTGTAGGGGTGCAGCGGATTGGCAAAGATCTCCTTGCGGGTCCCCAGCTCGACGGCGTTGCCCAGATACATCACCAGCACCCGATCGGAGATATGCTTGACCACCGACAGGTCGTGGGCGATGAAGATAAGCGACAGCCCCATCTCCTTTTGCAGGGATTTGAGCAGGTTGACCACCTGCGCCTGAATGGATACGTCAAGCGCCGAGACCGGCTCGTCGCAGATGATCATCTTGGGCTCGAGGATCAGCGCCCGGGCAATCCCGATCCGCTGGCACTGGCCACCGGAGAACTCGTGGGGATAGCGGTTGACCAGGTTGGGCAACAACCCCACCTTGCTCATCATGGCGCGCACCTTCTCCTTCACCTCTTCCCGCGGCAGGTTGGGATAGAAGGTGATGAGCGGCTCGGCGATGATGTCGCCAATGGTCATGCGCGGGTTCAGAGAAGCCAGCGGGTCCTGGAAGATCATCTGGATCTCTTTACGCTTCTCGCGCAGGGCATTCTGATCGAGCTTGGTGAGATCGTCACCCAGCCACACCACCTTGCCATCGGTGGCCGGAACCAGACCGATGATGGCGCGGGCAAAGGTCGATTTGCCGCAGCCGGACTCCCCCACCACACCGAGGGTTTCACCCTCATAGAGACGCAAGGTCACGCCATCGACCGCCTTGAGATCGGACGGTTTGGCCCAAGGCCACGCCTTGCCACTCTTGATACTGAAGTGGACCTTGAGGTCAGACACTTCCAACAGCAATTTTTTGTCGGCACCCATTTAGTTGGCCCCCTTGTTCATGGCATCCGAAACCCAGTGCCAGTGGCAAAACCGCTCCCGACCGTCGTTGAACGGCTTCAGAGGCATGGATGATTGCTGGCCGCAGTTAACAGCATTCATACGCTTACCTCCTTGGCGTTGATGGCATCAGATATCCAGTGACAAGCACGCTCCCGACCGTCGTTGAACGGGGTCAGGATCGGTGACTGCTGGCCGCAAATCTCGCTCACACGGTGGCAACGCTCCTGGAAGGGGCAGCCGGTGGGCAGACGCAGCAGGTTGGGCGGATTGCCCGGGATGGTGGGCAGCACTTCCCCTTCGGTATCGAGACGGGGAATGGCGCGCAGCAAGCCTTCGGTGTAGGGGTGGCTCGGACGATAGAAGATATCGTCTACCTTGCCGTACTCCATGGTACGACCGGCATACATCACCAGCACCTTGTTGCAGATACCGGCGACCACGCCAAGGTCATGGGTGATCATGATGATGGCGGTGTTGAACTCGCGCTTGAGCTCGTTCATCAGAGTCATGATCTGGGCCTGTACGGTCACGTCGAGTGCGGTAGTCGGTTCGTCAGCGATCAGCAGTTGCGGCCGGCAGAGCAGCGCCATGGCGATCATCACCCGCTGGCGCATGCCGCCGGAAAACTCGTGGGGATACATGCCCATCCGCTTGCGTGCTTCGGGGATCTTCACCGCATCAAGCATCCGTACCGACTCTTCGAACGCTTCCGCCTTGCTCACCCCTTTGTGCAGCATCAGCACTTCCATCAGCTGATCCTGCACCTTCATGTAGGGGTTGAGCGAGGTCATGGGGTCCTGGAAGATCATGGCGATCTTCTCGGAGCGGATCTTGTTGAGCTTGGACTCCGGCAGGTTGAGGATCTCCTCACCCTGAAACTTGGCGGAACCGGTAATAATGCCGTTTTTGGCCAACAGCCCCATGATGGCAAAGGCCGTCTGGGATTTGCCGGAGCCGGACTCGCCGACGATCCCCAGGGTTTCACCCGCAGAGAGAGAAAAATTGAGGTCGTTGACCGCCACCACATTGCCGTCCGGGGTCTTGAACTCGACCCGCAGATCTTTCACATCCAGTAACTTCATATAAAAACTCCTTATCGATCTTTCGTGATGCTTTCCTGTCGATCCGATGCTCGATTAACGATCTTTCGGATCGAGGGCGTCACGCAGACCATCCCCGAGGAAGTTGAAGCAAAACAGAGTCACCACCATAAAGCAGGCGGGGAACAGCAGTTGCCAGATGGCCACTTCCATCGACTTGGAGCCTTCATCCAGCAGGGCACCCCAGCTGGTCATCGGTTCCTGAACCCCAAGGCCCAGGAAACTCAGGAAGGATTCAAACATGATCATCCCCGGCACCAGCAAGGTGGCGTAGACGGCCACGATACCGAGTACGTTCGGTACGATGTGACGGGTGATGATCTTCCACTTGGAGACGCCACAGACGTGGGCCGCCTCGATAAACTCCTTGCTCTTGAGGCTGAGAGTCTGGCCGCGCACGATCCGCGCCATGTCGAGCCAGCTCACCGCCCCGATGGCGATAAAGATGAGTGCCAGATTGCGGCCAAAGAAGGTGACCAGCATGATGACAAAGAACATGAAGGGGAAGGCGTTGAGGATCTCCAGTACCCGCATCATCAGGCTGTCGACCCGCCCGCCGATAAAGCCGGAGGCCGCGCCATACAAAGTACCGATGATGACCGCCACCATCGCGCCCATGATGCCGACCATCAGGGAGATGCGACCGCCCAAGAGGGTGCGCACGAACAGATCGCGCCCCAGACTGTCGGTTCCGAAGTAGTGACCCGCTTCCATATCCGGCGGCGACTGCATGGCGCCCCAGTCCGGATCGTCAAAGGTGTATTGGGACAAATGGGGGCCAAAGATGACCGCCAGACCGATGATGGTCAGAATGATCAGGCTGGTCAGGGCCGCCTTGTTGCGCAGGAAACGGCGACGGGCATCCTTCCACAGGGAGCGCCCCTCCACCACTTCCACTTTTTGCGCGAACGCCTCAACGGCATCGCGTTTTTCAGTTGAAACAACCATGATGAACTCCCGAATTAGTAACGGATCTTGGGATCGATAAAGGCGTAGAGAATATCGACCACAGCGTTAAAGGTGATGGTGAGGGCGCCGACCAGAATGGTCAGACCGAGCACCATGGAGTAATCACGGTTAAGGGCACCGTTGACGAACAGCTGACCGATCCCCGGCAGGCCGAAGATGGTCTCGATCACCACGGAACCTGTGATGATGCCGACAAAGGCCGGGCCCAGATAGGAGACCACCGGCAGCATGGCCGGACGTAGCGCGTGTTTCAGGATGATGTGGCGCAGCGGCAACCCCTTGGCACGGGCGGTACGGATGAAGTTGGAGTTCATGGTCTCGATCATACTGCCCCGCATGATCCGCGAGATGGCTGAGATGTAGTACATCATCATGCCGAACACCGGCAGCACCATAAACTGGATGCCACCCCCCTGCCATCCACCGGCAGGGAACCAGCCAAGATGAATACTGAAGAACAGCACCAGCAAGGGCGCCAGCACAAAGCCCGGGATCACCACCCCGGCCATGGCCGACGACATCAGCAGATAATCGATGATGGTGTTCTGTTTCAGTGCCGCTATGGTGCCGAAGGTGACCCCCAGCAGCACGGCGAAGAAGAAGGCCGTTGTCCCGATCTTGGCGGAAACAGGCAGCGCCTGACTCACCAGATCATTGACGGTGAAATCCTTGTATTTGAAAGAGGGGCCTAAATCACCCTGCACCAGGTTGCCCAGGTAAGTGAGATATTGCATGCCAATGGGTTTGTCGAGACCATATTTGGCCTCGATATTGGCGATGACTTCGGGGGGCAGTGAACGCTCGCTGGTAAAGGGGTTACCCGGGGCGAAACGCATCATGAAGAAAGAGACAGTGATCAAGACCAGCAGAGTCGGGATCGCTTCCAATAGCCGTTTAAAAATGAATTTCAACATAGACATTTCCTGTCCTGTACTGCTTCCAAATGGTCGCGGTTGTAATAAAGGCCCGCCGTCCGGCGGGCCCTGCTTGTTATGCGACTTGTTGCTTTAAATCAGTGAGCAATGATGTACATATCTTTGCTGTAGAGGTTATCCAGCGGGTTGGCCGGATAGCCACCCACATAGGATTTCACCATGCGCGGAGTAACGTATTGATAGATAGGGGCGATCGGCATGTCCTTGGCAAGGATGGCCTCAGCCTGGGCATATATCTTGTTGCGGGCCACATCGTCAACCTGATCGCGAGACTCATCCATCAGCTTGTCATACTCCGGATTGGAGTACTTGCCGTCGTTGGTGCCGTGGGTGGTCTGCATCAGATCCAGCATGGAGGAGGCTTCGTTGTAGTCAGCGTTCCAGCCGGCACGAGCTACTTCAAACTGCCCCTGTTTCTTGGTTTCCAGGTAAGTTTTCCACTCCTGGTTGACCAGGCTCACCTGCACACCCAGCTTCTTCCACATGGAGGCCACGGCCACGGCCACTTTCTTGTGGTTGTCGTCGGTGTTGTAGAGCAGTTCGAGCTTGAGCGGCTTGCTGGCATCGAAACCGGCTTCTTTCAACATGGCTTTCGCTTTGGTATCACGCTCGGCCTGGGTCATCTTCGACCAATCGGCGACCACTGGCTTGAAACCATCCACATAGTCTGGGGTCAGACCGTAAGCCGGAGTCTGGCCCTGACCCATTACCTTGTCGGCGATCACATCACGATCGATGGCGTAGGAGAGCGCAGTACGGACACGCACATCGTCAAACGGTTTGTGCTTGAAGTTGAATTGGTAATAGTAAGTGGACACCAAGCCGGTCACCTTCAGCTCATTCGGGTAATCCTTCTTGAGCTGCTTGAAACGTTCGATAGGAGTGGTGTAAGTCAGATCCACCTCACCCGCCAGATAGCGGCTCAGATCGGCGTTGGTAGACTGGATCGGCAAATAGACCACTGTATTGATCACTGTCTTGCCGTCGTCCCAGTAATTCTTGTTGCGCTCAAGCTCTATCCGCTCGTTGACCACCCATTTCTTCAGCACATAGGCACCATTGGATACCATGTTCTCCGGCTGGGTCCACTTGTCACCAAACTGCTCGACTACCTTTTTCGGTACCGGATAGGTGGTGGTGTGGGAGAGCATGCTGACGAAGTAAGGGATGGCTTTCTCAAGCTGCACTTCGAAGGTGTAGTCGTCGGTCGCCTTCACACCCAGCGTATCAGCGGGTTTCTTGCCAGCGATAATATCGGTGGCGTTGGCGATAGTCGGCATCTCCAGATACCAGGAATAAGGAGAGGCTGTCTTCGGATCAACGGCACGCTGGAAAGCAAAAACGAAATCGTGGGCAGTGACCGGGTCACCGTTGGACCACTTGGCATCTTTGCGCAGATGGAAGACGTAGTGCTTGTTATCCTTGGTTTCCCAGGATTCTGCTACGCCAGGCAGTACTTCACCTTTGGGACCAGAAAGTACCAGACCCTCGAACAGGTCACGAAGAATATTGGATTCGACCGTTCCTTCGGTCTTGTGCGGGTCAAGGGTCGCAGGCTCGGAGCCGTTGCCTTTTACCAGTTGCTGGACTTCAGCCAGCTTGGTTCCCGCCGGGACATCGGCAGCCTGAGCCACATTGACGCCACCAAACAGTGCAGCCACCAGCAATGTGTTAATCATTGTTTTTTTATGAGTCATTTCCCTACTCCAACAAGAACATTCCATGCGTTTTTTAAAGTGACGGGGTTAAAACCCGCTCCCAGCATAATTCCCTGCCAATTCCGATAATGCAACAGATATTGTCAGGGTAATCGTCATTTTCTGGTCAAAAAATCAGCTAGCACGCGCTTTTTCAGTATTAAAACACCAACAAAACGCTCATTTTTCACACAAACGACCGATTCTAGAAAAGACCGGGCAAAAAGCAACCAATAAAAAGCCGGTCACGAGGACCGGCTTTCATAAAGCGGAGCTGGCTCACATCAGACTGGGGAAAACCCCCTTGATACCGGCCACCATGATCTCGATACCGAGCGACATCATGATAAGACCCATGATACGGGTCACCACGTTGATGCCGGTGTTGCCCATGATCTTGAACAGCAGCGGCGCGGCGCGAAAGATGAGCCAGGAGCAGAAGGAGAAGACAACGACAACCACTGACATGCCGAGCAGCTGCTGCCAGTGACTCTGGCTGGCGTAGACAATCACCGAGGAGATGGCACCGGGGCCTGCCATCAGCGGCAGCGCCAACGGCACCACGGCGATAGACTCGCGCACCGCCAGTTCACCCTTCTCCTGTTTGTTGTGCTTCACTTCGCCCAGCTTGCCCTGCAGCATCGACCAGGCAATCAGGGTAATCAGCGACCCACCGGCGATCCGGAACGATGCCAGCGAGATGCCAAAGCCATCGAGGATCAGCTGCCCCATATACATGGAGACCAGCAGGATCACCATCACCGCGATATTGGCGGTGGTATTGGTTTTCATCCGCTCGGCCTGGGTATGGTGGCTGGTCAGGCTGACAAACACCGGCAACAAACCAAGCGGGTTGATAATTGCGAACAAACCGACAAAAAACTTCAGATACAACGAGACGTCAATTGCTGCCATAGGCGCCTTCCAATAGAGTTTCGGGCCCAGCGGGCCAGTCCATTAATTTCGTGCGTAAATTTACATCATAGCCAGAGCGGGCACCAATCAAATAATCTCACCATTTTGAGGGTTTTTTAGTTAGTTCATCTAATGCATCCGCGCTAATTGGCATAAATCGATGCCAAAAGCCCTTTCTACCGCCCGACACGCGTCAGAAAAGTGAGCGCAAACCTGTTTAATCATGACCAGAGAGTCCGACGATGACTGACCGAATGACCTAGCGACTCGAGAGAATCCAGGCTTTGCCTTCCCACTATTTCAGGCCAGATATCACGTCATTGACTCGGCAAAAGAGCCACAATGCAAAAACCGGGAAAGCGGGCAGAAATGGCGTCCTCGGGGAATAAAGCGGATTAGTCATGGATTAAAACAACAATCATTTTCGCAACAAACGCTGGAATTAAGTGCGTTTGTCGGTGATTTTGAAACCAATTCACTCATATTTGCTAACCTATACCGCCAAAATAGCTCTGCAATCCTATGTTTAATTGCAATTAACCACTTGATAAATGTGGTTTATTACCTTGCATTAACAAGTCTCTCACCTTTCCCTTTGATGCACATTCCGATAACATCAGTCAAACAAGGATTGTGAAATAAAATTTCTTTTGTTCTTTTGTTACACATGATCCAGATCAAGTTTTTCTGAGTCAGCCCCGCTCTATAATCGACTCAGAAAGCGATTTAGTAAGGCATGTGAAAAAGCTGTTGCAATGATACCGTCTTGACAGGGCGACTATAATTGCCGGGCATTGCCAACGTCTTACTAAACAGTTTTCAAATAATCAGGAGATAAACATGGCAGTAACCAATTTGGCTGAACTGGATGCACTGGTCGCCCGCGTTAAGGAAGCCCAGCGTGAATTCGCCAGCTTCTCTCAAGAGCAGGTAGACAAGATCTTCCGTGCCGCCGCCCTGGCCGCCAACAACGCCCGTATCCCCCTGGCCCAGATGGCCGTGGAAGAATCCGGTATGGGTATCATCGAAGACAAGGTTATCAAGAACCACTTCGCCTCCGAATACATCTACAACAAGTACAAAGACGAGAAGACCTGCGGCATTCTGAGCGAAGATGATCAGATGGGTACCATCACCATCGCCGAGCCGGTAGGTATCATCTGTGGTATCGTTCCGACCACCAACCCGACCTCTACTGCGATCTTCAAATCCATGATCGCACTCAAGACCCGCAACGCCATCATCTTCTCCCCGCACCCCCGTGCCAAGAACTCCACCAATACCGCTGCCAAACTGGTACTGGATGCAGCTGTTGCAGCTGGTGCACCGAAAGACATCATCGGCTGGATCGACCAACCGTCTGTTGAGCTCTCCAACGCCCTGATGAAGCACGAAGACATCAACCTGATCCTGGCTACCGGTGGCCCGGGCATGGTGAAAGCAGCCTACTCCTCCGGTAAGCCTGCAATCGGTGTGGGTGCCGGTAACGTACCTATCGTTATCGACGAAACCGCCGACGTGAAGCGTGCCGTTGCCTCCATCCTGATGTCCAAGACTTTCGATAATGGCGTGGTCTGCGCTTCCGAGCAGGCAGTCATCGTTGTTGATGCCATCTACGACCAGGTTAAAGAGCGCTTTGCATCCCACAAGGGCCACGTGCTCTCCAAAGAAGATGCTGACAAGGTACGTAAAGTCATCCTAATCAACGGTGCCCTGAACGCCAACATCGTTGGCCAGCCAGCCACCAAGATTGCCGAGATGGCAGGCGTGACTGTACCGGCTGATACCAAGATCCTGATTGGTGAAGGCGTCAAGCTGTGTGCAGAAGATGAGTTTGCTCACGAGAAATTGTCCCCGCTGCTCGGTATGTTCCGTGCTAGCAGCTTCGAAAACGCCGTTGATATGGCCTGTGACATGGTCAACATCGGTGGTATCGGCCACACCTCCGGTCTGTACACCGACCAGGACCGCAACGCTGACCGCATCAAGTACTTCGGCGACAAGATGAAGACCGCGCGTATCCTGATCAACACTCCGTCTACCCAAGGCGGTATCGGTGACCTGTACAACTTCGCAATGGCTCCGTCCCTGACCCTGGGTTGCGGCTCCTGGAGCGGTAACTCCATCTCCGAAAACGTGGGTCCGAAGCACCTGATCAACAAGAAGACAGTCGCAAAACGGGCAGAAAACATGCTGTGGCACAAACTTCCGAAATCCATCTACTTCCGTCGTGGTTCCCTGCCGATCGCTCTGAGCGACCTGGAAGGTAAAAAGCGTGCCATGGTCGTGACCGACCGCTTCCTGTTCAACAACGGCTACGCCGATGAACTGGTCAGCTTGCTGAAAGCACAGAATATGGAAGTGGAAGTGTTCTACGAAGTAGAAGCTGACCCGACCCTGGCTGTGGTTCGCAAGGGTGCCGAGATGGCCAACTCCTTCAAACCGGACGTTATCCTGGCGCTGGGCGGTGGTTCACCGATGGATGCTGCCAAGATCATGTGGGTGATGTACGAGCACCCGAACACTGCGTTCGAAGATCTGGCCATGCGCTTCATGGACATCCGCAAGCGTATCTACAAGTTCCCGAAAATGGGCGTGAAGGCCGAACTGGTCTGTATCACCACCACTTCCGGTACCGGCTCTGAAGTCACTCCGTTTGCGGTAGTAACCGATGAAGTGTCTGGTCAGAAGTATCCGCTGGCTGACTACGAGCTGACCCCGAACATGGCCATCGTTGATGCCAACCTGGTCATGGGTATGCCGAAGTCCCTGTGTGCCTTCGGTGGTATCGATGCCGTGACTCACGCCATGGAAGCCTATGTTTCCGTACTGGCTAACGAGTACTCCGACGGCCAGGCGCTGCAAGCCCTGAAAATGCTGAAAGAGTACCTGCCGTCCAGCTACCAGAACGGTGCCAACGACCCGATCGCTCGTGAGAAGGTGCACAATGCTGCCACCATCGCCGGTATCGCGTTCGCCAACGCCTTCCTGGGTGTGTGCCACTCCATGGCTCACAAACTGGGTGCCGAGTTCCACATTCCGCACGGTCTGGCTAACGCCCTGCTGATCAGCAACGTCATCCGCTACAACGCGAACGACAACCCGACCAAGCAGACTGCGTTCTCCCAGTACGACCGTCCGCAGGCTCGTCGTCGTTACGCCGAAGTCGCTGACCACCTGGGTCTGACTGCTGCCGGTGACCGCACCGCCGCCAAGATCGAGAAGCTGCTGACCTGGCTGGACGAGCTGAAGGCTACCCTGGGTATCCCGGCCTCTATCCGCGAAGCTGGCGTGACTGAAGCTGACTTCCTGGCCAAGGTTGACCAGCTGGCGATCGAAGCTTTCGATGACCAGTGCACCGGTGCCAACCCGCGCTACCCGCTGATCAGCGAGCTGAAGCAGGTTCTGCTGGACTCCTACTACGGTCGTCCGTTCACCGAAGCCGCTCCGGTAACTGCTGCCCCGGTTGAAGCCAAGGTTGAAGGCAAGAAGAAATCCAAGGCCTGATAACCGGTCCTGAGATAACAAGCCCGCGCACTGCGCGGGCTTTTTTTATCTGCCACTTGCCACTAATCACAGCCATCATCTCCCTGCCGATTGCGCTAGTGCAGCCCCTAACTTCCCAACCAACTCGCCCCAGCCAATCCGTTATCGGCAGCCCAACCTGTGACTCAGCATTGATGCCCTCGGTGATAACAAGAGCACGCTCCATCACCTCCTATCCCCTACCCGCAACGAATTACCCTGACGGGCAGATGTGAGCAGTCAACGCCATCTCAAGAGCTATGGGTGTGATAAACAGGATAAGCGGAGCCTCGCTAACACAACGCAGCAGAACTGCCGACTGGCATACGTGCAGGGCCAACCTACTGGCAGGGACAGATTAATGATAATTCGCGGAGAAAGCGGGAAAGATTGTAAGTGAAGAGAGTTGTAGCACCGGTTGCGCAACCGACACATCAGCAGTTGCCACGATGCAAAGATAAAAAAATGGCAGCCATCAGGCTGCCATCGGGAGAGCACAATTCAGCGATCAGAGGGTCGCAGCGACTTCATCGGAGATTGAGCCGTTGTGGTAAACCTCTTGCACGTCGTCCAGATCTTCCAGCATGTCGATCAGACGCATCAGCTTGGGTGCAGTTTCTGCATCCAGCTCCGCTTCGGTGGAGGGGATCATGGTCACTTCGGCGCTCTGGGCCTTGAAGCCGGCAGCTTCCAGACCATCCAGCACGGTACCGAAGTCGTTCGGGGTGGTGTACACCTCGATGGTGCCATCCTCTTCGGTGACCACGTCATCGGCGCCCGCTTCCAGCGCGGCATCCATCAGGGCATCTTCGTCTACGCCCACGAAGGTCAGCAGACCTTTCTTGCTGAACAGATAGGCGACGGAGCCGTCGGTACCCAGGTTGCCACCGCACTTACTGAAGGCGTGGCGCACTTCGGCAACAGTACGGTTACGGTTATCGGTCAGGCACTCTACCATCACCGCAGAGCCAGCCGGGCCGTAACCTTCGTACACGATGGTCTCGAGCTGTTCGCCATCGCCACCACCGGCGCCACGCTGAATGGCACGGTTGATGGTGTCGCGGGTCATGTTGTTGGTCAGGGCGGCAGTCACCGCAGCACGCAGACGCGGGTTGTTGGCCGGATCGGCATCACCCAGACGCGCGGAGGTAGTGATTTCGCGGATCAGCTTGGTGAAGATCTTGCCACGCTTGGCGTCCTGAGCGGCCTTGCGGTGTTTGATGTTGGCCCATTTACTGTGACCTGCCATAGAGACTCTCCGTTATTTTTTAAATGTCAGTAACACTGATCATGACTAACCCAAGGGAAACACAGAGGCCGCACGGCGGCGGCCTCCGGTGCCGGTATCGGCTTACTCGTCGCCCTTGACGGTGGTTGCAATCGCCAGCTCACCCAGTTGGGCTGCGTTGGCAAGGCTGGGGGCGTCTGTCATCAGACAGGCGGCCGCGGTCGTTTTCGGGAAGGCGATGACGTCCCGAATGTTTTCGGTGCCGGTCAGCAGCATGCTGAGACGGTCCAGACCGAAGGCCAGACCGGCGTGCGGCGGGGTACCGTACTTCAGGGCATCCAGCAGGAAGCCAAACTTCAGACGCTGCTCGGCCGGGGTGATACCCAGGATGTCGAACACGGTGGACTGCATCTCGCTGTTGTGGATACGGACAGAGCCGCCACCCACTTCGTAGCCGTTGATCACCATGTCGTAGGCGTTGGCGTAAGCACCCACCGGGTTGGCTTTCAGCTCGGCCGGGCTCATGTTGCTTGGCGCGGTGAACGGGTGGTGCATGGCGGCCAGACCACCTTCACCATCTTCCTCGAACATCGGGAAGTCGATGACCCACAGCGGTTTCCAGCTGTTCTCCAGCAGGCCCAGATCGCGACCCACTTTCAGACGAAGGGCGCCCATGGCATCGCAGACCACTTTCTTGCTGTCAGCGCCAAAGAAGATGATGTCGCCGTCGGCAGCGCCAGTACGAGCCAGGATCTCGCGCACGATGGCGTCAGAGAGGAACTTGGCAACCGGAGACTGCACGCCTTCGATACCATTGGCCGCTTCGTTGACCTTCATCCAGGCCAGGCCCTTGGCACCGTAGATGCCGACAAACTTGGTGTATTCGTCGATCTGCTTGCGAGAGAGCTCGGCACCGCCCGGGACTTTCAGGGCAGCCACACGGCCTTTAGGATCGTTGGCGGGGCCCGCGAACACGGCGAACTCGACAGCAGTCAGCAGATCAGCCACATCAACCAGCTCCATTGGCAGACGCAGGTCCGGCTTGTCGGAGCCGTAGCGACGCATGGCTTCGTCGAAGGTCATGATCGGGAAGTCGCCCAGATCCACGTTCAGGATGTGCAGCCACAGTTTGCGGATCATCTCTTCCATCACTTCACGCACTTGCGGCGCAGTCATGAAGGAGGTCTCCACGTCGATCTGGGTGAATTCTGGCTGGCGGTCGGCACGCAGGTCTTCGTCACGGAAGCACTTGACGATCTGGTAGTAGCGATCGAAGCCGGACATCATCAGCAACTGCTTGAACAGCTGGGGTGATTGCGGCAGAGCGTAGAACTTGCCCTTGTGCACGCGGCTCGGCACCAGATAGTCACGGGCACCTTCCGGGGTGGCCTTGGTCAGCATCGGGGTCTCGATATCGAGGAAGCCGTGCTCGTCCATGAAGCGGCGTACGAAGGCGCTGGCCTTGGCACGGGTCTTCAGGTACTTGGCCATCTCGGGACGACGCAGATCCAGGTAGCGATACTTGAGGCTGATCTCTTCGCTGTTGACCTGATTGAAGTCCAGCGGCAGCGGCTCGGCACGGTTGATGATGTTGAGTTCGTGGGCGAACACTTCGATGGCGCCAGTGGCCATGTCGCTGTTGCGCTGGGACTCGGGACGGGTGCGCACCACGCCGGTCACCTGGATGCAGAACTCGCCGCGCAGCTCGGAGGCCAGGGCGAACGCCTCCGGCTTGTCCGGATCGAAGAACACCTGAACGATCCCTTCCCGGTCGCGCATATCGATAAAGATCAGACCGCCGAGATCACGACGACGATGAACCCAACCGCACAATGTAATGGTCTGCCCTGCATGGGCCTCATTGACCTGTCCGCAATAGATAGAGCGCATGGACTTCTTCCTTCGAAATTGTAGAGAGACGGTTAACCTTGGGCCGCCGGGCACGACTGGCAAGCACCGTCTGTCTCACAGCTGGCCAGATTCTTTTTCTTACCCGGTTTGAAATCAGTCTCGTACCATCCGGTTCCCTTGAGCCGGAAGCCTGCCGCCGATATCAGCTTGACCAGATTCGGCTTGCTACAGGCCGGACAGTCGGTCAGGGGGGCATCGGAAAGCTTTTGCAGTTTTGCCAATTCATGGCCACAGACGTCGCAACGATATTCGTAGATAGGCATGGGTCACAAGAAATTGAAAAACAAAAGGGCTGGCATTATAGAGGAAAACCCCCTTTTGGGTAAAATGGCCAGCAGCCTCCTTTCGCCAGTTTTTTGCACTCGATGGCAAAAAGCGGGCAAAAAATCGGCACGAATGCACCAAGAGCGAAGAGAATAGCCATCATGAGCCTCTATTTGGGCCTGCCGCAGTGGTCCCACCCCAGCTGGCCCGGCCAGTTGCTGGGCCTTGGCGCCAAGCCTGCCGAACACCTCGCCCACTACGCGACCGTCTTCAACTCGGTGGAGGGTAACACCACCTTCTACGCCCTGCCGACACAGGACACGGTACAGCGCTGGGCCGATGCGGTGCCTAATCACTTTCGTTTCAACTTCAAGTTTCCGCAAACCATCAGCCACCAAAGCGATCTGGTGAGCGCAGACAAGCAAGTCGCCGACTTTATTCGTCTGCTCGCGCCACTACACGACAAGCTGGGGCTGCTCACTCTGCAGTTGCCCGCCCGTTTCGGGCCACAGGGGCTGGCCAGACTGGCGGCCTTCATCGATCGGCTGCCGCGGGAGTTTCGCTACGCCCTCGAAGTGCGTCACCCCGACTTCTTCGCCAAGGGGGAGGCCGAGCGGGCATTGAACCGGCTGCTGATGGAACAGGGAGTGAACCGGGTGATGCTCGACAGCCGGCCACTCTTCTCGGTGCCAGCAACCACGCCAGCCCTTGTCGATGCCCAGGGCAAGAAGCCACGCCTACCGGTACATCTACTGGCCACCGCCAACGCTCCTATGGTGCGCTTTATCGGCCTGCCGGATCCGGCGGCCAATCACCCCTTCCTGCCCAGCTGGCTCCCCCACTGGCGCCAGTGGCTCGCGGAGGGGAAAGACCTCTACCTCTATATACATACTGCCGACAACGCCCAGGCACCTGAGCTGGCCCGTCAGATCACCCGCTTGCTGGAGCAGGAGATGGCCCCCTGGCCGGGGGAAAACGATCGCGCACGGCAGGGAGTGCTGCGCTTTTAGCCAACCCATTCTGCGGCCATCGTTTCGCTGCAAAAAAAGTGCTTTTTTGTGGCGTGGCAAGCCCTGGCGTCAAGACAAACGGCCATCAATCCTCTACACTACCGCCCCAAGTAAGGGTCCGGAACATGGCCCGTACGAACAGGACAGGTCCAAAGGATTTCACGACCAGCCACCCCGTTCGTAAACAGGTGATAAATCTACTCTGATGGGTGTCACCCAACGACTCAATTGAACAATACAGCCGGGTGATGTCCCGACTGTCAGGCTGCGCCAGCATGCATACCAAAGATCAAATTTTTGCCGCCCCGATCGCCCGATTGGGTGACTTCTGTTTTGACGAACAGGTCGTCGACGTGTTTCCCGATATGATCCAGCGCTCGGTGCCGGGTTACAGCAACATCATCTCTGCCATCGGCATGATGGCTGCCCGCTACGCCCAACCCGAGAGCCGACTCTATGATCTCGGCTGCTCACTGGGCGCCGCGACCCAGGCGATGCGTCGCCATGTCAGCCAGCCCGGCTGCCGCATCACCGCGGTGGATCTCTCCCATCCGATGATTGAGCGCGCCCGCGCCCACCTCTCCGGTTTCAAATCCGAGGTGCCGGTGGAGCTGGTGGAAGCAGATATCTGCGACATCGAGATCGAGAACGCCTCCGTGGTGGTGCTCAACTTCACCCTGCAATTTGTCGAACCAGAGAAACGGGCCGCCCTGATCCAGCGCATTCACGATGGGCTGCGCTCGGGCGGGATCCTGATCCTGAGCGAAAAGTTCCGCTTCGAAGATGAACCGGTCAACGAGTTGCTCATCGATCTGCATCTCGACTTCAAGCGGGCCAATGGCTACAGCGAGCTGGAGATCAGCCAGAAACGCACTGCCCTTGAGAACGTGATGCGCACCGACAGCCTGCCGGTGCATCAGGCACGCCTGCGGGATGCCGGTTTCGTCCATCAGGATCTCTGGTTCCAGTGCTTCAACTTCGGCTCCATGATTGCCATCAAATCCAGCGACGCCCAGCCATGATCGACTTTGCCAATTTCTATCAACTGATTGCCAAAAACCGGCTGAGCCACTGGCTGCATACCCTGCCAGCCCAGCTGCACGCCTGGCAACATGACAACCAGCATGGCGACCTGCCGCGCTGGAATCGCGCCCTCAACAAGCTGCCGCAAGTGGCTCCCGGCAACATCGAGCTGAAAAGCCGGGTCGAGATTGGCTCGGCCGAGAGCCTTGGCGAAGGTGAGCGCAAGAAGGTCGAGAGCCTGCTGCGCCACTTCATGCCCTGGCGCAAGGGGCCGTTCACCGTGCACGGCATCCATATCGATACCGAGTGGCGCTCTGACTGGAAGTGGGATCGGGTGCTGCCCCATATCAGCCCGCTCGAAGGCCGTTATGTGCTGGATGTGGGCTGCGGCAGCGGTTACCACCTCTGGCGCATGGTGGGTGAAGGGGCTCGGCTTGCAGTCGGCATCGACCCGAGCCCGCTGTTCCTCTGCCAGTTCGAGGCCATTCGCCACTTCGCAGGCAATGATCAGCGCGCCCACCTGCTGCCGCTCGGTATTCAGGAGCTGCCGGAGCTGCGTGCCTTTGACACCGTCTTCTCCATGGGGGTGCTCTATCACCGCAAATCCCCCATCGAACATATCGAGCAGCTGCGCAATCAATTGAAAGATGATGGCGAGCTGGTGCTGGAGACGCTAGTGATTGATGGCGGGGTCAACGACGTGCTGATGCCCACCGACCGTTACGGCAAGATGCGCAACGTCTGGTTTATTCCCTCAAGCCGCGCCCTCAAGCTGTGGGTCGAGCGCTGCGGCTTCACCGACGTGCGGATAGTAGACGAGAATATGACCAGCACCGACGAACAGCGTCGTACCGACTGGATGATTAATGAATCCCTGAGTGACTATCTGGATCCAGACAATCCGGCACTCACGGTAGAAGGACACCCGGCGCCGAAACGTGCCGTACTGATTGCCCGCAAGGCCAAAGACTAGCCGGTGGCGCTTGTGGAAGTTACACTGACCCAATTCCAGGAAGCACAGTTAAATGAATGACATGAAAAGCAAATTAAAAGGAATGACCCTGCTCTCCCTGCTTAGTCTCGGCGGGTGTGTCAATATGGAAAAAGCGCCTCAGGTCCCTGCTCTGACGCTGGCCGAGCTTCGTAGCGAGCTGAGCCAGAGTGAGCAGCGCCTGCAAACATCCATGGAACAGCAACAGAAGCAGTATGTGCAGCAACAGCACCTGCTGGTTCAGCTCAACACAGATGTCACCAATATGAAAGAGTCCGTCAAGCAAGTAGACCACAAGCTCGCCACCCTCCCCTCCGAGCCGCCCAAGCCGATGTCCATCCCCACCGAGAAGTGCCCGGCCCCCAATCAGGGTCACACCATCGATGGCAAACTGATGGTCGGTGAAGCCGAGTGGATCTGGGTTGATGCGGCCAACGACGCCTTCCAGGCGCGGGTCGATACCGGAGCGACCACCTCCTCCATCAGTGCGCAGGAGATCACCATTTTCGAGCGCAACGGCAAAAACTGGGTGCGCTTCTTCCTGAGCCATCAGGAAGTGGACGACAAGATCCAGATCGAAGCGCCGCTGGTACGCCATGTGCGGGTGCGTCAGGCCTCTGCCGACGATCTGGACCGCCGTCCGGTAGTGCGTCTGGCCGTGCGCATTGGCGACATGACCGAGAAAGCCGAATTTACCCTGAAAGACCGTAGCGACATGACCTTCCCTGTGCTGCTGGGTCGCGAATTTTTGAAAGACATCGCCGTGGTTGATGTGGCCCGCGAATATATCCAACCCAAACCCAAGCTCAAGGATGTGAAATAATCCATGGTTTCCCGTAAGCCGTTCTATTTGCTGGTAGCCCTGCTGTACATTGTCGGCCTGGGGATGACGATCTATCACCATATCGCGTTGGATGTGCCGCTGACGCCCGGTGAAAAGCGCCAGATCTGGTCCATCGAAGCCAAGCTGGAGTTTGAGGCGACCGGTGAGCCGGTGATCGCCTCCCTGGCCATTCCGGGCACCCAGCCCGGTTTCACCCTGATGAACGAGAACGCCGCCAGCCCCGGCTACGGCCTCTCCTTTGTCGAGAAAGATGGCGATGCCCGTGCCGAGTGGTCCATCCGCACCGCCTCTGGCCGTCAGGAGCTCTATTACCGCGTCGACATGATGGCGGATGCCCACGCCAAACCGGCCGCCAATCCGCAGCCGCCTGCCATCGAGAAGCAGATCGAGAGTGAGCCTTATGCCACCGCGATGAAACAGATCCTCGAGCGGGCGCAGGAGCGCTCTGCCGATGGCTACACCCTGACTCGCGAGATCATCAAGGAGATCGAGAAGCAGGAGCAGAATGCCGAGCTGCTGAAAAAGCACAAGAGCCGCGCCAACCTGATCGCCGAGCTGCTCAACAATGCTGACGTCCCCACCCGCGTGGTGCATGCCCTGAATCTGGAAGATGGCCGCCGTCGTCAGGAGCTGGTGGATTACCTGCAGGTATTCAACAGCCCGACCGACTACAAGCTGTTCAACCCGCAAACCGGTGAACAGGGCCGTCCGGCCAACCTGCTGCTGTGGGAATACAACTCCGGCGCCCTGCTGGACGTGACCGGTGGTCACAACTCCCGTGTCAGCTTCTCGATGATCGAGCAGGAGCAGCCGGTTAGCGTGGCACTGGCGCAGAAGTTCGAAAAATCAGAGATGATGAACTTCTCCATCCACAGCCTGCCGCTGGAAGAGCAGACCCTGTTCAAGGGCTTGCTGCTGATCCCGATCGGCGTGCTGATGGTGGTGTTCCTGCGGGTTCTGGTGGGGATCAAAACCTCCGGTACCTTTATGCCTGTGCTGATCGCGGTCGCCTTTATCCAGACCTCGCTGGTCACCGGTCTCATCGGCTTCCTGCTGATCGTCGGCACCGGTCTCATCATCCGCTCCTATCTGTCGCGGCTTAACCTGCTGCTGGTCGCCCGAATATCGGCCATCATCATCATGGTTATCTCGATGATCGGTATCTTCTCCGCGTTCGCCTTCAAGCTGGGGCTGACCGACGGTATGAAGATCACCTTCTTCCCGATGATCATCCTCTCCTGGACCATCGAACGGATGTCCATCCTGTGGGAAGAAGAGGGCCCGAAAGAGGTGTTCCGCCAGGGTGGTGGCTCTCTGCTGGTTGCCGTCATCGCCTATCTGGCCATGGATAACGAGCTTATTCGTCACCTCACCTTCAACTTCCTCGGCCTGCAGCTGGTGCTGATGGCGACCGTGCTGTTGATGGGTAACTACACCGGCTACAAGCTGAGCGAACTGAAGCGCTTCAAGCCGCTGGTGGACGAAATGAAATCTGGCGTCACCCCGGGTAAGGACAAGTAACCGATGTGGTTCTGGGAAAAATACACAACCCCGTGGAGCCTGTCCCAATCAGGCATCCTCGGCATGAACAAGCGCAACCACTCCTATATCAGCCGCTACAATCCGCGCAGCCTCTATCCGCTGGTGGATGACAAGCTGCAGACCAAGCAAATTGCGCTGGATGCAGGGGTCACCGTGCCTGAGCTGATCGGTACCATCCGTGCCCAGCACGATGTGGGTCGCATCACCGAGCTGGTAAAAGATTGGCCGGGCTTCTGCATCAAGCCGGCCCGTGGTTCGGGCGGCAAGGGGATCCTGGTGATCCTGCGCCAGGAAGATGGCCTCTTCTACAAGCCCAACGGCAGCGCCTCCAACGGTCAGGATCTGGAGCGCCATGTCTCCAACATTCTGGCGGGGCTCTATTCGCTCGGCGGCAAGCCAGACGTGGCACTGGTCGAAGGCCTCATCAACTTTGATGATGTGTTCGACGGCTACTCTTTTGAAGGGGTACCCGATGCCCGGGTGATCATCTTCAAGGGGTTCCCGGTGATGGCGATGATGCGCCTCTCCACCGCAGCCTCCGATGGCAAGGCGAACCTGCACCAGGGCGCCGTGGGGGTGGGTCTGTGCCTGCGTACCGGTCGTGCCCTGCGGGCGGTGCAGTTTGGCAATCCGCTGCGCCACCATCCGGACACCGGCCTCGATCTCTATGAGCTCAAGGTGCCCCACTGGGATACCCTGCTCACCCTGGCCGCCTCCTGCTACGAGATGTCGGGTCTGGGTTATATCGGTACCGATATGGTGCTGGACAAGTTCCGCGGCCCCATGCTGCTGGAGCTCAACGCCCGTCCGGGTCTTGCCATCCAGATCGCCAACGGTCGCGGCCTGGTGCCCAATCTCAAGACCATCGAGAAGCTGGGGCAGGTGAAGATGAACGTGGATCAGCGGGTCAATTTCGCCAAGGATCACTTCGGGATCTTTGAGGAATAACACCTCCGCTTGTGAACTGAGCGCGCCTATGGCGCGCTTTTTTTATGGCGATTGTCTGTCGGCATATCCCCCCACCCAGCCATTCGGATCAGCACCTCATTTCGAAACAACGAGTACGCCAGCGAACAGCTGCTTGGAATAGCGATGGAGCGAGAAAAGTGTGACCGGCGATATCAGGGGGATAGATGACTCACAGGTATAAAAAAACCGGCGCCAAGACGCCGGTTCTTCAAGGAGAGTACAACTCGATTACAGGGAGTCAGCGTTCTCGGACAGGTACTTGGCAACGCCGTCCGGAGAGGCTTGCATACCTTTTTTGCCTTTTTCCCACTGAGCCGGGCACACTTCGCCGTACTCTTCGTGGAATTGCAGGGCATCGACCATGCGCAGCATCTCGTCGATGTTGCGGCCCAGCGGCAGATCGTTGACAACCTGGTGACGAACGACACCGTTCTTGTCGATCAGGAAGGAGCCACGGAACGCCACGCCGGCTTCCGGATGCTCAACGTCATAGGCTTTGCAGATTTCGTGTTTCACGTCGGCGATCAGCGGGTACTTGACCTGACCGATACCGCCATCTTCCACTTTGGTGTTGCGCCATGCGTTGTGGGAGAACTGTGAATCGATGGAAACACCGATCACTTCCACGCCACGCTTCTGGAACTCTTCATAGCGGTGATCGAAGGCAATCAGCTCGGACGGGCAGACGAAGGTGAAATCGAGCGGATAAAAGAAGACAACGGCAGCTTTGCCTTTGATGTGGGATGACAGGTTGAATGAATCAACGATCTCGCCATTACCCAAAACAGCTGCGGCGGTAAAATCGGGTGCGGGACGGCCTACCAATACCATATTCAATTCCTCTTTATGTGAAGTGAACAATCCGGTGAGGATTGGGCTACCTAGAGCCAAGTCCATCTAATTCAAGCGACAAACTATAGACCCGGTGGTAGATTAGTTAAATCAAATTAAATAGATAGCATTAATCGGGTTTTTCTATGCAACGTTGGCCCAGCCTCAAACAGCTGCAATATCTGGTCGCTCTCGATGAGCACAAGAACTTCAACCGCGCCGCCAAGGCCTGTCATGTCAGCCAGTCGACCCTGAGTACCGGGATCCAGACGCTGGAGGACATGATGAACCTGCAACTGGTGGAGCGGGACCACAAGAGCTTCATTATGACCCCGGTCGGCATGGAAATCGTCGAGCGCGCTCGCAATTTGCTCTCCGATGCGCGGGATCTCATGGAGCTCGGGCAACATCAGGGCGGCGTGATGCAGGGGACGGTACGTCTTGGCTGCATTCCCACCATCGCCCCCTTCCTGCTGAGCAAGCTGCTGAAAGAGTGCAGCAAAACCTATCCTGACCTCGAATTGTTGCTGCGTGAAGACACCACCAGCAATCTGCTCAAGCAGCTGGAACAGGGTCAGCTCGACTTGCTGATCCTCGCCCTGCCCATCGAGATCGGTGGATTTCACTGCAAGACCGTCGGCCAGGATCCGTTCCACATGGTGATGCCCGCCAGCATGGCGGCCGGTCTGCATACCCCGTTCGACTACAAGGAGCTGCCCAACCAGAGCATCTTCCTGCTGGAGCGGGAGCACTGCCTCACCGAGCACGCAGTGAGCGCCTGTCGCCTGCGGGACAAGAGCAAGATCAACCCGTTCGCCGCCACCAGCCTGCACACCCTGGTACAGATGGTGGAAGCGGGTCTTGGCACCACCTTCCTGCCGCAGATGGCCATCGATGCAGGCATTCTTGCCAACTCCGATCTGGTGGCCATCCCGCTGCCGGGAGAGACCTCCTATCGCGAAATCGGGTTGGTCTGGCGCCCCAGCACCACCCGGGTGCAGACCTTCTACAAGCTGGCCGAGCTGCTTAAACCGCTGATCAGCCACAACGAGTGACAACAAACGCCAGCCCTCGGGTTGGCGTTTTTCAGTTCCCCACCACATTTTTCCTCTCGGAGACTAGGTCTGGAGCCAGATCCTTGTTTATGATGGAAAAGTTGTCGCGCCCCCTACCGCCAAAACGATTTGGCAGGATATGGCGTTCGATAAATGTCTCGTTTGGTAGACCTGTCCGTGGAGAGAGCCCGATGTATCGCAAGCTGCTGCTATCCCTGCTGACTCTGCTGCTGGCCGCCTGTTCCAGCACGCCGGAGCCGCCTCCGGCCCCCCGGCAGAGCAGTGCCTTTGATGGCTTCTACCAACAATGGCGCGGTGTTCCCTACCGCATGGGCGGCGCCAGCCGTGCCGGGCTAGACTGCTCCGCCTTCACCCAGCTCGCCTACAGTCAGGTGCTGGGCTTCAACCTGCCAAGAACCACCGAATCTCAGGCCAGCATTGGCAAACCGGTGGATCGCTACCGGCTGCAACACGGGGATCTGGTCTTCTTCAAAACCGGCTGGCAACAGTACCATGTGGGGGTCTACACAGGTGCCGGCGAGTTTATTCACGCCTCCACCAGCAAGGGAGTGATCCGCTCCCGCCTCGACAACGTCTACTGGAACAGTCGCTACTGGCAGGCACGTCGGGTGACCCAGTAGCCGCTCAAACGCCTGCTTGCGGCACAAGTTGCGTGCCGATACTCTCCGTCAATCCCTGTCGCGATGTCGGGACACACAACCCGCGCTTATAACTCAATTGGACCCAAAGCCTGCATATCACACCATTTTGTGATAAGGTGGTGGCCAATTTTTAACACTTTTGCCTTTTTCTCATACGCTCTCTGTCCTGATTGACAACACGCGCGGCGACAACAAGCAGCGCGCGGCGAAAGTGGAGTGTGGCGCAACACTGCCGGACGGGTGTCCCACAGCTGCAGTATCAAGGGTTAAATAGATAAGGAGATCGTGCAATGAAACAGTATCAAAGCTGGCTGGGGCAATACCTGATGAGTCGCCGTGACGGTGACCACGCCATGGCATGCGAGATGGCGAGTTCCATCTGCGAGTTCTGGCAGCAGCAGGGTGATGAAAACGAACTGGACAAGTGGCAGCAGATTTACCAGAACCATCTGGAAAAGACCACCTGATCCCGACCGTTGCCTTGCTGCCAGCCACGGTTGGCAGCAAGGCTATTCCGCTGACACTCTCCCCTATTTCCCGCCATGTTAAACCGCTACCTCCGTTAACTCGCATGTTGCCGCCGCCATTTTGTTCTCTCGCCTGACAACAGCGGCTCATTCCATCTCGGCAGCCATTTCCTGCGCCCAGTCGATAAAGGCCTGGATCTTGGGACACGCCCGATTGGGCAGGGTCGCCATGTAATAACGCTGCTCGCACTTGATCTCCAGCCCGGCAAAAGGGGCCACCAGCTCGTTGCGTGCCAGTCGCTTGCTCACCAGATTCTTGCGCCCCATGGCGATCCCGGCGTGATTCATGGCGGCGATGATGGCGAGATCCGAGCGATCAAAACCCATGCTCAGCTGGCATGCCTCGAGGCTGACCCCGGCGTGGCGAGCCCAGCTGCTCCATTCGTCGGTATCCGAGTCAAATCCCCATGCCTGCCGATCATGAAGCAGACGGCACAAGGACAAGTTGGCGGGATTACCGACAAGCCTGTGCTGCTCGGCATATGCCGGGCTGCAGACCGGCAGCATGTACTCATCCATCAGCGGGTGGATGGCAAGCCGCTCCGGACTCTTCTCATCGAAATAGAGGGTCAAATCGATGCCATAACCATGCAGGTTGATGTTCTCGTTGCCGGTGATGATATTGAGCTCGATCTGCGGATGCAGGCGGGAGAAATCCGCCAACCTGGGCACCAGCCAGCACTGGGCGATGGAGGGACGCGAATAGATGGTCAGGGTACCGGAGAGCTCCTGATTCTTGATCTCCAGGATCTCCTGATTGATGAACTCCAGCGAGGATTTGAGCGCCCAGAACACCCGCTGCCCATCCGCCGTCAGTACCACCTTGCGGTGAAAACGCTCAAAGAGCTTGAACCCCAGCTCCTCTTCCAGCGCGCTGATCCGGTGACTCACGGCACTGGGACTCAGCGACAATTCATCAGCTGCCATGGCAAAGGATCCGTGGCGGGCGGCCGCCTCGAAGGTGTGCAACTTGGCCAACTGGTAGCCGCTCAACAGCTTGTTGCGCGATATGTAATTATCCCCGTTATACATTCATCCCCCTCTTCGCAATGGCCGCCGATGATACACCCACAGGCCACTTTCAGGATGAAACCAAAAGACCCAAAGAGTGTGATTTCGATAAATTGTGACCAATGTAGCGCTCTTGCATCACCTCGGCTCACCCAAGTGGTCGATTTCATCATTTGTCAGCCCCGCCTCATTTTCATTCAATAAGCGCATAAACAATCACACACAACAGATGTCGAGGCGCAGTATGAGTTCAGAGGTATGGGTCATCGCTACCTTGCTAAGTAGCATCGTTCTTATCGTGGTCACCATAGTGAAGGGCAAGGTGCATCCTTTCCTTGCCCTGCTGCTGGCTAGCTTCTATGTCGGCACCCTGATGGGGATGGAGCCCCTCAAGATGGTCAGCGCCATGGAAGATGGCATTGGCGGCACGCTAGGCTTTCTCGCCGCCGTCATCGGTCTTGGCACCATACTCGGCAAGATGATGGAGGTGTCAGGGGCGGCGGAGCGCATCGGCCTCGCCCTGCAGAAATGCCGCTGGCTCTCGCCACAGGTCATCATGGTGCTGGTGGGTCTGGTGTGCGGCATCACCCTGTTTGTCGAAGTCGGGGTGGTGCTGCTGATCCCGCTCGCCTTCTCTATCGCCCGCAAGACCAGAACCTCGCTGCTGACCCTGGCCATTCCGCTCTGCACCGCCCTGATGGCCGTGCACTGCATCGTACCGCCCCACCCGGCAGCCCTCTACGTCACCAATCAGCTGGGCGCCGATGTGGGATCCGTCATCGTCTATGGTCTGGCGGTCGGGCTGTTTGCCTCGCTGGTGGGCGGTCCGCTGTTCCTCAAGCTGCTGGGTAACCGGATTCCATTCAAGGAGGTACCCGCTGCCTTTGCCGACATCAAGGCCCGCGATGAAGCAACTCTCCCGACCTTAAGCGCCTCGCTCTTCACCGTGCTGCTGCCCATCCTGCTGATGCTGGCCAAGACGGTCGCCGAGCTCAACATGGATCACGCCAGCCACCTCTATACCGTGCTGGAGTTTATCGGCAACCCCATCACCGCCATGTTCATTGCCGCCTTCACCGCCTACTACGTGCTGGGGATCCGCCAGCAGATGAAGATGGAGGGACTGCTTAACAAGACCGAGGAGTGCTTCTCCTCCATCGCCAATATCCTGCTCATTATCGGAGCGGGCGGCGCCTTCAACGGCGTACTCAAGGCGAGTGGGCTGGGCGACTCTCTGGCCACTATCCTCTCCCAGTTGGATATGCACCCGATTCTGCTGGCCTGGCTGGTGGCTATCGTGCTGCACGCCGCCGTGGGCTCCGCCACCGTCGCCATGATGGGCGCCACCGCCATCGTCTCCCCCATCATGGTGCACTACCCGAACATCAGCCCGGAGATCATGACCCTGGCCATCGGCTCCGGTGCCATTGGCTGCACCATAGTGACTGACTCTCTGTTCTGGCTGGTCAAGCAGTATTGCGGCGCCACCCTGAACGAAACGCTCAAGTACTACACCACCGCCACCTTTGTCGCCTCCCTGATGGCGCTGGCCGGTACCTTCTTGCTCTCCTTTATCGTGTAACAAGACCGAGAACACTATGAAAAACATCGACGTCCAACAGCTCACTGCGCAATTTCCACTAGTGCAATCCCTGATCGCGCTTGAGCCAGTCACCTGGTTCAACCCCAACACCACCACTCTGGCTGCCGGTCTGCCCTATGTGGGGCTCGATAACCGCAATGTGGCGGACGCTTCCGCTCGGCTGGCCCGCTTCGCCCCCTACATGTGCGAAGCCTTCCCCGAGACCCGCGCCAGTAACGGCATTCTGGAGTCCGAGATCGCCGCTATTCCGGCGATGCAGGCTACGCTCAACCGGCGCTACGGGGTTGAGGTCACCGGTCGACTGCTGCTGAAAAAAGACAGTCACCTGCCCATCTCCGGCTCCATCAAGGCGCGCGGCGGTATCTACGAGGTGCTGGCCCATGCCGAGCTGCTGGCCATCAAAGCCGGTCTGCTGCGAGAAGAGGATGACTACAGCAAGCTCTTTAGCGAGGAGTTCCGCCAGTTCTTCAGCCAGTACAGCATCGCGGTAGGCTCCACCGGCAATCTTGGCATGTCCATCGGCATCATGAGCGCCAAGCTGGGCTTTACCGTCACCGTCCACATGTCGGCCGACGCGCGGGAGTGGAAAAAACGCAAACTGCGTGAACATGGCGCCATCGTGGTCGAATATGCCGAAGATTACGGGGTTGCGGTGGAACAGGGGCGCAAAGAGGCCGAGCGCGATCCCAACTGCTTCTTTATCGATGACGAGAACTCCCGCACCCTGTTCCTCGGCTACTCGGTGGCGGGCGAGCGGGTGAAAACGCAGTTCGACCAGATGGGCATCAAGGTGGATGCCGACCACCCGCTGTTCGTCTACCTGCCCTGCGGCGTGGGTGGCGGCCCGGGCGGCGTGGCCTTTGGTCTCAAGCTCGCGTTCGGAGACAACGTCCACTGCTTCTTCGCCGAGCCCACTCACTCCCCCTGCATGTTGCTGGGGGTCCACACCGGATTGCATGATGCCATTGCGGTGCAGGATCTGGGCATCGATAACCTCACCGTAGCCGACGGCCTCGCTGTAGGTCGCGCCTCCGGCTTCGTCGGCCGCGCCATGGAGCGGTTGCTGGCGGGCTTCTACACCCTGAGCGATCAGGAAATGTATGACCTGCTCGGACTGCTGGCGCGCGATGAGCAGATCAAACTGGAACCCTCGGCGCTGGCCGGTATGGCTGGCCCTTGGCGCGTAGCGGCAGATCCGGCATGGCAAACTGCGCAGGGACTGGACGCTGCGACCATGGCCCGCGCCACCCATCTGGTGTGGGCCACTGGCGGTGGCATGGTGCCCGCCGAGGAGATGGCAAAGTACCTGGCCAGCGCCAAGATCTAGGCTGTTTCGCCACATTTATCTGCAAATCAACCCGCCATCACGGCGGGTTTTCTGTTGTGGGAACAAGGGGATGGGGCTGTTCTGTCGCAGTCCATGGCGACAATTTCCCCAAGTTGGTCAGTTTGTGCTAAAATGGCGCTCATTTTTTGACATCTCGCGTCACGTTCGCCGCCAGATTGCCCATCGGGCTCTCTGCCCGGGTCGTGAATTTGCACCATCATGCCTGATGATGTCCCCCCCTGGATGAGCCGACAGGCTCCCGTCACGGTGGGCACCCTCAAGGGCACATGAGATAAGGAGATCGGGTAATGAAACAATATCAAAGCTGGCTGGGAGATTATCTGATGAGTCGACGTGACGGAGATCACGCGATGGCTTCGGAACTTGCCAACACCATCTGCGCCTTCTGGAAGGCCCAGGGTGATGAAGCAGAAACCAGCAAATGGCAGCAACGCTATCAGCAACACGTAGAGCAGGCGCAGTAAGCCCCTTCACTCTTTCGCGATAAAAAAACCGGCGCACATGGCGCCGGTTTTGCGTTTCTGGCAAGCAGCAGATTACATCTGCTCGATCATGTCCTGAGCAAACTGGGAGCAGGAGCGCAGGGTGGCCCCTTCCATCAGACGCTCGAAGTCATAGGTGACGGTCTTGTTGCGGATCGCCGCTTCCATCCCCTTGATGATGAGATCGGCCGCTTCGACCCAGCCCATGTGGCGCAGCATCATCTCGGCGGAGAGGATCAGGGAGCCCGGGTTGACCTTGTCCTGACCGGCATACTTCGGTGCAGTACCGTGGGTCGCTTCGAACAGGGCCACGCCGTCACCGATGTTGGCTCCCGGTGCGATGCCGATACCGCCTACCTGAGCGGCCAGCGCGTCGGAGATGTAGTCGCCGTTGAGGTTCATACAGGCGATGACGTCATACTCGGCCGGACGCAGCAGGATCTGCTGCAAGAAGGCATCGGCGATGACATCCTTGATGACGATGGTCTTGCCGGTTTTCGGGTTCTTGAAGGAGCACCAGGGGCCGCCGTCAATCAGCTGGGCACCGTACTCGTTCTGGGCCAGAGCATAACCCCAATCCTTGAAGGCACCTTCGGTGAACTTCATGATGTTGCCCTTGTGCACCAGAGTCACGGAGTCGCGATCGTTGTCGATGGCATACTCGATGGCGGCACGCACCAGACGCTCGGTACCGGCTTTGGACATGGGCTTGATGCCGATACCGCAGGACTCGGGGAAGCGAATTTTCTTCACGCCCATCTCGTTTTGCAGGAAGGCGATCACCTTGTTTGCTTCGGCGCTGTCGGCCTTCCACTCGATACCGGCGTAGATGTCTTCGGCGTTTTCGCGGAAGATCACCATGTCGGTCAGATCAGGACGTTTCACCGGGCTCGGGGTGCCGTCGTAGTAACGCACCGGGCGCAGGCAGATGTAGAGATCCAGCTCCTGACGCAGAGCCACGTTGAGGGAGCGAATACCGCCACCGACCGGAGTAGTCAGCGGGCCCTTGATGGCCACGCAATATTCACGAATGAAATCCAGGGTTTCGGCCGGCAGCCAGGCACCTTCGCCATAGACATGAGTCGACTTCTCGCCGGTATAGATCTCCATCCAGGCGATCTTGCGCTCGCCCTTGTAGGCTTTCTCGACCGCAGCATTCACCACATTCAACATGGCCGGGGTTACGTCAACACCGATGCCATCCCCTTCAATAAACGGAATGATCGGATGGTTGGGAACCTGCAGCTTGCCGTTGGCATCGACTGTGATTTTCTGACCCTGGGTCGGGATTACTACTTTGCTTTCCATCGGCATCTCCTAACTTCCGTTTGTTATCAACTTGTTTGTTGCGCGCGGCCATCTTAGCCCATTCATTTTCATAATAAAACGACAAGAAAGCATGTCAGACCAAAGAGGTAGCCACCCGCCAGTGCGCCGTCACCACGCCTTCCCGACCCAGCCCAGTTATCCCTCCAGCTCGCTGGCCACCGCCTGCGGCTGACTCAGGGAACGATACTGGGAAGGGGTCAAGCCGGTCTTCTGTTTGAACACCCGGCAGAAGTAGTTCACGTCACTGTAACCGCAGCGACTGGCCACCTCTTCAAGACGAAAACGGTACTTTTTCAGCATGAATTTGGCCCGATCGATCCGCACCCAGCTGATGTAATCGGCAAGGCGCATATGACCCTGCTCGCGAAACAGGTGGGAGAGATGGCTGGCTGAAACGTTGAAGCGGTGGGCAATGGAGTCACGGGTGATGGGACGGTGAAAGTTCTCCTGGATATAGATGCAGATCCCGTGAAAGAGCTCTGCCCCCCGTGGCCGATCCGTGGCGGACTCCAACAACAGCTGACGGGCACTCGCCAGCAGGGCCTGCAGCAGGTGATCATCGGTGGGGGAGCGACCTGGATCCTCGGTCAGTACGTTCAGCGCCGCCAAAATGTGTTCGATCACATGGCCCGCCCGCGCCATGATGCTGTGCTTTTGCACATCGAAGAAATCGGGATCTTCACGGCGCTTGCTCACCAAGCTGAACCCCAGCTGGCGTTTGCCAAACAGCAGGCTCAGCACCGAGCAGTCGGTGGTCCAGAGCGGCTTGTTCCAGCCGTTGGGGGGAATATAGAGCGCCTGCCCTGGTAACACGCTGATCTCTCTGACCCCCTCCTCCCTGTCCCAGATCTGGTTGAGATACTCGCCACTAAAGACCAGCTCGAGGCGGGGAAAGTTGACCTGATAACTGAAACTGGGTGGCACCCCCTGTTCACTGGCAAACCAGATTTGGTCAAATGGAACCTGTTCGCTCAGGGCTCCGTCGAGCAGTTGGCTGAAGATGAGAGACATGGTGATCCTGATCAAGAGAGAGGCAAGCGGTTGCGGCGCGCACGACCGCCCATGTTATAGTCCGGTCCACAGCAGTAATGCCACCCTTTTCTGCACCCGATTTTCTTCAAACTAGACGAGGCGTCCCTTATGAGCAGTAGCGATCTGCCCTCCTTTCTGTTGATGCAAAACCCGATTCAAGGCTATGACTGGGGCAGTCATGACTCCCTCACCACCCTGTTTGGCATTCCCAACCCGCAAGGCAAACCCCAGGCCGAGCTCTGGATGGGCGCCCATCCCAACGGCTGCTCCGAGGTGACGCTGGCGGGCAGTGTGCAAAAGCTCTCTTCGGTGATCGACAGGGCTCCGGCCGCCGCGCTGGGTGAGGCCACCTTCGCCCGTTTTGGCAGCCTGCCGTTCCTGTTCAAGGTGTTGTGTGCAGAGAAGGCTCTCTCCATTCAGGTGCACCCGAGCAAGGCTCAGGCCGAAGCGGGCTTTGCCAAAGAGGAGGCCGCAGGCATCGATATCAAGGCGAGCAATCGCAACTACAAGGACCCGAACCATAAGCCGGAGCTGGTCTTTGCCCTCACCCCCTATCAGGCGATGAACGGCTTTCGCGCCATTCCCGCCATTCTGGCACTGTTCGAGCGGGTCAATCTGGCGGCCATCGCCGATCTGACCGCAGCCCTTGCCGCCAGCCAGAATGAAGCAGGCCTGCAGCACTTCTTCCACCAGCTGCTGATACTGGAAGGGGCGCGCAAGGAGGAGGCGCTGGCGGGGCTGCTGACCTATGCCGCCGCCCATCAGGATGAGGAGATGTTTGCCCTTATCACCAGTCTGGCGGCCCAGTACCCGGGAGATGTGGGCCTCTTCTCGCCGCTGCTGCTCAACGTGGTGACCCTCCAACCCGGTCAGGCGATGTTCCTCGATGCCTGTACCCCGCACGCCTATGTGCGCGGCACGGGTCTCGAGATCATGGCCAACTCAGACAACGTGCTGCGCGCCGGCCTCACCCCCAAATACATCGATGTGGCAGAGCTTTTGGATTGCACCCTCTGCTTGCCCAAGCCGGACGACCAGATCCTGCTGTCCCCCCGCTGTGATGGCGCGGTACAGCACTTCGACGTGCCGGTACCTGACTTCACTTTCAGCGTCTACCCGGCTGGCGAGCATCAGCTCACCACTGCCAGCGCCGAGATCCTGTTTGCCATCGATGCAACCGTGATCCTCAAGCAGGGCGAACAGTCACTGCGTCTGGAAAAGGGGCAATCTGCCTTTATTCCTGCAGCGACTGGCAGTTATCAACTGCTGGCCGAAGGGCGGGTCGCACGCGCCGGCAACCGCTGCTAATCAACATAAGAGCCGACTCTTGTTGGAGGGGGAATATGCCTCCCCCTCCCAACAGAGCAATATGGCCTACCAGTCAAGTCCGTCTCTATCTCTACTGCACTCTTATGCCTTCCTTCAGGCATCTTGCTCTGAAGCCCATCCCTGACTGCATCCTGCCCACAACCAGCTCCACAGGTTTGTCGCCTGAGCTTGGCGCTACCCTGATGCAGATGACTGGGTCTGCTGAAACGAAGAAAATTCCAGCCTGCACAAGCAACGACGACACTCTGAGTGTCCGGCTAAAATGGAGGAAATAAAAAAACAACTCTATCCTCTACTATTTTCACCCCCTAATGAAAACTAAAACAGCGCATAGATGCATCATCATTAAATCTTTCCCCAGCTATCATCATTCGGCCTGTAAACATTTAGCACACGTAGTCATACAGAACCATTGGTAATGAAAACGAAAGGAATCTCTTTTGATTTTTCGAGATGCAGCCCTATTTTTTAGTCGTTCTATAATTTAATTCCAAGCAGACCATTCACTCTCTGTCGAAAGCAACAACTTAAGAAAAACAGTAAGATCATGATATGTAACACATTTCTCTTTGCACCATACCTTCCGTTGACGTAATCCGTAAAAAAAGCCAGGCCGCATGAACTGACAATTAAATCAATTTAAAATCAGGGTAATGAGAGATTTGATATTTATTTTTTGATATGCCAACCAAACCTCATCGCAGTAAAGAAATAGACCTTAAATACCCTCTGTGATTAAGATCTCTTTTATTTGATTTATTTTTAAGGTATCACATCTATTCGCTGCTATAAATTTCACACAAAGATCCCCTGACAAAAATAGATAAAAGAGGATATATGCTGACAAAAATGACAATTGGGCAAAAGCTGACCATGGCGTTTACCACTCTCGCTTTGTTGATGCTGGGCTTTGCCTGGTTTGCCACTTTACAACTCTCCAATATTTACCGTGACGCCAGTGAGGTCAGCGACAATATCGTTCCCTCCATCCGGGCATCCAGCCAGATGCATGTGTCCTTGCTGGACGCTCGCCGTGCCGAACTGAACATGGTGATAGATGCACTGGGCAAGGATCCCGACTCCCTCAACAGCAGCACACAGTCTTTCGAAGCGGCAAAGAGTCAGTACATGGCCGCCGAGCAACGGTATGGATCGATGCCTTTTGTGTCGGAGCGAGATCGCAACATGTTTGCAGAGCTGAAAACTGCAGCAGCCAAATATTTTTCAGCCCATGGTGACTTGGAAACAGCCATACGGCAGGGAGATATTGCCAAGATGCAGTCGCTGATCAAAAACGAATCCCGCGCAGCCCTCGAGCAGGCAGGACAGGATGGTCTGGAGCTTCGCAAGGAGAACGATCGGGTTGCCAACCTGCTGACCAAGCAGAGTGAGGCCTCCTATGAACGGGCAAAACTGCTGAGCACTACAGTCGGTGCGCTAACCTTGCTGTTCGTCGTTATTGTGGCCTGGCTGCTTATCCGGCAGATCCGCAATCCAGTGATGACCCTGCTGGAGCAGACCCGCCAGGTGGCGGCAGGCAACCTCACCAGCCAACTCGACATGAAGCAATTCTCCCATGACGAGCTGGGTAAGCTGGCTCAAGGGTTCAACGAGATGCAATCCAATCTGCGCATGCTGGTCAACGAGGTTTCCGGCTCGGTAGTGCAGTTGGGTGCGGCCGCCGAAGAGATCAGCGCGGTGGCACAGCAATCGGCCAACAACATGGGCGCCCAGCAACATGAGCTCAATCAGCTGGCCACAGCCATGAACGAGATGCAAGCCACGGTACAGGAGGTGGCCCGCAACACCAACGACGCCGCCAGCGCAGCAACGTCGGCCAGCGACACAGCCGCACAAGGCAGCGAGACCGTCAATGACTCAATCGGCAAGATTGAAAAGGTGGCTACCGCCATCGAAGAGACTGCTCTGGTGATCCGCCAGCTGGGTGATGACAGCCGAAATATCGGCATGGTGCTTGAAGTCATTCAGGGGATTGCCGAGCAGACTAACCTGCTGGCACTGAACGCGGCAATCGAGGCAGCCCGAGCCGGTGAACAAGGTCGTGGTTTCGCCGTGGTTGCAGATGAAGTCCGTACTCTGGCCAAACGAACTCAAGACTCCACTTCCCAGATCAACCACATCATCTCCGAACTGCAGCAACGTGCTAACGAAGCGGGCGTCACCATGCAACAGAGTCAGGATATGATGTCCGAGACGGTCCACACAGCTCGTGAAGCGGGAGCCTCTATTGCCGAAATAAGCAGCTCGGTTAACAGTATCTCCCACATGAATATTCAGATTGCCACCGCAACCGAAGAGCAAGGCGCGGTAAGCGAGGAGCTCAATCGCAATGTAGTCAACATCAGCAATGCCTCGGAAGAAGTGGCGACCGGAGCCAAACAAATGGCTCAGGCTTGCAACGACCTCAACCTGTTGGCAACACAACTGCAAGAGGTTGTACGCAAGTTTCGGACATAACGCCCGATTCTCCTCCCCTCATTCATCAGCTCAATAAGGCTGAAGCACTAAACAGCCCGCCATCCATAAAAGTGGCGGGCTTTGTTAAATAAGGGCTCATGCAAAACCCAAGGACACCGATGATGAACATAACAAGTGATCAGTGGAGGGATTAACTCACATCAAGAGCTGCTCTCCCTCTTTCTGATTGTTCTCTCAACGCATTTTGCCAGCACCTTCACATTTTCCACCCCCAAAGCAGCACACAAATCTCCATACCTCCGAAGGCGAAACCTTTTTGCCGCACTCATGCAAGTAGCAAGATGCATTCACAATCCATTGTTTTTATTTAAAAAAATAAAAATTCAGGTATGGATTGGCTTTCATGATGATATGCGAGCTGGGTCACATGACGACTTGCGCAGCACAAAAATCCAGTAAACGGCACATTTGTCCGATTTCGGCACCGCGCCAACGGGAGAACAATATCCAGGTCAATTGTTCCCCCCCATCATGCGGCTCGGCAACGGAGCCAGGAGAGTAATATGTTACCCACCATGACCAACGGCAGACTCATCTGCCTGGAGTTGAAGGCCACCAGCAAGGAGGCCCTGTTCGACGAGATGGCACAGATGCTGGCGCGCGATGGCGCCGTGTCTGACCAACAACAATTCGTCAAGGATATCTGGGCCCGCGAACAGCTGGACTGCACCGGCTTCGAGCAGGGTGTCGCCCTGCCCCACGCCAAGAGCAAGGCGGTCAGCCGTCCGGCCATTGCCATCGGTGTCAGCCGTCAGGGTATCGAGTACGGCGCCGAAGATGGCAAGCCGACCCAGCTGATCTTCATGATCGCCTCCCCGGATGGCGGCGCCAACCACCACATCGAAGTGCTGGCCGAGCTATCTACCCGTCTGCTGGAGCCGGGCTTTATCGAGCAGATGAAGGCCACCACCACCGTTGAGCAAGCGCTGACACTGCTCAAACAAGGCCCGAAAGAGCAAAAGCCGACCCCGGCCGCCAAACCGGCTGCCACTGCTCCGGCTGCCCCCGAAGAGCGCACCTTCAAGGATCGCCTCAACACCATGAAGCAGCACCTGCTGTTTGGTACCTCCCACATGATCCCCTTCATCGTGGCGGGTGGTGTCCTGCTCTCCCTGTCAGTAATGCTGAGCGGCAAGGGCGCCGTGCCGGAAGCGGGCTTCCTCAAAGACATGGCTACCATGGGTATCGCCGGTCTGACTCTGTTTACTGCCGTGCTGGGTGGCTACATCGCCTACTCGCTGGCTGACAAGCCGGGCCTGGCCCCGGGCATGATCGGCTCCTGGATTGCCGTTCAGCACTATCAAACCGGTTTCCTTGGCGCCATTCTGGTGGGCTTTATCGCAGGTTTCGTGGTCAATCAGCTCAAACGGATCAAGCTGCCTGACTCTATGACCTCCCTTGGTTCCATCTTCATCTATCCGCTGATCGGTACCTTCTTGGTGTGTGGCATCGTGATGTGGGGGATCGGCGCCCCGATCGCCGCCATGATGGAAGGGATGAACCACTGGCTCTCCAGCATGGCGGGCTCAGGTAAAGTGATGCTGGGTGCCATACTGGGTGGTATGACTGCCTTCGATATGGGCGGCCCGGTCAACAAGGTTGCCACCCTGTTTGCCCAGACTCAGGTCAACACCCAGCCCTGGCTGATGGGTGGTGTCGGTATCGCCATCTGTGTGCCGCCACTGGGTATGGCACTGGCCACCTTCATGTCTCCGAAGCGTTACAAGAAAGAGGAGCGTGAATCCGGTAAAGCAGCCGCCATCATGGGCATGATCGGTATCAGTGAAGGTGCCATTCCATTCGCCGCTGCTGACCCCATGCGTGTTATCCCGGCCATCGTCGCAGGCGGCATCGTCGGCAACATCACCGGCTTTATGATGCACAGTATCAACCACGCCCCCTGGGGTGGCTGGATTGTCCTGCCGGTTGTTGAAGGCAAGATGGGCTACATCCTGGGTACCATCCTCGGCGCCCTGACCACCGCCATCATCGTCAACCTGCTGAAAAAGCCAGTGAGCGAAGAAGATGACGTCACTACCACCCAAACCAGCTTCGAAGTCATTGAAGCGGAAGGGGAAGCGGACGTACTGGCCATCACTGCTTGCCCGTCTGGCGTTGCCCACACCTTCCTCGCCGCCAAGAGCCTGCAGAAGGCTGCCGCCAAGCAGGGGATCAAGATCAAGGTCGAGACCCAGGGCGCCAACGGCATCATCAACCGCATTACCGCCAAGGATGTCGCCAACGCCCGCTGCGTCATCTTCGCCCACGACGTGGCTATCAAGAACCGCGAGCGCTTCACCAATATCGAGGTCATCGATGTGAAGACCAAGGAGGCGATTCACAATCCGGAAGCACTGTTGGCCCGCACGCTGGGCAACAAGGCAAACGCCGCCTGATAGCAATCAGACCAACCAGTACAAGGGGCCCATCGCGGGCCCCTTTTCGTTGCCTGCCGAGCAACCGCATATCATCCCACCGACCAAGCCACTGATTTAAAACATATTAACCAGTCACATCACGGATCTTGGCGAGCCGTCACAGAACTGTGACGTGTAAAAAAACAGCAATTGAAGCGCTGGTCAGATCTCATGTCAAATGGCTCCGTCTACTAAACTGGATCATCACAAAAATGATAAAAATCAATAAATTGGTTCTGGCTGTTACCCTCACCCTCACTGCCACCCCCTTGCTGGCAGCCCACTGGACGTGTGGCGGCCACGTGCGCTTTGGCCTCCCCTCCGAATCGGATCAGAAGCTCTGCCGTGAAGGGTATGCGGTCGGCTACAACTACGACTACAAGGTGGCGGACTGGGTCTCCTACCGGATGACAGCCCAGAGCGCACAGGGCACAGTGCCGCGCAAGGATGCCTTCGCCGAGGACGGGGAGATCCCGGTCGCCTACCGCGCCACCCTCTCCGACTACAAGGACTCGGGCTACGACCGTGGCCATCAGGCCCCGGCGGGGGACATGAAATCGAACAAGAACACCATGAAAGAGAGCTTCCTGCTGAGCAACATGACACCGCAGGTCGGGGTGCTCAATCAGAAGGCGTGGCGCGTGCTGGAGGACAAGGTGAACAAGTGGGCAGTTTCCCGCAAGGATGTGCAGGTGATCACCGGCCCCATCTTTACCGGCTCTGAAGAGTCCATCGGTCAGGGTGTGGCGATCCCGAGCGCCTACTACAAGATCGTGATGGACCCGGCCAGACTGCAGGCCATCGCCTTTATCATGCCGCAGGAAGAGGTGCCTATCAGCCAGATCGCCGACTACCGGGTCTCGGTGCGCGAGGTGGAAGAGCAGACCCAGCTCAACTTCTTCAGCGATATGCCCGAAGAGCAGCAAGAGACGCTGGAAGCCCGCATCTCCCCGATGTGGAACTGACTACGAACACTCGCCAACAGATGGATTGACACTCCATCTGTCTTGCATCGCAACAGAGGGAGGGGGAGTCTCGCTCCCCCTGCCCTTTTCAGATGGCAGCTGACCCGTTGCGGCCACTGTTGCGGCCATTTTTGCGGCCACTAGTGTGGCATCACCCGACGACTCGCCCCGACTCACAGTTTGCCGTACCGTTCACTGGTATATTGCCTCTCTTTGGCACTAACAGACTGAATTGACGCATATTTGCCTTATCCCATCGGCCCACACGCCGGCGCACTAAGGCGCGATTCAGCCCGACAGAGGACCTTTTGATGAAACAGACCCTTCTTGCCCTCACCCTCGGCGGCCTGCTGGCGCTCTCGCCCCTCGCCCTGCAAGCGGCCGAGAGCTCGATGCAGATGGAGCACGACCTCAATACCCTGGTCAGCAAACGCCAGGCGGTGGACATGCTGCTCGGCGAAGCGCTGCAGATCTACAAGTCGCCAGCCAAGATCTCCCACGCCGGTTTTACCGCCAAGATGCCGAGCAATATGGAGCTGGTGACCGAGCGGCTGCTGGCCGCCTACCAGCTTGAACCCTACCGCACCGACCTGCTCATCTCGGCGGCCAACGCCCAGATCTACAACGGCAACCTGAGCCGCGCCATCACCTTGCTGGAGCAGGCGCAGGCCGTCGCCCCCGATGATCTCGACATCAACAGCTATCTCGCCATCTGGCAGCTGGTGAAAGGCAACAAGGAGGCCTCCCGCAGCTATCTGGCGAAAGTGGCGGATCGCAACAGTGGCCGCGCCGCCGATCTGGAGGAGATCATCGCCCGGGTGCAGCGGATCACCGCCGCCCCGCTGCAGACCGAACTGACCGAGGATCAGGTCAAGGCCAGCAGGGAGGGCAAACGCGCCATCGTCACCCTGGGCTACGCCCTCAATCCCGACGGCAGCATGGACAAGATCCTGCTGGGCCGTCTGCAAACCACCCTTGATCTGGCCAAAGCCGACCCGGAAGCGCTGCTCATCCTGACCGGCGGCGTGCCCCAGAACCGCCAGACCGAGGGCAAGCTGATGGCTGACTGGCTGGCCAACCACGGCATCGACCGCAGCCGCCTGATTGAAGAGAACTACGCCACCAGCACGGTGGACAACGCCCTCTACAGCGCCTATGCCCTCGCCCGCCACCAGATTGACTATGCGGTGCTGGTAAGCTCCGCCAGCCATGTACGTCGCGGCCAGACGGTGCTGGAAATCGCCTGCGACCAGATTGGTCCGGCCAACATCAAGGTGGCGAGCGTCAGCTACCCCGACAAGCCCCTCGAGGAGCTGGCCACCCCGAGCGAGAGCGAGCTGCTCGGCATCTACCGCGACGCCCTGCGCACCTACGGCATGTGGAGCTACCGCTCTGCACCGCTAATCGAGCGTTGATCGGCCATCAAAACGAAAAAGAGAGGGAGGCGTGATGCCTCCCTCTCTATTTATTGACCGATGATTGGCCAAGCCGCGCCCGTTAGCTGACGATAAAGCCCTGCGAGGGGGCCGCTTTGGGATCGTCACCGAAGCGGTTTGGCCCCTGCTGACCGTTGCAAACCATAAAGTAGATAAGCACCAGGGTGCCGATAATTGGGATGAGCCCGAGCAGCAGCCACCAAGCGCTGCGGTCGGTGTCGTGCAGGCGACGGGCCGCTACCGCCAGCGATGGCAGCAGCACCGCCAGCGAATAGATGGAGCTGATCAGCTCATTGTCGCCGCCGATCAGCTTGTCCACCATGCCGAGCAGCAACATGACGATGACGTTGCACAGCACGAACATCCAGTATTCGGTGCGACGGGCCCGCCCGCTGAATACCGCATATTGCTTGAGGACCGAGATATACCAGTTCATTGCGCCTCCTGAGTGGCCTTTATGCCTATGAATAAAAAAGAGAGTCGATAAAACAAGTAGTTAAGAGCTTAGCGCGATCATCTCCCCGAGTCGACAATGATGCCCGAACGTCTCCCAAACTAATCAGCTGCGGCAATCATTGACCGACCGAGCCGGAAGATAATTTGCCCTGCAACAGGGCAAATCACCCCCATCAGCGCATCACTCTCGTCACAAGCAGGAAAATGGTGCTTAATAATCCATTAGCAATCGTATGGACTCAGCGTGAGGATAGCGGTAGATTCGGCGCCCAATCCTGAACAGGATCTGTGTCTCCCTCCCATAATGAATCCACTTATTCATTACTTCTCCTAACACAGGGATAGCCATGAGTATTACACGCAGAGATTTTCTCAACGGCGTTGCCATCACCATTGCGGCAGGCGTCGCCCCCATCAATCTGCTCAAGGCTGCCGAAGGCGGCAGCACGCTGGCGGATAAAACCCTGGCCTACCCGCCCGCCCTCACCGGGCTGCGCGGCAACCACCCGGGCTCCTTCGAACCGGCCCACAGCATCGCCCGTGACGGCAAGCAGTATGACTTCGCCAATATTCCCCTTGAGGGGGAGTACGATCTGGTGATCGTCGGCGCCGGGATCAGCGGTCTGGCCGCCGCCAGCTTCTATCAGCAACTGCTCGGCGCGGATAAGAAGATCCTGCTACTCGACAACCACGATGACTTCGGCGGCCACGCCAAGCGCAACGAGTTCACCACCCCCGATGGCCTGCGTCTGGGTTACGGCGGCAGTGAATCCCTGCAATCACCGCGTTCGGTCTACAGCCCGGTAGCGCTCGGGCTGCTCAAGGCGCTGGAGGTCAACATCGACGAGCTGGCCGCCGGTTTCCAGCAGACCTTCTATCCGGATCTGGGGCTCAGCCGCGGCGTCTATTTCGACGAGAAGCACTTTGGCGTCAACAAGATAGTGAACGGGGATCCGGGCCACAACGTGGCGGATGATATCCCGCGCGATCGCCTGAACGGCCGGCCGCTGGCAGAATTTATCGGTGACTTCCCCCTCGATGATGCCGACAAGGCCGCCCTGTTGGCCCTGCACGAATCGAAGATCGACTACCTGAGCGGCATGACCCGCGAGCAGCAGGACGAGTGGGTAACCCGCAACAGCTACACCACCTTCCTGCGCGATAAAGTGGGCCTGAGCGAACGGGCGATCACTTACTTCCAGCAGCGCACCAACGACTTCCAGGCGGTCGGCATCGACGCCACCGCCTGCGCCGATGCGCGCCTCTGCGCCTTGCCGGGTTTCGACGGCCTCAATCTGACGCCGCTGGATGCCGAGGAGCAGGCGGAGCTGGACGATCCCTACATCTTCCACTTCCCCGATGGCAACGCCGGTCTCACCCGCCTGATGGTACGCAAGCTCATTCCGCAGGTGGCGCCGGGTCACACCATGCAGGATGTGGTGCTGGCCAAGTTTGACTACAGCAAGCTCGACCTGCCTGAGCACAAGGTGCAACTGCGCCTTGGCAGCACGGCGTTGCAGGCCAAAAACGTGCGCCTCGCCGACGGCAAGCCGGCGGTGGATGTCACCTATATCAAGGAGGGGAAACTGCACCGGGTGCGGGCCAAGCAGTCGATCATGGCGGGCTACAACATGATGATCCCCTACATGGTGCCCGAGATGCCGGAGCCCCAGAAGGAGGCGCTGCGCCAGAACGCCAAGGCGCCGCTGGTCTACACCAAGGTGGTGATCAAGAACTGGCAAGCCTTCGTCAAGCTGGGGGTACACGAGGTCTACTCCCCGGCAGCCCCCTACAGCCGGGTCAAGCTCGACTATCCGGTCAGCATGGGTGGCTACGAGCATCCCAAGAGCCCGGATCAGCCGATGTGCCTGCACATGGTCTATGTGCCGACCCTGCCGGGCAGCGGCCTCTCGGCACGCGAACAGTCCCGCAAGGGGCGCGCCATGATCCTCGGCATGCCGTTCGAGCAGCATGAGCAGATGATCCGCGAGCAGTTGCAGGGGATGCTCGGCAGCGCCGGTTTCAACCATGAACAGGATATCCTCGCCATCACGGTCAACCGCTGGTCTCACGGTTACTCCTATGTCACCAACACCCTGTTTGATGACGAAGCGCAGTGCGAAAAATGGATTGAACTGGGTCGCCAGCCGATCGGCAACATCACCATCGCCAACTCGGATGCAGGCTGGAGCCCCTACGCCCACGCCGCCATCGACGAAGCGTGGCGCGCCGTCAACGAGCTGGTTGCCATGAGCAAGGGAGGTGCCCAATGAGCCGCGCCCTGTCACTGACCGCCAGCGCCCTGCTGCTGGCCCTGCCCGCCCTTGCCGCCAACGCAGCCCCCGCCATGTCTGCGGGGGAATACGTGGCCAAGCTCGGCGATTGCGCTGCCTGTCACACCAGCGAAACCAGCAAGCCGCTGGCGGGCGGCAAAGGGTTCCCGACCCCCATCGGCACCGTATTTGCCACCAACATCACCCCCGACAAGACCCACGGTATCGGCAACTACAGCCTGCCGGAGTTCATCAAGGTGATGCGTGAAGGGGTGGCCCGCGATGGCCATCGCCTCTATCCGGCCATGCCCTACACCGCCTACGCCAAGATGAGCGATAAAGATCTCGAAGATCTCTATCACTACCTGATGAAGGAGGTGCAGCCGCTAGCCATCGCCAACAAGGAAAGTGACATCCCCTGGCCCCTCAACATGCGCTGGCCGCTGATGGGCTGGAACTGGGTCTACCACGATGACAGCCGCTTCACCCCGGTCGCAGGCAAAAGCGAAGAGTGGAACCGTGGCGCCTATCTGGTGCAGGGTGCCGGTCACTGCGGCAGCTGCCACACTCCGCGCGGGCTTGGCATGCAGGAGAAAGCGCTGACCGAGGCGGACCCTGTCTACCTGAGCGGTGCGGCGCTGGATGGCTGGTATGCCCCCGATATTCGCGGCAGCCGTTACAACAAGCAGGCGCTGATCGACCTGCTGAAAACCGGCCGCAGCCAGCATGAAGCGGTCGCGGGCCCCATGGGGGAAGTGATCACTCACAGCAGCCAGTATTTCAGCGACGCCGATCTGGCCAGCATCGCCACCTATCTGACCGATCTGAAAGATGAACCGGTGGCGGAGAAAGGGGCCCGCGCCTACGCCAGTGCCAGCGGCAAGGCGGACTACGCCATGTACTGCTCCACCTGTCACGGAGTCAACGGCCAGGGCAATGACCACGTCATCCCTTCGCTGGTGAACAACCGCACCGTGCTGGCGAGCGATCCGTCGAGCCTGATCAATGTGCTGCTGCACGGCGCCGAGACCCCGGTCACCCACGGCCATCTGGGTTACCACATGCCGGGCTATGGCTGGACCATGGATGACGAGCGGCTCGCCGAGCTGGTCAACACCCTGCGCGCCTCCTGGGGCAATGAAGGCACCGCCGTCAAGGCGGCGGCGGTCAAGGCCCAGCGCGAGCTGCACGGCAAGGAGTAAGGGCTGTCAGCTCTCTCTTGGCCAAGTGCCATAAAAAACGGGCCTCTACTGGAGGCCCGTTTGCTATTGATGAACCACGTTCCGGTGCTTATCCCTTGCGGGATTTTGGCCCCGGCAGTGGCGCCGTTGGCTGGCGGTAATCGCCATAGGGGAAGATATTGCGAAACCGCTGGGCCACCGGCTCGGGGATAGATCGGGAGAAGATCAGCTTGACGCCATCGCCATCACGCTGCCCCACAATGCGACCGCGCACCGTGTCGTGGCGCAGGATCTGCTTGGCATGCTCAATAAAGGCGGGTGACACCTTGCCCTGCTTGACCACTACCTTGCCGGGTGCAAGACGGATCTCGAACAGGGCGCCACGCCCTAGCTTCATCAACCACCAGATCAGCGCAATCGCCACTATCAAGGAAATCCAGGCCATCTTCATCCCTCCCAAGCTCTTGATATAAGGCAGTATAAGCGGCCGTGCGCTCCGATTGTTTGGCGCCGATCACAGCCCCCGCGTCAGCGCAATAGCGCCCCTTTACTCAGCAATCCTTGCCCCAGCCCACCAGCGTCTCGCGATAGAGCGCCAGCAAGGCTTCATCGCGCACCGCCACCCCGACCTGCTGCGGACGATAGGCTGCCCAATCATCGTGGGAGTGGCGTTTGCCATCGAACTTTTGCAGGGTGTGGCCGATGGCCGGGCCGCTGGTAATCACCCGCACCGGCCCCTCGCGCAGGGTAAAGAGGGTCGGGTCAATGACATAGGCGATGGCGGATGGATCGTGAACGTGGCAACCAGAGAGCCCCAGCTTCTCGGAGTAGAAGCGCAGGTAGAAGCGGCTGACATCCCACAGGAAGCGGCCCGGCTCCCCCGCCTTGTCCCTGAGCTCATCCAGATAGGCGCTGCTGAAGAAGCTCTGCTGAGTCACATCCAGCCCGATGATCACTACCGGCCAATCGGCGGTAAAGACCCGGTCGGCGGCATCGGGATCGTCGTGGATATTGGCTTCGGCATAGGGGGTGACGTTGCCGCGATGGCCGTTGACGCCAAAGGCTCCTCCCATCACTACCACCTGTTTCACCAGCGAGACAATCTCGGGCGCCTGTTGCAGCGCCAGCGCCAGATTGGTCAGCGGGCCGATAGTGACGAGGGTGATCTCCCCCGGCGCGGCTTTCACCGCCTCGACTATGTACTGCCATGCGGGACGGGGATCCGGAGCGATAGTCACCTCCCCCGCCTCCATGTCGCCAAAGCCGCTCGGGCCGTGGACTATGGTGGTGGGGCCGACCGGCTCGCGCAGCAGCGGGGCGGCAGCGCCTTTGGCCACATCCGCCTTCATGCCGTACTTCTGCTTGAGCCAGAGGGCGTTGCGGGTGCCATTGTCGATGGTGGCGTTACCAAAAACAGTGGTGATGGCGAGCAGCTCGATGGCGGGGTGGGCCTCGGCAAACAGGATGGCCATGGCATCGTCGATACCCGGGTCGGTATCCAGAATGATTTTATGGGTCATGAGAAATTCCTACGGTGACAAACCCTGCGACAAAAGGGAGAGTCTACCCGGCTGACGGCCCCATATCCCGGCATGGGATCACAGAGCGGGCCTTTGCTCCCGGCAGCGGGGGCGCTGCTGGCGACAATTAGCATAAAAAACGCGGCCCTGTTGCCAGCGCCGCGCCCTTTATCGTTGTTCGTTATCTGCTATCTGGCAGTGATCTGCCTGACCGGATCCTCAGTGCTTGCGGTGCCAACGCGGTGAGGTCGCCTTCTCCCCCCAGGGGGTGACGCAGGGGAGCAGAGCCCCTTCAATCACCATCTCGCTGCCCGCCAGCGCTTCGGCGATCTTCTGGTGCAGCACCCGCAGTACCTTGCCCTCGTGCTCGGCCAGAGAGTGGCCCGCGGCAAAGAATTCCGGCTGATATTGCAGTGCCAGCTTCTGGGCGAATTCGTAGGTGTTGAAGCAATCCGGCATCCGCTCAACCACATCTTCAAGCCGGGCCAACAAGCTGTTCAGTTCCCTGGTCATAGTGCTCTCTCCGTGTAGGTTAATAGCCAAAAACTACCCCTTATTAGATAAGTCACCAACGAGCAAACCACAAAAGTGTGGGGAGACACACAGTTCTCTCTTGCGTCCGGCTCATGGTGAACGGCAGACAGCTTGCCAGCTTTACATTCCGGTAACAAACAGCTAGATTTAGACCGACTAATCAGTCGGTCATTTTTCATGCGGAGAACAACATGGGTGCGGCGCAGCTTCAACACACTCCTGAGGATATCCTCGCCATCAAATTGTCCCTGCCGGATCAGCTGGCGCGGCTCAAGCGGGCAAGCCTGGCTCACCCCATGCCAACCCTGGCAGAGCGCCGGGCACAGCTGACCAAACTCAAACAGGCGTTGCTCGCCCACAAGGGGCAGCTGTGCAAGGCGCTGGCGGCAGATTATGGTCAGCGCAGCCACTACGACAGCCTGATTGCCGATGTGCTGCCCTGCATCATGCAGATCAACTACACCCAGAAGCGGCTAAAACGCTGGATGCAGCCCCACCGCCGTCACACCGGCCTGCTGCTGGCCCCCGCCAAAGTAGAGGTGCACTTCCAGCCGCTCGGGGTGGTCGGCATTATCGTGCCGTGGAACTTTCCGGTGATGCTGAGCCTTGGCCCCCTCATCACCGCCATCGCGGCGGGCAACCGGGCGATGCTGAAACTCTCCGAGTTCACCCCTCATACCAACGCCGTGCTACGCACCATGCTCACCAGCGTGTTTGACGAAAACGAGATCGCCATCATCGAAGGAGATGCCCAGATGGCGGCGGCGTTCAGCTCACTGCCGTTCGATCACCTGCTCTTTACCGGCTCCACCATGGTGGGCAAGCTGGTGATGGCCGCCGCCGCGCCCCAGCTCACCCCCCTCACCCTTGAGCTGGGTGGCAAGAGCCCCTGTCTCATCGCCCCCGACATGCCGGTCGCCACCGCGGTCGAGCGGATGATCTTCGGCAAGAGCCTCAACGCCGGGCAGATCTGCGTCGCCCCCGACTATGTGCTGCTGCCCCGTAGCGAGGTGGATAACTTTATCGCCGCCTATCGCCGCCACTTCAGCAAGCTCTACCCGCAGGGGCTCAATAGTGCTGACTACGGCGCCATCATCAACGACCGCCAGTATCAGCGCCTCGTCAGCTGGCTGGATGAAGCCGAGCAGGCGGGTGCCCAGCTCCACCCCTGTGGCAGCCCGGCCCGCGACGACCAGCGTCGCCTGCTGGTGCCCCACCTGCTGACCGGGGTGCCGGGTCAGTGTCAGGTGATGCAGCAGGAGATCTTCGGGCCACTGCTGCCGCTCATTCCCTACGACACCCTGGAGGAGGCACTCGCCTATGTGGCTGAGCGGCCCCGCCCGCTGGCCCTCTATCTGATGAGCTTCGATCCCGAGTTGCAGGCACGGGTGACCCGGGAGACCCACTCCGGTGGCATGGCCATTAACGAGAGCCTGTTTCAGGTGGCTGCCGACGATGTGCCGTTTGGCGGCATCGGCGCCTCCGGCATGGGCCACTACCACGGCCACGAGGGGTTTCTTACCTTCTCCAAGGCGAAAACCGTGCTGACCCGCGGCAAGTTCACCACCGGCTCCCTGATCCATCCCCCCTACCACAGCTGGATCCAGAAGCTGATGATGGCCTTCTTCCTGCGCTGATGGAGATGACCATGAACCAGGCTATCCCGCAGCCACAAAACATGACCGACAAGCGCCGCCAGATCCTGGATGCCGCCCTCGCCCTCTGCGCCGAAGATGGCCTGCAGGGGGCCGCCACCGCCCGTATCGCCAAGGCGGCTGGGGTGGCCAACGGCACTCTGTTCCACCACTTTCCGAGCAAGGAGGCGCTGATCCTCGCCCTCTATCAGGATGTGAAAACCCGGATGGGGAGCGCCATCCATGAAGCAGATCCCACCCTGTCGCTGTACGACCAGACCCGCCACTACTGGCAGCTGGCGATGGGGTGGATGCTCGCGCATCCCAATGAGCTCAAATTCGTGCTGGGCTTCTTTCACTCTCCGCTGCTGGCCAGACCGGCCCGCAGCCAGATCCTGAACGATGCCCTGCGCTTTCTGCCTGCCCTGCTGGCAAAGGGGCAGGCCAGCGGCGAGCTGATGCAGGCTCCCGCACCACTGTTGCTGGAGGTGTGTCAGGGCCAGTTCCTCGCCTGCGCATCACTGTTTGTCGATCAACCGGAGCTGGGAGAGGACGACTACTGGCAAGCCAGTGCGTTCGCCCTCTTCTGGTCAGCCATCTCAGGAGCCAATCCCCATGCAAACACGGATGTTTGAACCTGCGGCCGCCCTTGGCCGCCGCCTCTGGATCACCACTCTGCTCTGGGTGGTGGGTCGTACCCTCTGCCGCGCCGCCCGCACCGATGAGGCGGTACGCCGCGAATTGGCGCCGTTGCCGGACGGGTTGGCAATCCGCCTCGAAGTGGGCGGCATCGGCTACGCCATGAACATGCACAAGCAGGGTGGCCGCTGGTATCCCGGCGCGCCAGTCGCCCCTCATGCCACCATCCATCCGCTGCGGGTGCGCTTCAAGCATCCCAATATCGCCTTTCGCGCCCTGAGTTTTCGGCTCGGGGTCAATCAGGCATTTGGCGAAAACCGGCTGCTGGTGGAGGGAGACCTGACCGTTGCCATGCATCTGGTACGGGGGCTTGAGCAGTTGCAGTCCCTGATCCTGCCCGCCTTTATCGCGCGGCCGCTGCTGCGCCACTATCCCGCCCCGACCAACAAGATCGGCCGGGCCTGCAACATCTATCTGGGTCTGGTGACCGGCTAACGCGCAAGGAGCCTTGAAATGAGCCGCTATTACGATTTCTTCTGCCCGGTCAAACTGCTGGCCGGTGAACAGGCGCTGGAGCAGCTGGCCAGCGAGCTGGCCAGCCTCGGGGCCCGTCGCCCGCTGCTGCTGACCGACAAGGGGGTCAATGCTACCGGCCTTGCCACCCTGCTGGCCAATGTGCTGGCCGAAGGGGAGCTGCCGGTCGCCGCCATCTGGGACGAGATCCCGGCCGACTCTTCCACCGCCGTGGTGGAGCGGATCGCCAAACGCTATCGTGAGCTCGACTGCGACAGTCTGGTGGCGCTGGGGGGCGGCTCAGTCATCGACACCGCCAAGGCAGTCAACATTCTCACTTCCATGGGGGGGGAGCATCTGCTCGACTACTCGGGCGCCGGTTGCCTGACCCGTCCCCTCAAGCCGCTGGCGGTGGTGCCCACCACGGCGGGCACAGGATCAGAAGTGACATTGGTGGCGGTGATCAAGGATGAGGCGAGCGGGCGCAAGGTGCCCTTCACCTCCCCCTTCCTGCTGCCCCAGCTGGCGGTGTTAGACCCGCGCCTGACCCAGGGACTGCCCCTCAATATCACCGCCGCTACCGCCATGGACGCCATGACCCACGCCATCGAGGCCTTTATCGGTACCGCCAAGAACCCGGTGAGCGATGCACTGGCCCTGATGGCGGTGGAGAAGATCGCCAGCGCCCTGCCGCAAATCATCCACGACCCGCAAAACAAGCAGCTGCGGCTGCAACTGGCGGAAGGCTCCACGCTGGCTGGCATGGCATTCTCCAACTCCATGGTGGGGCTGGTGCACGCCCTCGGCCACAGTCTGGGAGCCCGCTGCCATCTGCCCCACGGGCTGTGCATGAACCTCTTTTTGCCGACCGTGCTCGACTACAACCGCCCCGAGGTGGATAGCGAGTTGGCCCGGCTGCTTTTGCCGTTGGTGGGGGCAGAGCGCTTTGCTGCCACCCCGGCCCATCAGCGGGCGGAGGCGACCATCACAGCCATTCGCACCCTGCGCGACACCTTGTGGCAAGCGGTCAAGCTGCCGCGCACCATGAGCGAGGCTGGGGTAAGCGATCGCTCGCTACTGACCGAGATCCGCGATCTGGCGATCAACGACGGTGCCCTGCTGTTCAATCGCAAGGACGCCGACCGTGAGCAGTTACTCACCCTGCTGGAGCGAGCCTGGGTCTGATCCCTCCCCTTTGCCAACACTCTTGTGCTGACACAAACGCGGTGCCCGACTCACCATCGGGCACCTTGATCTGCATCGCGATATCGATGCGCCCTCTGTCAAAGGGGGATGATATTGACCACGGGTTCTCATTATCTGTTCTATACCTTGGCTAACAGTTATGTTGTGCCGAGAGACCCAACTTTATGCCAGAGGTGCCCACCATGAGCGACATCATCCATCAGGCCAACCAGCAGCAGTTCATCTGTATGGTGGAGGGGAAAGAGTCGAGACTGCGCTACCGGCGGCTCGATGCCAAGACCATCGACGCCTACAGCACCTTCGTACCCCCCGAGCTGCGGGTGCAGGGGATTGCCGATCAGCTGGCGCGTGCCTTCTTCAACTGGACTCAGGCGGAGGGGCTCACTATAGTGCCGAGCTGCCGCTACATTGATGTCTGGTTACGCCGCAATGCCAACAACTGAACCTCTGAACACCGTCCTCGAACAGCAATTCCAAGCCAAAACAGAAGCCCTGCTGCGGGCCGATCCGCAGCGGATGGCCTGCCTGCAAGCCGCGGCCGAGCTCAATCTGCCCGACTGGGCGCTGGGGGCCGGTTTTATCCGCAATCTCATCTGGGATCACCTTCACCACAAGGCGGTGCCCACCCCACTCAACGATATCGACCTTATCTACCTCGATAGCAGCGACCCGCAAGGGCTGGCCGAAGCAGAGCACGAAGCCTGGCTCGCCAAACGGCTGCCCGGCCAGCAGTGGGAGGTTCGCAATCAGGCTCGCATGCACACTCGCCAACTGGTAGCGCCGTTTGCCAACAGCCTTGAGGCGCTGAGCCACTGGGTAGAAGTGCCCACCTGCATCGGCGTACGCCTCACCCGGGATGGCGAGTTCGAGTGGCTTGCCCCCTACGGCTTTGCCATCAACTGGTCGCTGCAAGTGAGTGCCAACCCCAGATGTCGCCAGGACAAACAGATTTTTACCCAACGCATCAAGGAGAAACGCTGGCAGGTTATCTGGCCTGACCTTCAGGTAAACTGGCTATAACCTGATTGCAATCTTTCGATAACCTTGGGCACACTAGGGGAAAAGCTGGTTGTAACTCAATGGGTTAAATAATGCGCGACTTCTTCTCTCTCGAACGCTGGCTACCGGGCCTCGCCGCCCTGCTGCAATACCAGCGCGCCTGGTTGATACCAGACCTTCGCGCCGGACTCTCGGTGGCAGCAGTGGCACTGCCCGTCGCCATCGCCTATGCAGAACTCGCCGGGGTGGGTGCCATCGTCGGCCTCTACTCCTGCATCCTACCCATGCTGGTCTACGCCCTGTTTGGCACCTCCCGCCAGCTGATTGTCGGCCCCGATGCCGCCACCTGCGCGGTCATTGCCGCCGTGGTGACGCCGCTGGCTGCAGGCGACCCCACCCGTCACTGGCAACTGGTGATGACCATGACCGCCATGACCGGCTTCTGGTGCCTGATTGCCAGCCGCTTCAAGCTGGGGGTGCTGGCGGACTTTCTCTCCCGCCCGATCCTGATGGGGCTGCTCAATGGTGTGGCCATCACCATCATGGTGGGCCAGCTCTCCAAGATCTTCGGCTTCACTTTCAGCGAACGTTACCTCATCGAGCGGATCGCCAGCGGGGCTACCTATATTACCCAAACCCATCTGCCGACCCTGGCCATGAGTCTGGTGGCTCTGCTCACCCTGCTGCTGGCCAAGCGCTACAAACCGGCATGGCCCTCCTCCATGGTGGCCATGGTGGTGACCGCTGCGCTGGTCTGGGGCTTCAATCTCGGCCAGTTTGATATCGCCACCCTGGGGGCGGTGGGTTCCGGCCTGCCCGCGTTCCAGATGCCGGAATTTCCCCCCGGTCTGATGCGGGAGCTGGTGCTGCCCGCCCTTAACCTGGCCATGGTGAGCTTCGTCTCCATGATGCTGACCGCCCGCAGCTTTGCTGCCAAAAACGGTTACGAAATCGACGCGGACAAGGAGTTTCGGGCCCTTGGCATGGCGAACCTCGCCTCCGCAGTCTCACAGGGTTTCGCCATCAGCGGCGCGGATTCACGCACCGCGGTCAACGATGCCAACGGTGGCAAGAGCCAGCTGGTCTCTATCATCGCTGCGGCGGTGATCGCCCTCATCACCTTCTATCTGACGGCGCCGCTCAAATACATTCCCACCGCCGCCCTCGGGGTGGTGCTGGTGATGGCCTCTCTGTCGCTCACCGATTTTCGCGGTCTCTGGGCCCTGCGCCACTCCGATCGATCCGCCTTCTGGCTGGCGCTGGTCACCTTTATCAGCGTGCTCACCATGGGAGTGATCCCCGGGATCACCCTCGCCGTGTTGCTGGGGCTGTTCCAGTTCCTGCGCAATGTGATGCGCCCCACCGACCAGTTGCTCGGCATGGATGACGAGGGGGTAGTACGCACCCTGGGGGACAACGAACAGGCCAAGGCGATCCCGGGTATTCTGGTCTATCGCTTCAACTCGCCGCTGACCTACTTCAATGCCCCCTATTTCAAGCGGCGGGTGCTGGCCCTGCTGGTGCAGGATCCCCGAGCCCCCAAGTGTCTGGTGATTGATGCGGTCGCCTGCTTCACCCATCAGGACATCAGCGTGATGAGCATGGTGGGAGAGCTGCACAAAGAGCTGAAACGGCGCGGCATCCATATGGTGATGGCGGGTCGCCACGGCCAGATGACTCACTGGTTAAAGCAGGCAGGCGTGCGGGTAGGCGATGAGGGGATCATCCTCTGCCCCGACATGTATCAGGCGCTGCGCCTGACCCGCTGCTATCGCGAGCCGGTGTTCAAGGATGATGCGGTGGTGGAGAGCACCACAGATGCCATCCGCTCCAACTGGCCGCAGGATGATGCCCTGCCCGACTCGGCGCGCCTCACCCTGCCAAGCGAACAGGAGGCGGGCGCCACGCCTGCCTGATCCCTTGGCACGATCCCCTGGCCGGTGCAATCCTGCACAAGGATTGCACCGGCCTTGGCCTTGGTGTTAAATGCGCCCCCAGAGGGCACTCCCCCGTGCCCTCCCAGCTGTTGGACATGCCATGCAATCTCAATCCCACGCAGGCCCGGGCACGCTCTTTGCCCTGACCTGGCCGCTCTTTATCGATCTCGCCCTGCACTTTCTGACCGGCGCCCTCAACACCTTCATGGTGGGTCACGTCTCCTATCAGGGGGTTGCGGCGCTGGCGGTCGGCAATCAGGTGTTCGATCTTGCCATCACCCTGTTCAGCTTCGTCAGCATCGGTACCAGCGTGGTGATCACCCAGTATCTGGGGGCGGGCGATCGGGAGAAGAGCCGGGTGGTGATCCACACCGCCATTGGTTTCAACCTGCTTATCGGTCTGGTAGCGGCCATTGGCGTGATGGCGGGAGCCAGCACCATGCTGGGGCTGATGAACCTGCCTGCCAATCTGATGAGCGACGGGACGCTTTACTTGCAGATCATCGGTCTCTGCCTGTTGCCGGAAGCCGCGGCCCTCTGTCTGGCGGCGACCCTGCGCGCTCACGGCCACACCCGTCAGGCGATGTATGTGACCCTGATCGTCAACCTCATCACCTTCGTCGGCAACCTGCTGCTGCTCTACGGCTGGTTCGGCCTGCCCCAGCTTGGTGTCGCCGGTGTCGCCATCAGCACGGTCGCGGGCCGACTGGTCGGCGTGGTGCTGCTGGTGTGGCTGGTAGCACGCAAGACCGGCATTCGACTGGTGGTGCGCGATATCGTCCACCCCAGCCGGGAGATGCTGGGCAAGGTGCTCCATATCGGCCTGCCGGCGGCAGGAGAGAACCTCTCCTGGATGCTGCAGTTTATGGTGGTGACAGCCTTTGTCGGACTGCTGGGTGACAAGGCGCTGGCGACCCAATCCTACTTCTTTCAGATCTGCCTGTTTATCCTGCTGTTTGGCCTCTCCATCGGCCTTGGCAACGAGATCATCATCGGCCATCTGGCGGGAGCAAGACAGTTCGATCGCGCCTATCAGCAACTGCTCAAAAGCCTCAAGCTGGGGCTGGCAGTCACCTGCGTCATCGCCGTAGCGGCGGCCCTCAATGGCCGCACCATCATCAGCCTCTTTACCGATGATGCCGACATCATTACCCAGGTGGCGCAACTGTTTCTTATCAGCCTTATCCTCGAGCCCGGCCGCACCTTCAATCTGGTGGTGATCAACGCCCTGCGGGCCACCGGGGATGCCCGTTTCCCCCTCTACATGGCGTTGCTCTCCATGTGGGGAATTGCCGTGCCACTCTCCTATTTCCTCGGTATCATGCAGGGTTATGGACTGGTCGGTATCTGGCTGGCGCTGGCCTGCGACGAGTGGGTGCGCGGTCTGGCCATGTTCTGGCGCTGGCGCAGTCGTCGCTGGCAAAACAAAATTCTTGTTGAAACAAAAGCGGAATCACAATGAAGAAGATAGGACTCTTGCTGGCTGCCATCCTGCTCAGCCCCCTGGCCATGGCGCAAACTGCCCCTGCCGCTCCCAAGGCTCAAGCCACCCAGACCTGGTATGTGGCCCCCATCGCCATCGATGAAACCAGCGACGCCCAGAAGGCGCTGACCAAGGACTTCATGGCCCAGATGATCAAGACCATCAAGATCAACGAGTACCAGACCGGCAAGGCGGTGGGCAACACCAAGAAGCCCAAGTGGCTGATCCGCACCAAGCTGATACCCGCCAGCAACGAACCACTGGTCGGCAAGAAGCACCCGCAGGGTCTCACCTACGGCAAGGGCAATCCGACCCAGGAGATCGTCGGCGAGCTGTTGATGAACGGCACCCTGGTGGCCCACATCGGCCAGGGCTGGCGCGAGCCTATCGTCCCGGGCACGCCGGTGGCTGACAAACTCTCCATCGCCAACTATCGCTACGCCATCGGAGATCAGGCCAAGTCGGCGGATCTGGAGGAGCTGGCGGCCCAGATTGGCTTTGAGGCGGGCAAGGTGATCCACCGCGACGGCAAGCCGCTGCCCGAGAAGAAAAAGAAAAAAGAGCAGGCGGACGAAGAGAAAGAGTAACGTTGCCTGCATCCATAAAAAGGGGCCACTCGGCCCCTTTTTTTGATCCTGCACCCTCACGCCAACACAGCCCCTGTTGTGACTTGTCGCACAGTTTGGCTCACCATTCAGATTGACAAATCACTTATCTTGTTTTGATTCAACAAGTTATAAATATCCCGCCGAATACTCCAAATCATTGCCCCCAAATCCGATCAGGATCACATTTATCCCCGGCACTAAGGGGTAGCTTTGGTCTTACAGGCACAATCAAACGAAACCAAGGAGGCTCCATTACATGTTCCCAGAGTACAGAGAACTCATCTCGAAACTGAAGAGCAGTGATGTCCATTTCCAGAAGAAGTTTGACTTGCACAACGACCTGGATGCGGAGATTAGAAAGTTGGAAAAGCATCACGCCAGCGACTATAGCGCCGAGGTGAGAGATCTGAAAAAACAGAAACTCAAACTGAAAGAGGAGATATACGACATCCTCAAACAACATCCACAATAGATGCCTCGAAGAATATGCGGATAAGCAATTTATCCCCCAGCCCGGCCCACGCGCCGGGCTTTTTGTTGTTTCAGTCAATTAGTTGACACCCGAGCCTACCGATCTTGCCGGTAGTTTGTTACATTTTTCCCTTGGAATTCAGGGAATAACGGTGATGATAACATGAGCAGAAAACGATCTTTTTATCATCTCTTGCTGCTTTGCCTGTTCGCATTGAGCCACCCCCTGCAGGCTCAGGAGCCTGAACTGGAGCTGTGGCACTCCCAGCAAGCCGGTTACGTGATCGACGACGTGATCGCCCGCTTCAATCAGGAGGGGAACCACAGAGTGCGGGTCACCCAAATTGAGCCGGGCAAGATCAAGGCGGATCTCCTGCTGGCAGCTCAGGCCAGGGGGCTGCCCGATCTGATGCTGATCCCCTCCGATTTTATCGGCCTCTATCGCCAGATGACCCTCGCTCCCCTCCCGGCCGAGTGGTTTTCCCCCGCGCTGATGGCCAGCGCCTTGCGTTATGTCACCCTGGATCGGCAACGCTGGGGCATGCCCATGATGCAGGGCAACCATCTGATGCTGTTTTACAACAAGGCGCTGGTCTCGACTCCGGTGACCCAATGGCAGCAACTGACTGCTATCACCCCGGCCCTCAAGGCCAAGGGGGTCTACCCCGTCAGCTGGCCCTATCACGACATGTACTACTTCGCCGCCTTTTTACACACCTTTGGCGGCTCGCCGGTGACCGAAGGGCGCATCACCCTCGACAGCCCGGCCATGGTGCAGGCACTGGAGGCCTACCGCACCGTCGCCAGCGAACAGTGGGTCGATCCCGAGTGCGACTATGACACCGCCCTCGCCCGCTTCAATGAGGGCAAGAGCGCCTACCTCATCAATGGGGACTGGGCCTTCAATGATCTGGTGAAGAACATGGGGGATAAGCTGGGCGTTGCCCTGCTGCCCCGCTGGCAAAGCCATCCCATGCACTCCATGAGCGGCGCCTACGTGATGGGAGCCTCCCGCTGGGCGATGGACGATGAGGATCGCCAGCCCGTCATCAAGGCACTGATGGCCTTTATCCAGCGTCAGGATATTCAGCAGTTCATCTATCATCAGGGGGCGCTGCTGCCGGTCAATCAGCAGGCTTTTACCGCCATCAGCCGCCGTCCCACGCCTCAGGAAAAAGTGCTGCTGGAACAGTTCACCCTCAGTACCCCCATGCCCTCCGACAGCGCCATGTCCATCGCCTGGCAAGCGATGGAGAAAGGGTTCGAGCGCTTTAAAGAGGGGATCAGTGCCGCCGACACCGCCCGCTATATGCAGCAGCTGGCCGATCAGCAGTACCGGCAGGTCAAAACACCATGAAACATCGCACCTTTCGGCTCGGCCCGACCCTCATCATCATCCTGTTCACCGTCGCCCTGCTGCCAGCGCTGCTGGCTAGCACTGTGTTGCTGATCCGTCAGCACCAGATCATCGCCCAGAGCGAGCAGTCGCAGCTGGAGCGGGCCCTCACCAGCATGACCCGCGAGGCCCGCTTTCGCAGCGAACTGATCGGCACCCAGCTCAATCAGCTCAGCCAGGATCGGGTGCTCCATCAGGCCCTCGACAACTTTCTCTTCTCCAGCCATGCCCGACTGGCACTGGCCACCTTTGTCAAATCCAACAGCCTGATCACCTCGGCCTACCTCATCGATGACAAGGGGTTGGTGGTGGAGTACATCAATGGCCAGGCCTCCCACCTCGAGTCGAGCAACCTGATGCCGCAGCTGATGGCCTGGGGCAAGACCCGCGAGGCGAAACAGGGCAAGCATCTGCTGCTGCCCGTCGATGATCCCGTGCTGGTCGACGACATGGAGCAAAACCGCAGCGGCGGGCTGGCGCTGGTAGCCCCCATCTATCGCAACCACCAGCGCGCTGGGGTGATGCAGACCCCTTCCGGCTTCGTGATGGCCATTCTCCCCTGGCGACAGATGGCCCAGTTGCTGGAACCCTATCTCAAGGGGAGCGAATATCTGGTGATCTCCCAGGGCGAGAACCGTCTCTACGAAGGGGCTCACCATAACGCCAACGCCATGGATGACAGGGAGCCAAGCAAGTTGGCGCAGCCCCTGGCCATTGGCTGGCCCCAGTTGGAGCAGGAGATCACCCCCACCATCACCCTCTACAGCTACAGCAATGACAGGGTCAGCGAGCTCAACAAATCCCAACAGCTGCTGACCGTCAGCATCGCCGTCATGTTGCTGCTGGTAGCCATCGGCTGCGTCTGGCTCACCCGCTGGCTCACCCGACCGCTGCGCTCGCTGGCCGCGCTGGTGCGCAGCTATGGCAAGGGCAATTACCAGCAACGGCAGGCGCCGCTGCGCTTTGTGGAGTACGACGAGGTGCGCCAGTTGCTGCAGGAGATGGCCAGCACCATCTCGGATCAGGTGCGGGCGCTCTATCAGCAAAATGAACAGCTGCAGCAGGCCAATAGCGAGAAAGAGGCCTTCAACCAGCGGCTGCTCGGCTTCAACGACGAACTGGAGCAAGAGGTTGCCTCGCAAACGACCGCCCTGCGCTCGGCCCTGAGCCGGGAGGAGCGCAGCCGCCATATCCTGCAATCCTGGTTGCAATTCGGTCTGCACCAGCAGCTGGATATCGATATTGCCGAGCTGGCCAGCTCCGCCCTGCTGCAACTCTCGCAGCTCTATCCTGGCCACCGCTGGGGACTGGTGATCCGCCGCGATGGCCAGCCCCACTACTCCCTGACCCAGGGGGTCGATGCCCCCTTACGGGATGCCCTGCAGGAGAAACTGGCTCAACTGATGGATGAGGAGGTCAAACACTCCGAATGCCGGTGGGATAACGCACTCTGGAAGATCATGACTCTGCCCGGTAGCCAGAGCGGCGTGCTGTTTGGCTATCTGATGGTGAGCGCCGAAGGGCTGGAGTCCGAAGACAGGGCCATCTTGCGGCTGTTTGCCAAGCAGTTGGCGGTGGGCATCGAGGGGCGCCTCTTCACCGACGAGCTGGCTCGGGTCGCCCGCACCGACAACCTCACCGGGCTGCCCAACCGGCAGGCGTTCGAAGAGGCCTTCCACCACTATCAGGCGGTGCTGGCGCGCCATCCGGAGCGTCACCTCGCCCTCTTCATGCTCGATCTCAACGGCCTCAAACGTACCAACGACCAGTATGGGCACGAGGCTGGCGACGCCCTGCTGATCCAGATGGCTCGCCAGCTGCGCACCCTCTGCCGTCAGGATGAGAAGATTTTCCGCATCGGCGGCGACGAGTTCGTGCTGCTGGCGGAGGCAGATCACCTCGCCAGCCAGCTGCTGGCAGGCAGGTTGGAGGCAAGCCAGCAGCACGCCATCGTGCAGCATGGGGAGCACAGCTTCCCGCTGCGTTTTGCCATCGGCTGGAGCAGCAGCGACCAGACCCCGCTGGCGGAGCTGAGCCGGGTGGCTGACGACGCCATGTATGCCAATAAGGCGCGCTTCTATCAGGGGCAGAGATAAAAAGCGGAGGTCTGTGGCGTTGGCGAGCCTTTCGCCAACGCCCTGATCAGCTCGCAAAAATGGCGCGCAACGCTAGACGCGGCGCGGACCATGACTAAGATAGGGGCTCTTGATGTCTCGATTTGGAAGGGAGTAGGAAATGGAGTTAGTACTTGGCCCGCTGGAAGCCCGCGTCATCGGCTGTCTGATTGAAAAAGAGATCTGCACCCCGGATCAATATCCCCTCTCCCTTAATGCACTGGTCAACGCCTGCAACCAGAAGAGCAACCGCGAGCCGGTGCTGGATCTCTCCGAGCTCGATATCCGCGCCGTGGTGGACGAGCTGATCCGCAAGCGGCTGGTGGTCAACACTGCAGGCTTCAACGCCCGGGTGCCCCGCTATCAGCACAGATTCTGCAACACCGAATTTGGCGAGCTGAAATTCAGTGCCCAGGAGCTCGGCATCGTCTGCGAACTGCTGCTGCGCGGCCCGCAAACCCCGGGGGAGCTGCGCTCGCGCACCAACCGCCTCTGCAGCTTCGATGATGTCACCGAGGTGGATGCGGTACTGACCCAACTCATCGAGCGTGGCCCCTACGTGGTCAAGCTGCCGCGCGAGCCGGGCAAGCGCGAATCCCGCTACGCCCACCTGTTTAGCGGCGAAGTGGATATTCAGGCGATGATGGATGCTGCCCCCGCCGCGGCCTATGCCTCCCCTGCCGCCGACCGTCTGAGCGAGCTGGAGCAGGAGGTAAACGAGCTCAAGAGCCGTCTCGCCGCCATGGAAGCGCGGCTGGCTGCGCTGGATGGTCAGGGCTGATCGCCTTTACCATCGCCAATCTCTATCAGGGAGCCGGGGCTGATGTCCCCGGCTCCCTGCGTTTTTTTATCGTGAGGAAGTGCACGTGATCACCCTGATTAAAGAGTCTGACCACCAGAAGATGCCCTGGAAAAACCAGCAGGGCACTACCAGCCAGATCCTCGTCTCCCCCAAGGGGAGCAGCCTTGCCAAACTCGACTTTGACTATCGACTGAGCTCGGCCCCCATCAAGAGCGCGGGCCCCTTCTCCCCCTTTCCCGGCTATCAGCGCATTTTGCTGCCGGTGAGCGGGGCAGGCTTTGTGCTCAACGGTCACCCCTACGCCACCTTCGAGGCGGCGCACTTTAGCGGCGATGAGGAGACCCACTGCGAGTTGCTGAAAAAAGAGGTGACCGATCTGGGGCTTATCTACCATCCGGATCGCATCAGCGCCAACGTGCGAGTGCTGAACCTCCCCTTCCCGCTGACCCTTACCCTCGAGCCAGAGAAGACCTACCTCTGTCACCTGCTGAGTGGCCAGCTGACCGTGCAGGACAAAGAGGTGGCCATCAACGAGACGCTGGTGGTGACAGGGGAAGAGAGCATTCACTTCGAATGCCAGAAGAAGACCGCCATCGCCTTCTTTACCCTGCAGACTAAATAGCGCAAAAGTCGGCGGTGTGCAGTCATGCCACGCCACACACAAACAGCAGAGATGAAAAAGCCGGGAAATCCCGGCTTTTGCTATTGAGGCAACCGGCTCGTGCCGGTCAGCACCTTAGTTGACCTTGAAGGAGCCCTTCATCATGGCGAAGTGGCCGGGGAAGGAGCAGAAGAAGGTGAGATCCTTGCCCGCCAGACCGTCGGTCTTGAAAGTGACGCTGCTGCTCTCGCCGCCGCCGATCAGCTTGGTGTGAGCCAGTACACGGGGATCATCCTTGGGCAGATAGCCGTTCTCGGCCCCGGCGCTCATCCCGGCAGTTGCCACGGTCTGATAGTCGGCGGTGCTGGCCAGCACCCAGTTGTGACCCATGGCGGTCACAGGCAGCTTGCCGGTGTGGTTCAGGGTGACCGTCACCTCCTTGCAGGTGGCCGGCACGCTCATCTCTTTGAGGTTGTACTGCATGGCATCATTGCCTTCAATGACCAGTGCACACTCATCCGCCAGCACGGGGGCAGCCAGGGTACTCAGAAACAGCAGGGTAATCGCCTTTTTCATCATCTTCTCCTTTGATTGGCAATGGATGGCAACGACTTGGCGGATGCGGTGAACGCTTCGCAAAGATGCCGTCTAAATCGACCTTCATTTTACTCAATTGTCTTCAATCGGCTATGGCTTTTGGCTAAAGCTGCGGGCCAGGTCACCAGACGGTGCTCTACTCGCCACTCTCTCCCTCACGGATGGACGATACGACCCGCTCCCGCCACAGGTTCAAAACTGTTTAATTTTTTCTGCCCTTTTCCCTCCGATTACCCCTATCAGGGCTCGCCCGGTGGGCGCCCCTTGGCTAAGCTAGCGCCCCGATATGAACCTTCTCCAGATGAGAGCGCCGGATGATTGCGATAACCCCCGTGGCGGCCATGCGCGGCCTGCTGCTGACCCTGCTGCTGGCGCTGGCCGGCTGCCAGCCCACCCCGCCTGCCCAGACCCGTATTCAGGGCAAGACCATGGGCACCTACTATGTAGTGACCCTGAGCGATAGCTACCCCGGTGGAGAGCCCGCCCTCAAAAGCGACGTAGAGAGCCTGCTGGCCCGGATGAACAAGGAGATCTCCACCTACGATCCGGGCTCGCTCATCTCCCGTTTCAATCAGGGGCCCGCCAATACCCCGTTTGCCATCCCGCCCGCCATGGCCATCATAGTCCAGCAGGGGATTGATGCCGGTAAGCTGACCGACGGCAAGCTGGATGTGACCGTGGGGCCTCTGGTCAATCTGTGGGGCTTTGGCCCGGACAAACGGCCGGTCAAGCGGCCCGATGAGGCAGCCATCGCCGCCGCCCGCCACAAGGTGGGCATCGACAAGCTGAGCATGACCCCGCAGGGGGATCACTTCCTGCTCGAAAAAACGATCCCGGATCTCTATCTCGACCTCTCCACCCTCGGCGAAGGGGCGGCATCGGATGAAATCGCCGCCCTGCTCGAAGGCAAGGGGGTACACAACTACCTGATCGAAGTGGCCGGAGCGGTGCGCAGCAAGGGCAACAACAGCAAGGGCTCGCCATGGAAAGTAGCCATCGTCGAACCCTCCGATCAGCCGGGAGCGTTTTCCGATATCGTCATCCCCAACGGCATGGCGCTCAGCACCGCAGGCAGCTATCGCAACTACTACGAGCTGGATGGCCAGCGTTACTCCCATATCATCGACCCCGCCACCGGCCAGCCGGTCACCCACAAGCTGGTCTCCGCCAGCGTCATCACCCCGACCGCACTGGAGGCCGATGCCCTCGATACCGCGCTGATGGTGATGGGGCCTGAAGCGGGGATGGCATTTGCCAAACAGCACCAGCTGGCGGTCTATCTCATCATCAAGACCGAACAGGGGTTCAAGGCCGAGTACACGCCGCAATTTGCTCCCTATCTGGCAGAGAAAAAACGGTGAGTTCAAGGCCCTGGCAACAGGGCCTTTTTCTTTCACTCATCGCGGGCAAAAGGCGGACAAACGGAGATGGTTCGCAATCGACAACTTGGCCAATTGCCTCTTCGGGCGCTTTGGTGGCACACTTTCTCCCATCAGCCCGTAGCGCCTCGACCCAGACAGATGCAGACACCTGAACAAGAGTCAGAAAAAAAGAGCCCAGCCAAGCCACAACGCATTCTGATGGTCAATGAGCAGCGCTCGTTTCAGGTGATGATGAAGGCGATGCTGCTCAATCTGGGTATAAGCAACATTACCTACTCCAATACCGCCGAGGATGCGCGGCGCCGCTGCCAGAAGGGCAGTTTCGACATCTATCTCATCGATTACGATCTCGGGGTTGGCGAGAATGGCCGCCAACTGCTCGAAAGCCTGCGCGACAAAGACCTGATCCCGCCCCAAAGCGTGGTGATCATGGTGAGTGGCGACAGCTCCCGCGCCATGGTACTGAGCGCGCTGGAAGCCGAGCCCGACGAATACCTGATGAAGCCCTTCTCTCAGGAGCAGTTCTCGTTTCGCTTGAAACGTGCCCTCGCCCGGCGCAACGCCCTGGCCAGCGTCTTTACCGCGCTGGCCGATGACAATCTGGCAGCCCTCATTACCGCCTGTGCCGAGCGGGCCGATGCGGTGCCCCGTTTTGCCAACTACTGCCGCTGCCTGCAGGCCGATACCCACCTCAAACTGGGTCAGGCTCAGGAGGCGCGCTCCCTGATGCGCCAGCTGCTGGCCGGGCAGGAGAACAGCTGGGCCCGCCTGACGCTGGGCAAGGCGTGCAACACCCTGGGGCTCCACGAAGAGGCGGTCAGCCATCTGCAGGCGACCCTCAAAAATACCCCGTTGATGGTGGAGGCTCACCTCTGGCTGGCGGAATCCCTGCTGGCCCTTGGCAATGACGAGCAGGCGCAGCAGGAGCTCAGACGGGCGGTGGACATCTCCCCCCAGTCTGTGCAACTCTCCCGCCGGCTGGCGGAGGTGTGCCTGCAGCGCCACGACTACGCCCAGGCCAAGGATGTACTGATGTCGCTGATCGACCTGTCGCGCAACTCCATTCACCGCACGCCCCATTATCTGGGGGCCTATATCCAGACCCTGACCCTCTACGCCCTCAACAGCAACGACAGCTACCACATCGCCAACCTGCAAAAGCAGGTCAATTCCGCCCTGTCGCGCATCCGCGACTCGTTGATGATGTCGGAGTTCAACTACCCGGTGTTCGAGCAGATCTGTCAGGCCCGGGTGCAGATTGCGCTGGGCGAGCTGCTCAAGGGCAAGAAGATGCTCTATCGCGCCAATCAGAACTGGCTCGATGAACCGGCCACCATGCCCCCCGCCCTGCTTGGCGAGACCATCCTTGCCCTCTACCAGCTCGGCGAGTTTGAATATGCCGAAAGCCTGCAAGGGCTGCTGGCGGAGGACGAAGATCGGCTGCTCACCACCTGCATTCAGGCAACCCGCGATGACAAGACGGTGCTGGAGCGGCGTCAGCGCTACCAGCAGCTCAACGATCTGGGGATCAAGGCCTATCAGAGCGGCGAGCTGGAGCAGGCCCTCGGCCATTTTCGCGAGGCCCTGCGCCGCGCCCCCGCCAATACCGGTGCGGCTCTCAACAAGATCCAGGTGCTGCTGCAACTGATGCAGAAAAACCGCAAGAGTCCGGAATTTGGTGCCGAGTGCAAAGACACCCTGGACGTGCTCGACGGCATCCCCCTCAACCCGGCCCAGCAGGAGCGTTTTCGCAAGCTGCGTCAGGAGTTCAACCAGTTCAGCTAAGACGCCGCCGCGCCCCCCTTTCCCCGCCTATGCTGAAACCAGTTCGGCAATGCGAGGGAAACGAAGATGGCGATGTGTCGTTATCTGGTGGCCGATGGCCGCCACTGCAGTGAAGAGGCTGGCGAGCACGATCTCTGCCACTGGCATGATCCCCACCATACCCATCAGGAAGCCCGCAGCGCCGAGGCGCTTGAACAGTACGTTCGCGCAGGCGGACTCTGCCACGGCCTGCAGCTGTCACGGGCCAATCTGGCGGGCCTCAATCTGGTCAACAAGGAGTCCGATCAGGGATTTTTGCTGGAGCAGTGCAACCTCTATCGCGCCAACCTGCGCGGTGGTCACCTCTACGGCCTGCGCATGAAGGGCGGCAGCCTGATGAAAGCCGATCTCAGTGATGCCAACCTCCAGTGCGCCACCCTCGATGACGTCAACCTGCTCGGCATCCGCTGGCACAACACCCGGCTCGACAACATGCAGACCGGCAAACGGGTGATGCAAGATCGCAAGGGGCGCCGCGAACGGGATCCCAAACAGGCACGCATCTGGTTCAAGGAGGCGGAAGAGACCTACCGGGATCTGCGCAAAGCCTCCGAGGCGCAGGGGATCTTCACCATGTCCGGCAACTATATCCAACAGGAGCTCACCATGCGCCGCCTGCAACTGCCGTTCTGGTCGACCCAGCGCTTCACCTCCTGGGTGGTCGATCTCTTCTGCGGCTATGGCGAGGCCCCGATGCGGGTGGTGCTCTTCTCGTTGCTGCTCATCTTTATCTGCAGCATTTTTTACTTCTTCTGCGGACTGCATTTTCAGGGCGAGCACCTCATCTACCAGCCCGGTGCCCCGCTCGAGCAAAATGCCATCTTCCTGCTCGAATGCCTCTACTACAGCGTGGTCACCTTCACCACGTTGGGGTACGGCGACTTCACTCCGGTCGGCCTCTCCAGGATCTTCGCCGCCTTCGAGGCCTTCACCGGCAGCTTTACGCTGGCGCTGTTTGTGGTGGTTTTCGTCAAAAAGATGACCCGCTGAAAACCTGTCCACGATCCTACTGCGAGGCTGTGATCAAGGCTCATGTGCTGCTCGGAATCCTCATGTATACATATACAATCCGGTTCCTGCGCTGCGCTTCACCTTGCTGACAACCTCTCGCGACGGATCGTGAACAGGTTACCAAGCCGCTGCACCAGTCACAGCCCCCGAACTTGCATCCACCGCCGATTCCTAGTCCAATAGCCACTTATAAAAATGACATGAGCATCCCGGACATGAAGATCATCTCTTTCAATATCAACGGCCTGCGCGCCCGTCTGCACCAGTTGCAAGCCATCATCGACAAGCACCAGCCCGATGTGATCGGCCTGCAGGAGATCAAGGTGCACGATGAAGCCTTCCCGCTGGCCGATGTCGAGGCCATGGGCTATCACGTGGAGTTTCACGGCCAGAAGGCCCACTACGGGGTCGCCATCATGAGCAAGCAGAAGCCGGTCAAGGTGGAGAAAGGCTTCCCCACCGATGACGAAGAGGCGCAGCGCCGGATGATCATGGCCACCTTCGAACGTGAAGACGGCTCTCTCATCAAGGTGATGAACGGCTACTTCCCGCAGGGTGAAAGTCAGGATCACGAGACCAAGTTCCCGGCCAAGCAGAAGTTCTACGAGGATCTGCAGCACTACCTCGAGACCAACCACACCCCGGACGACCAGCTGGTGCTGATCGGGGATATGAATATCTCCCCCACCGATCTCGACATCGGCATCGGCGAGGCAAACCGCAAACGCTGGCTGCGGGATGGCAAATGCTCCTTCCTGCCTATCGAGCGCGAATGGATGGAGCGACTGAAAGGGTTTGGCCTGACCGACACCTTCCGCGCCGCCAACCCCACCGAGTGCGAGCGATTCTCCTGGTTTGACTACCGCTCCAAGGGCTTTGACGAGAACCGCGGCCTGCGCATCGACCTCATCATGGCCTCCGACGCCCTCAAGGACAGCGTGACCGAGACCGGTATCGACTACGAGCTGCGCGGCATCGAGAAACCCTCCGACCACGCCCCCATCTGGGCCTGCTTCGCCTGATGCGGCGCAAGATTAACCGATGAGCCGCGACGAATTCGTAAACTGTGAAGCGGCTCGCGGTTGCCTGCGATAAAAGGGCGTAAAAAAACCATCCAGACAAGGTGCCTTATGGCACCTTATTTTTTGCAACAAGGAGTGGCTGGCGTGATACGGTTGCGAAGAGCCCTGGCCCGGGATGAACATCCCCGAAGACCCCGCCCATATCGGAAAAGTCAGACTTTTTTCGTCAATCGGCAACCCTAATTGCCACTTTGAGAAGGTTGTGTTCAAGGTTGCCGCCCTATCATCTCCCATTCCAATCATAAAGAAGTTGTTTTTTTAATCATGAAGTTAATGATGTGTATGGAGAAACATGCTGAACGCAGCAGCCGAAATCGATCCAACAGGAGTGTGATGATGAAGGTGCCCAATGCCGGAAGAGAGGTTTACAAACGCAGCTTGCTGACCCTGGCGCTGCTCAGCGGTCTGAGTGCCTGTGGCGGCGAGACGACCCAGACGGCCCAGACCATGCCCGCCGTCCCTGTGGTGGTCGCCGAGGTCAAACTGACCGATGTGCCGCTCACCACCGAGATGGTGGGAGAGACCGCCGGTTTTCGCGAGATCGATGTGCGCTCCCGAGTCAGTGGCATCCTGCTCAAGCGCACTTATGTGGAAGGCCAGCCGGTTACCGCCGGTCAGGAGCTGTTTTTGATTGACCCTGAGCCCTACAAGGTGGCGCTGGAGCAGGCCAAAGGGACCTTGGCTCAGGAGCAGGCCCGTCTCAACAAGGCCCGTGCCGATCGGGATCGCATCATTCCCCTCTTCAAGCGTCAGGTGGTGAGTCGCAAGGACTATGACGACACCATCGCCAACTACGAAGCGGCCATCGCCAGCCATCAGGCCGCTCAGGCCAAGGTGAAAGAGGCAGAGCTCAACCTCAGCTACACCCAGGTGACCGCCCCCATCAACGGCATGGCGAGCAAGAGCTCCCAATCCGAGGGGAGCCTTATCTCCACCAGCGGCGACAACGGCCTGCTCACTACCATCACCCAGTTTGATCCGCTCTACGTCAACTTCTCCTACTCGGAGCAGGATCGCCTCAACTTCGAAAACTCGGTAAAGAAAGGGGTGATTGAGGCGAAGGATGCCACCACCTGGCGTACCCATATTCGTCTGGCCGATGGCTCCCTCTACCCGGAGGCGGGCAAGCTCAACTTCTCCGATAACCGGGTCGATCCGCAGACCGGCACCATCCGTGCCCGGGCCATCTTCGACAACAAGGACGGCGTACTGCTGCCGGGCCAGTTTGTCCGCATGACCATCGATCTGGGCACCCGCAAAAACGCCATCGTGGTGCCGCCGCGCGCCATCGTCCAGTCCCAGGCTGACCGCATGGTGATGGTGGTCGATGCCGACAACAAGGTGGTGCCCCGTCCGGTGACCCTGGGCGCGGCAGTCGACTCCGGCGTGCTGATCGAGAGCGGCCTGCAGGCTGGTGAGCGCTATATCGTCGAAGGCTTGATGAAGGCTCGCCCCGGCGCCGTGGTAAAACCTGTCTCTGCCGACGAGATGAAGGCGATCACCGGCAAGGTGGTCAGCCAGTCTGCGGCCAAGTAAGGAGCCCGTATGTTTTCCAAGTTCTTCATAGAACGCCCCATCTTCGCCAGCGTGATTTCGATCATTATCGTGCTGGGCGGTTTGGCGGCGATGCGGGCGCTCCCCATCGAGCAATATCCCCAGATCACCCCGCCGGTGGTCTCGGTCACGGCGTTTTATCCGGGCGCAACCCCGGAGGTGATCTCCCAGACCGTGGCTGCGCCGCTGGAGCAGCAGATCAACGGCGTCGAGCGGATGATCTACATGCAGTCGGGGTCGGCCTCCAACGGCCAGATGAACCTCAACGTCTACTTCGAGATCGGCACCGATCCGGATCAGGCCACCATCAACGTCAACAACCGGGTCTCGGCCGCCATGGCCCAGCTGCCGGAAGAGGTGAAAAAGCAGGGGGTGACGGTCAAGAAGAAATCGACCTCCATCCTGCAGGTGGTTACCCTCCAGTCACCGAACGGCTCGTTTGATACCACCTATCTGTCGAACTACGCCCTGCTCAACATCATCGACGAGCTCAAGCGGATTCCCGGCATCGGTGATACCACCTTGTTTGGCGGTACTGACTACGCCATGCGTATCTGGTTGCGGCCGGATCGACTGGCCCAGCTCGAGCTCACCCCGAGCGACGTGATCGGCGCCATTCGCGAGCAGAACACCCAGTTCGCGGCGGGCAAGATCGGAGCCCAGCCCACCACGGCCCCCATCGACTTCACCTATACGGTGCAGACCAAAGGGCGCCTTGAGGATGTGAAGGAGTTCCAGAACATCATCGTCCGCTCCATGCCCGATGGTTCCAAGATCCGGGTGCGCGATGTCGCCCGGGTCGAGCTGGGGGGCAAGGATTATGATCTGGTCGCCCGCGCCAACGGCAAACCGGCCATCGGTATCGCCACCTATCTGCAGCCGGGCGCCAACGCCGTCGCGGTCGCCGATGCGGTACACGCCACCATGGAGCGACTCAAGGAGCGCTTCCCGCAGGATATCGAGTACCAGATCCCCTATGACACCACCGAGTTCGTGAAGATCTCCATCGAAGAGGTGGTACACACCCTGTTCGAGGCGATCGTGCTGGTATTCGTGGTGGTCTATCTGTTCCTGCAGAACTTCCGCGCCACCCTGATCCCCTGTATCGCGGTGCCGGTGTCGCTCATCGGGACCTTCGCCGGCATGCTGGTGCTGGGCTTCTCTATCAACCTGCTGACCCTGTTCGGCATGGTGCTCGCCATCGGTATCGTGGTGGATGACGCCATCGTGGTGCTCGAAAACGTCGAGCGGATCATGAGCGAGAAGAAGTGCTCCGCCAAAGAGGCCGCCATCCTCGCCATGCAGGAGGTCTCCGGTCCGGTGGTCGCCATCGTGCTGGTACTCTGCGCCGTGTTCCTGCCGGTCGCCTTTATGGGTGGCATGACGGGGGTGATGTACAAACAGTTCGCCATCACGGTCGCGGTCTCGGTCGCCATCTCCGGTCTGGTGGCACTGACTCTCTCTCCGGCCCTCTGTGCCGTGTTGCTAAAAGAGGGACACCACAAACCGGCCCGCTTCTTCGTCTGGTTCAACGAAAAATTTGACCAGCTGACCCGCGGCTATGTGCGGGGTGTGGCCTTCCTGAACCGTCGGGTGGGGGTCGCCTTTGCCATTATCGCCGTGCTGATCCTCTCCATCTACGGCCTCTTCCTGAAAGTGCCGGGCGAACTGGTACCGAACGAAGATCAGGGCTACCTCATCTCCGCCGTCATGCTGCCGGATGCGGCCGCGATGAGCCGGACCCAGGCGGTGGCGGATCAGTTCGACAAGATCGCCATGGCCAACCCCCATGTGAAGGATGTGATTACCTTCTCGGGCTTTGACATTCTCTCCAATGCCATCATCAGCAACAGCGGCATGACCTTCATTACCCTGAAGGACTGGAGTGAGCGTCAGGGGGCCGGACAGGACTCCTTCTCGCTGGCCAAGACCTTCCAGGGCTTGAGCCTGATGGGGCTGGCGGATGGCTTTGTCGCCTCCTTCAACCCGCCTCCCATTCAGGGGATGTCCACCACAGGTGGCCTTGAGGCCTATCTGCAGAACCGTGGCACCGGCAACGCCCAGGCCTTCTCAGGCGAAGTGCAGCGCTTCCTCGAAGCGGCCAAGGCGCGCCCGGAGTTTGCCAGCGTCACCAGCACCTACCGCGCCAACGTGCCACAGGTCTATCTGGATCTGGACCGCGAAAAAGCCAAGGCACTTGGGCTGCCGATCAACGCGGTGTTCGACACCATGCAGGCCACCTTCGGCCAGGTCTATGTCAACGACTTCAACCAGTTCGGCCGTACCTACCGGGTGCAGTTGCAGTCCGAGGCCGACTACCGCGCCAAGAAGAGCGACATCCGCAACGTCTATGTCCGCTCCGACAAGGGGGAGATGATCCCGCTCAGCAGTCTGGTGACGGTGCGTGATGCCACCGGCCCCGAACTGGTCGAACGCTTCAACATCTTCCAGGCCGCCAAGATCATGGCCCAGCCCGCCCCCGGCTACAGCTCGGGTCAAGCCATCGCCGCGCTGGAAGAGGTCGCCAATGAGGCTCTTGGCAACGACGCCAAGCTGGAGTGGACCGGCTCCGCCTATCAGGAGAAAGCGGCCGCAGGCAGCGCAGGCATGGCCTTTGGTTTCGGTATCGTGATGATCTTCCTCATTCTGGCCGCCCAGTATGAACGCTGGAGCCTGCCGTTTGCGGTGATCACCGCCGTACCGTTCGCCCTGTTCGGTGCCCTGATCGCCACCTGGCTGGTAGGGCTGACCAACAACGTCTACTTCCAGATCGGGCTGGTGACCCTGGTCGGCCTTGCCGCCAAGAACGCCATCCTGATCGTGGAGTTCGCGGTGATGAAGCACGAAGAGGGGATGAGCCTCATCGAGTCGGCACTGGAGGCGGCGCGCCTGCGTTTCCGTCCTATCGTGATGACCTCGCTCGCCTTCATCCTCGGCTGTGTGCCGCTGGTCACCTCCAGCGGGGCCGGCGCGGCAAGCCGTCACGCCCTCGGCTGGCCGGTCATCGGCGGCATGCTGGCGGCCACCTTTATCGCCATCTTCTTTATCCCGCTCTTCTTCCGGCTCATCATGCGCCGCTCGGAGAAACGGGCCTGACCACTGCAGTCTCGCTCACCAAGCCCCTCCCTCACGGAGGGGCTTTTTTATGTCAGTCCGTTACATCGCAAACAGATAGGCCTTCATCGCCTTGAGACGCACGGTAGCCGCACCGATGATGTCGATAAAGCCAAGCAGCGGATGGGGTTTATGTGCCGAAATCCAGGCTGAGCCGGTTGCCCCAATTGGCAGGTCCACACCGTCCGGCACCAGCATGTCGAGTACCACTGTCCGGCCATGGCTCGACATGTTGTTGCCCACATGCTGCCGTACATCCTGATCCCCCTGCGCAACACTCATCTGGGCCTCCCCCGTACCAGTAAGTACTGAGTGCACCCGTGCCCGAAAGATGCGCCCGGGATAGGCATCTACATAAAACTCGGCAAACTGGCCTGGTGCTATGTTGCGAAAACTCTGATCCGGAATGCGAAACTCCAGAAACTTGCGAGAAGTGTCGTATAGGTGCATGTTGCCGGTACGGGAACCGCTGACAATATTGACTATCGAGACCTGACCATCAAACGGAGCCCTGATCACCTTCTCTTCATTCCGTCGCTCCTGCAAGGCCAGCTCTGTCTCCAGATTCAACACCTGAGCTTCAATCGCCTGAACCTTCGCTTCACTGGCACTCAGTTGCGCCAGATCGCCATCAATTTGGGTCTGCAGCTGGTCACGGCTCTGAATACTGGCAAAGTTACCCAACTGGGTCAGCCGAGCCAATTCCTTGTGATTGAGGTTCAGTCGTGACTGGATCGCTCGCTGCTGGCTTACCTCTGACGCCACCTGGGCATGCTGGGCGTCAATCTGATAGCTCAACGCCTGAGACTTACCGTTACTCTCCCAGTCCGCAAGACTATAAATGGGCTGACCACGCGCAACGCGCTGATTATGCGCAACATAAATCTGATCTATCTGATGAAACTGGTTGATGCCTAGTAAGGGTCCCAACACCGCATGAGGTGCCTTGACCGTCGCCGAATCGGTAAAATCAACCGGAGCCAAATGGCGAGAGGTAGTCAACAAACCAAGCGCCAATAACGCGCCAATTGCGGTACTCCAAAAACCCGTTTTTAGGTTCCAAGGCAATATGTTCAGCTTGACCAGCAACCAGACGATCAGGATATAGGGCAGCAGGATCTCTTTCATGATGCCTCCCCCTCATGACGGCCACGTCGAATACCATGGCCGATAATAAGGCTCATCCGCTCGCTCAGCACATCCCAACGGGCAAAGGCGATGATGACGGCAAGCACCCACCAGGTCTTGTCGATAAACAGTCCGCACAAGGAGAGCGCAAACACCAGGGTGATATGCACCGACTCAGACACCTTGGCACGATGCACAGCGATCTCATGCAGTTGCCACAGCAGATAGACCAGATAGAGGACCACATAGAGAGTGATCACAGTAATCACCCCCATAAAGATCTCGGAATCAAGCAGTACCATGATGGCTGGCAAAGCATGGTTGAACCTGGTCGCCTCAATTGGATCGATGTGGGCACCTTTCGAGAAGAAGACAACCAGAGCGACCGTGACCAATATAAACGTCAGGCGCCAAAGCCACCGCGCTAACGCAGAGGTTGATTGTGATGACATTTGATGTTGTTCCTTGAGTAACGGATGAGCAAACAAGTGGACCTCACGATCCACCCAGCTAATAACGCGCCGGATCGGCGCGACGGCTAGGATGGAGAAGCCCCCAACCAGTGAAGGCTTGCAAGGCTCACAACTCAGAACTGGTGTTGCACACCGATGTTGAAGAAGTTCAGGTAGCTGTTGTTGTAGCTACCGGACAAGTGCGGGCGACCGATCCCGTCCTGATCCACCGGCATATCACCCAGCCAGGCCAGGGTATAGCTGGCTTCCACCTTGGTGGCTGGGCTCAACTGATAACTGGCCCCCAGACCCCAGCGCCAACCAGAACCCACCGGAAGCATCACAGTACGGTACTCATCACTCACTGCACTACTGTCATAGCCTATTCCGCTGCTCAAACGCAGTGCAGGGGTGACATCAACCTGTGCCCCCAGGCTGGCATGCCATGTATCCTTGTAATTCATATCAATGGTTTGGCTGCCCATGGCAGATGCCACACCGATATCGCCAAAACGGGACCACTGCTGCCAGTTGGCACTGGCCAGCAAGGCCCACTGGTCGTTGAGCTGGTGATAGCCACTTAGCGTAATGGTCTGCGGAATCATGATCTCGACCCCTAGACCTGCCACATCAGCACGTGGGAAGAGCTGATCTTCCAGCTCCCACTTCAGTTCGGAGAAGTAGCTCAGGCCGATACGGGAGTGCTGAGCGAGCTCGTAAAGTACCCCGAAGGAGGCGCCATACGCCCAGTCGCTATTGGAGAATTCCCGCCCTTCCCCCATCCCGGACGTCAGATCCACAGAGGCTTCCAGCGAACCATTCATGGCGATCAGGCTGGCTCCCACCGACCAATTTGAGTCAATGCGGTACGCCAGACTCGGAGCAAAGGCGATGCCGGTCAGCTTGGCCGACTGGGTATAACCACGACCATCCCAGCCATCGCCATAATCGATACCCAGACCGTGACTGCCAAAGACACCGAGACCTGCGACCCATTGATCGTCGATGGCATGAGTCAGATAGAGACTGCCGAGCGGCGCGGTCTGCAGGGCATTTCCACCGTTGTTACCGCCGTTGTCCAGATCCAGCTCAAGGTCGCCGTATACCACACCGCCATTGACCTGCAACTGGGTACCTTCCAGTTTGGTCATACCGGCCGGGTTGCTTGCGATAGTATCTGCCCCTTGGGCACGGGCGGCAGACCCTGCGTTGGCCAGCGCACTGTTGGCAGTGCTGGTCTCGTAGAGGGCAAGGCCGCCAGCCATGGCTGATGGACTCAGCAAAGCGGCAAGCATCAGCGACAGCAGTCGTGGCTGCATTTCAATACTCCTGAATAGTGAACATGGTGAGCACCCGGCAAGGTGTGCTGCTCAAAAACACGGTTTGACTCTTTGATTGTCAGCATCCGGGAGACCTGCGGCTTTATACTGCTCGCTCATGGCGTCACGGGATGGATAAGGTCGGCAAGTACTCCTGCCGCAGTCATTTATGCCGGAGCAAAAGAGTGAACCATCACGCCATCGTGGTAACTGACAGGGGCATCCTAACGGGATGAGGGGCATGCTTCATTAGGGTTGGGCATACGCAATGGTTAAGCATTGCTTAAATATCCTCCCCCCAACACAGCACCTCTATCACATCACCGGCGCCATTGACCTTCACCTCGTGGCAAGGTTTACAGTCCCGCCATCTGCTCCCTAAGGATGCCCGGATTGTCACTCACCCAGCTTGCTGCAAGATTGCCCTATGTTGCTCTGGCCCGGCTATTGCTGGCGCTGCTGCTCGTCTGCAATCTGACCCTCTGCATCAGCTGGCATGGTTCTCCCCTCTCCTCCGAGCCGACCCCAAGCAGCGCCCAATCGATGGTGATGTTCGATTCATCCATGGCGATGGCGGATGGCGATATCTCTCATGCAATGCCCGTTATGGATCACCCGGGCGATGTCATGCCCCTCTCCTGCCATCAGGGAGACGAGGGGTCAGCCATGGGCGATGAGTGCCAGATGCAGACAGGCATCAATGCCCCCTCCTTCGGCGCGATGACTCTGCTTGGGGTACTGGTCGCTCTGCTGCTCTTTCCCTTGCTACTTGGCAACAACGTCGCAGCGTCACTGCTTGATAACTGGTTGCGGGATCCCTTCCTGCGCTCCCGCGGTACTCACCCTCCCTCCTGGCCGCGCCGACATCTGATGCTGTCGGTGTTACGCCACTAGAAAGTCCTTCTCTTGCGGCACAGGCAAGCTTTAACTTGCCCGTTCTCTGCCGCCTTGCCTGACCCTGTGCCCCGGCCAAACCGGTCCGCTCACAGGGAGCCGTGCGCGCTGATACAGCTGCGCCCCGTTTGCCGCCAATCCCTTGGGTGATGCCTTGTCCATCTCCCGACCGGCGGCCTGCACAAGAGAAGACGTATTATGTCACCAGCCCACTTTTCACCGTCCAAGGTTGCTGCCTTCGCGGGCGCCTTATCCTCCTGCACTTTCTGCATGCAGACCCGCGCCGGAGGCCAGTCATGAACAAGACCATCCTGATGTCGGCCCTGCTGCTCGCCCTTGGCGCCGGTGGCGGCTACTGGGCCGCCAAACAGACCTCCGATGGCGCAAGCGCCAAAGAGAAGATGCCCCTTTACTGGGTCAACCCCATGGATCCCCGCGACAAGCGCGATGCCCCTGCCAAAGACAACATGGGGATGGACTTTATCCCCGTCTATGAGGAACAAAAAAACGGCTCACCGGGCACAGTCACCATCAGCCCCGAGATCCAGCAGAACCTGGGGGTGCGACTTGCCAAGGTGGAGAAGCTGCCTATCCACCAGCAGATCGAGACGGTGGGCTACGTCGGTTATGACGAAGATCGGCTGGAGGCGGTCAACGCCCGCATGGCGGGCTGGATCCGCACCCTCGCCATCAAGAGCGAGGGACAGAAGGTGGCCAAAGGCTCCCTGCTCTACGAGATCTACGCCCCTGATCTGGTCAACGCCCAGCACGAGTACCTGCTGGCCCTCAACACGGCCAACCCCCTGCTGCTGCGCGCCGCCGAGGGCAAGCTCAAGTCCCTGCAGGTACCGGCAGATCAAATCTCAGCCCTCAAGCGCACCCGTCAGGTGCGCGAAACCATCAGCATTTACGCCCCCAGCAGCGGTTATGTCTCCGAGCTCAAGGTGCGCGAGGGCCAGTATGTGGAGCCCGCTGCGGCGCTCTTTAACATCAGTACCCTCAAGCAGGTGTGGGTCAGTGCCGAGGTGTTCGAGCGTCAAGCCGCCCAGCTGAAAGTGGGGGATCCGGTCACCATGACTCTCGACTATGCCCCCGGTCGCAGTTGGCAAGGTAAGGTGGATTACCTCTACCCGACACTGGACGCAGCTACCCGCACCCTCAAGGTGCGACTGCGCTTTGACAACCCGGACGAGTTTTTGAAACCCAATATGTTTGCCAAGGTGAGCATTCGCACCGGGCAGGGGGAACCCCAGCTGGTGGTACCGAGCGAAGCGGTGATCCGCACTGGCAGTCAGGATCGGCTGGTGCTGGCACTGGGGGATGGCAACTTCAAGTCGGTGGCCGTCACCCTCGGCCCCCAGTTTGGCGACAAGGTCGCCATCAAGGCGGGGGTAGAGGCTGGGGATAACATCGTCAGCTCTGCCCAGTTCCTGCTCGACTCCGAGTCAGCCATCGATTCGGACTTCCAGCGCATGACGGCGGTGCGCCCCGCTCAGGTGTGGACCCAGGGCGAGGTTGAAAGCATCGATCTGGCCAACCGTACCCTGATGGTCTCCCACCAGCCCATCCCCGAGTGGCAGTGGCCCGCCATGGAGATGGAGTTCACCGTCGCCGACGGGGTCGACATCAGCAAGCTGGTCGAGGGGCAGACCCTGCACCTGCAAGTGATGCAGGAGGGGGATGAGTACCGCATCACTACCATCCATCAGGAGCAAGCGCCCGCTATCGGCGACTCAGCCAAACCCTCAGCGGATGAGATGGAAGGCATGGACCATAGCCAGCACAATATGGGAGCCCAACCATGATCCCCTCGATTATTCGCTGGTCGGTGGGCAACCGCTTTCTGGTGCTGCTATTGACCCTCATGCTTACCGCCTGGGGGCTCTGGTCGGTCAAGCAAACCCCGGTGGATGCCCTGCCGGATCTCTCCGATGTGCAGGTGATCATCAAGACCTCCTATCCGGGCCAGGCGCCCCAGGTGGTGGAAGATCAGGTCACCTACCCGCTCACCACCGCCATGCTGGCGGTGCCGGGGGCCACCACGGTGCGCGGCTACTCCTTCTTCGGCGACTCCTTCGTCTATGTGCTGTTTGACGACAACACCGACCTCTACTGGGCCCGCGCCCGGGTGCTGGAGTATTTGAGCCAAGTCGCGCCCAATCTGCCCGCCTCCGCCCGCCCCCAGCTCGGCCCCGATGCCACCGGGGTGGGCTGGGTCTATCAGTACGCGTTGGTAGACAAAACCGGCAAGCATGACCTCAGCCAGCTCACCTCGCTGCAAAACTGGTTCCTCAAGTACGAGTTGCAGACGGTTGAGGGGGTCTCCGAGGTCGCTACAGTCGGTGGCATGGAGCGCCAGTATCAGGTGCGGGTCGATCCGGACAAGCTGCGCGCCTACGGCATTCCGCTCTCCCTTATCGAGACTGCCATCAAACAGGGCAATCAGGAGACAGGCGCTTCCGTCATCGAGATGGCGGAAGCGGAGTACATGGTGCGCTCCAACGGCTATCTCAAGAGCGTCGAGGATCTGAAGCAGATCCCGCTCGGCACCAATGTGCGCGGCGCCCCGCTGCTGCTGGGGGATGTAGCAGATGTGGTCACCGGCCCCCAGATGCGGCGCGGCATCGCCGAGCTCAACGGCGAAGGGGAAGTGGTGGGCGGCATCATAGTGATGCGCTATGGCGAGAATGCCCAGCACACCATAGACGGAGTCAAGGCACGGCTGGCGGAGCTCAAGAGTAGCTTGCCGGAAGGAGTAGAGATCGTCACCGTCTATGATCGCTCCGACCTTATCCAGCGCGCTATCGACAACCTCTCCGGCAAGCTGCTGGAGGAGTTCGCCGTGGTGGTGCTGGTCTGCCTCGCCTTCCTGTTCCACCTGCGCTCGTCACTGGTGGTGGTCATTACCCTGCCCATCGCCATTCTGGTGGCCTTTATCGTGATGCACCTGCAGGGGATCAACGCCAACATCATGTCGCTCGGGGGCATCGCCATCGCCATCGGCGCCATGGTGGATGGCGCCATCGTGATGATCGAGAACGTCCACAAACACATGGAGCGGGAGGCGCTCACCGACAAGAACCGCTGGCGCATCATCACCGAGGCGAGCATCGAAGTGGGGCCTGCCATCTTCTTCTCCCTGCTGATCATCACCATCAGCTTCCTGCCGGTGTTTGCGCTGGAGGCGCAGGAGGGGCGGATGTTCCACCCCCTCGCCTTCACCAAGACCTACGCCATGGCGGCCGCGGCCGGGCTCGCCATCACGCTGGTGCCAGTGATCATGGGCTACTTCATCCGTGGCAAGGTGCTGGCGGAGCAGGCCAATCCGCTCAACCGCTGGCTGAGTCAGGGCTATGTGCCGCTGCTCAAGGCCGTGCTGGCGCGCCCGAAAACCACCCTGGCCATCGCCGCCGTGGTGACGGTGGCGGGCTTCTGGCCGCTCAAGTATCTGGGCTCCGAGTTCATACCGCCGCTCGATGAGGGGGACATCATGTATATGCCCACCACAGCGGCCAATATCTCGGTGGGCAAGGCGCGGGAGATTTTGCAGCAGACCGATAAACTCATTCGCACCGTGCCCGAAGTGCAGAACGTGTTCGGCAAGGCGGGGCGTGCCGAAACCGCCACCGACCCCGCCGACCTGGTGATGATGGAGACCAGCATCCAGCTCAAGCCCCGCGATCAGTGGCGCCCCGGCATGACCCCGGAGAAGCTCAAGGAGGAGCTCGACTCCCTCATCCGCTTCCCCGGCCTCACCAACGCCTGGGTGCCCCCCATCAAAACCCGCATCGACATGCTGGCTACCGGCATCAAGACCCCGGTCGGCATCAAGATAGCGGGGCCGGATCTCAAGGTGATCCAGCAACTCGGCCAACAGCTCGAACAGATCGTTGGCAAGGTGGAGGGCGCCTCATCGGTCTACGCCGAGCGGGTGGCCGGTGGCCGCTATGTGAAGGTGGATATCGACCGGCTCAAAGCAGCCCGCTACGGCCTCAACATCGCCGACGTGCAGGCGGTGCTCGCCACCGCGGTGGGCGGCATGGAGGTGGGCCAGACCATCGAGGGGCGCGAGCGCTATCCCATCAACCTGCGCTACCCCCAGAGCTATCGCGATTCGGTGGCGAGCCTCGAGCTGTTGCCGGTGGTGACGCCGAGCGGTGCGCGTATAGCGCTGGCGGATGTGGCACGGGTCTACATCAGCGACGAGGCCCCCATGCTGCGCAGTGAAAACGCGCGGCTCAACGGCTGGGTCTACGTCGACATTCGCGGCCGCGATATCGGCTCCTTCGTCGATGAAGCCAAGGCACAAGTCGGCAAACAGCTGGTGCTGCCGGCGGGCTACGCCCTCACCTGGTCTGGCCAATACGAGTACATGGAACGGGCCAAGGCGCGCCTCACCTACGTGGTGCCGCTCACGGTCGCCATTATCGTGCTGCTGCTCTATCTGGCGTTTCGCCGCGTTCAGGAGGTGCTGCTTATTCTCATCACCTTGCCGCTGGCGGTGGTGGGGGGGATCTGGACCCTCTGGCTGCTCGACTTCAACCTCTCGGTGGCGGTCGGGGTGGGCTTTATCGCTCTGGCGGGGGTGGCGGTGGAAACCGGCGTCTTGATGCTGGTCTACCTCAACCACGCCTGGGATGACCTCGTTGCCAGCGGCAAGCCGGACAAGGCGGGGCTGCACCGGGCGGTGATCCACGGCGCCGCCCTGCGCCTGCGCCCCAAGATGATGACGGTGGTCACCATTATCGCCGGCCTCTTGCCCATCATGTGGAGCCACGGTACCGGATCGGAAGTGATGCAGCGCATCGCCGCCCCCATGATCGGCGGCATGGTGAGCGCGCTGGTGCTGACCCTCTTGGTGCTGCCAGCGGCCTATTACCTGTGGCGCAGTCGCAGCCTTGGCAAGAGCGCGAACCCGCAATCCGAATAACCCGATTTCACGATCCATATTGACTGAACGATAAGGAAACCATCATGAACTACAAGACGCTGACCCTGACATTGCTGCTTGGCCTTGCCACCCAGACCAACCTGCAAGCCGAAGAGATGATGCACCATGAAGGGCACGAGATGAGCCAGACGGGTGAGATGAACGAACAGGCCGCAATGGTGATGACCAAGGGGGTCATTACCCGCCTCGATGAGGGGAGCGGCAAAGTCGGCATCAAGCACGAGGCGATCGAGAATCTCAAGATGCCCGCCATGACCATGGTCTTTCGAGTGGCAGATCCGGCCCAGCTCAAAGGGCTCAAGGTGGGGGATGCCATCCACTTTCATGCCGAAAGCCAGAGCGGCAAGCTCACAGTAACAGCCATCCAGCCGCAATAAACGGCTCTGGCTCGCCGAAAAGGTCACGATAGACAGTGACAACGCAAGAGGGAGGCATCAGCCTCCCTCTTCTATTGGTTAACCGCTAGTGTGCAGTGGCACTCAGCTGCGGGTTGCCAGCAACTGCTCCACATCCTCGATCACCTTGAGGGCCGCCTGCGGGCCGCCGCTGGAGGTCCAAAGCGACCCGTCCACGGCGCCAAAGCGCTTGGCCTTGATCACCGGCAACTGCTGGAACGCCGGGGTCTGCTCCGCCTGACGCATGGCATCCACCGCATCACCGCTGGCGCTCAGAGTGCCGACCACCAGCCAGTCAGCATCCAGCAAGTTGAGGGACTCCAGACTCAGCGCCGGTGAGTGGGGTGCGCCAGTACCCTGCTGCTTGCTTGGGCGTACCAGCCCCATCGACTCCACTACGCTGCTGGCAAAGGTGCCCTGATACATAAAGCTCGGCCCCTTGGGGTTCCAGCGCACGATGCTGATGCTCTCCCCCTGATGCTTGGCCAGCTTGCTGCGAGCCTGAGTCAGCCGCTCGGCATACTGCAGCAAGAAAGTATCCCCTTGCTGGTCACGGTTGAGGGTGTGGGCGGTACGGCGGAAGCTATCCTGCCACGGCTCACCCCACTTGCTGGTCACCACGGTCGGCGCGATCTCCCCCAGCAAGGTCAACAGCTCGGGACGGGTCTGGCCGGTCAGGATAAGGTCGGGCTCCAGCGCAATCAGCGACTCCAGATTGGGGCTGTCGAGATCGCCGATCACCTGGATACCCATGCCCGCCTTGTTAAGCAAATAGCGGGGCAAGGTAGGTTGGCCACGGCCATTGACGGCGCCGATGGGGGTCAGCCCCAGGGTCAGGGTGCTGTCGAGTTCGAGCTCGCTCAGCACCACCACCCGCGTTGGCTGGACTGGCACCTGCACCTTCTGGCCAAACGCATCGGTCACTTCACGCATCTCCTGCGCCTGAACCAGCGGCGCGGCCAGCATCAGGATGGCTGCTGCCAGGACTGCAAAACGCTTCATCATCTCACTCCTTCTCGTTGCACGGCCCGGATAATCGGCCGCGTGAATACACTCGGTGGGCCCACAGAGCAGGCCCATATGACTCAACTCGCCGAACGCAGGGTGCGGCCATGTTCGTGGCGACGGGGCACGATAATGGGCGCCCCATCGCCGGGGGCATGCAGAATGTCAACACTGGTCTGGTAGAGCCGGTCGATTAGATCCTTGGTCACCACCTCCCGGGCCGGGCCAATGGCAGCAATGGTCCCCTCGCCGATGGCGATCAGCTCGTCACAGTAGCGGGACGCCATCGCCAGATCGTGGATCACCAGCAGCACGGTTTTGCCCTCGGCGGTGATGCGATGGATCGCCTCCATCACCTCGGTCTGGTGACCGATATCGAGGGCACTGGTGGGCTCGTCGAGCAGCACCATGTCGCTGTCCTGCGCCAGGATCATCGCAAGCCACGCCCGCTGCGCCTGCCCGCCGGAGAGGGACGCGGCGCTCTGCTGCCAGATGCTTTCAAGCTGCATTCGCTCGCAGGCGCTGCGCACCATACGGGCATCCTCTTCGCCCCACTGATTGAACCAGCCCTGATGGGGGTGACGGCCATACTGCACCAGCTGCTCCACCAGAATGCCGGCAGGCAGGGTCGGCCGCTGGGGCAGATAGGCGAGCTCCCGCGCCAGCCCCTTCATGGGGTAACTGGAAAGCGGCTTGCCCTTGAGCAGGATCTCGCCGCGTTGGGCTTTCATCTGGCCGGATAGCAGCTTGAGCAGGGTCGATTTGCCGCAACCGTTGGGGCCGACGATCCCCACCAGCTTGCCCCTCGGCACGCTGAAAGAGATGTCCCGCAAAATGGGGGTCTGCTGATAGGCGAAATGGAGGCGATTTACGGTGAGCGTCATCAGTCAGCCCTCTGGCGATCGTTAACGAGAAGAAACAGCAGCAACAGGCCGCCGAGAATACGGGTCATGATGCCGGTCGCCACCTCGTGAGGGCTGGCCAGCACCCGGACCAGGGTATCGCTGGCAAGCAGCAGCAAGGCGCCGCTGAGTGCCGCCAGCCAGAGCGGCACTACCCGGTCTTTCACCAGCCAGGAGGCAAGAATGGGGGCCGCCATGGCGATAAAGACCACGGGCCCGCCGATGGCGGTGCCGAGCGCCGCCACCAGAATGGCCTGCGCCAGAATGCCCAGTTGTACCCGATCGCCGTTGACGCCAAGCCCTCTGGCCATCTCGGGGCCAAAGCGCAGCACCGCCAGCGAGCGGGAGAGATAGACGATCCACGGGCAGAGCACCAGCAACAGGATGGCAATCGGGGTGATAGTGCTGTAACCCACGGCGATAAAGCTGCCCATATTCCACAGATAGAGGGAGCTCAGGTGCAGGAGGGCCTGGGTGGACATCACGAACTGGCCGAGCGCCTCGAACAGCTCGGAGAGGCCGATGCCGATCACCACGAACAGATAGCCCTGCTCGCCCGGTTTGCGGCAGAGGGCATAGAGCACCAGCGCCGCGAAGATGGCGCCGATGGGGGCTGCCCACCAAGGCCAGCTGCCCACGGTCAGGTAGAGGGAGAAGACGATGATGGCCAGAGAGGCACCGTTGTTGACCCCCACCATGTCGGGTGTGGCCAGCCGGTTGCGAACCAGAGTCTGCACCAGACAGCCGGAGAGCCCCATGGCCGCCCCCGCCACCACCACCCCAAGGATACGCGGCAGCCGGATCTTGAACAGGGTGAGCTGCTCAAGCCGCGTCCCCTCCCCCAGCAGGGTGTTGACCACCCCGGCAAAGCCGAGCTTGCCGCCGCCAACGCTCAGGGCCAGCAGAGCAAGCGCCAGCAACGCCACGGCCAGCAGTGCCAGCCAGCGCCAGCTGGGCAGATGGATCAGCACAGAGCGGTTGCCGGCCCGCAGGCAGAGCATATCGGTAGGTGTATGCATCAGCCCCTCACTTGACGGTCAGCAGGGTACGAAAGCCCCCGCGGTGGACAATAGCGATCAGCACAGGTGCACCGATCAGGGCCAGAATAACCCCGTTTGGCAACTCGAACGGCTGGATCAACCAGCGCGCCAGAATGTCGGCCAACAGCAGAAACAGCATGCCGAACAGGGCGGAGAAACAGACCTGCACCGACAGCTTCACCGGCTCTACCAGTCGGCCACAGTAGGCGGCCAGAAAGCCGACAAAACCGATGGGGCCGGCGATGGCGATAGCACTAGCGGTAAACAGGGTGGCGGCCAGCAGCACGCCAATTCGCACCCGGTTTGGGCGGATCCCCAGCGCCTGGGCCTGACTGTCCCCCATCTGCATCAGGGTCAGCTGGCGACAGAGCAGCAAGGTGATGACAAACGCCGCCAGCACGAAGGGCAGTACGGCAATGATGGCATCGAGATTGGCCGCCGACAGGGAGCCGAGGTTCCAGAAGCGGTACTGCTCCAGCACCATCTTGTTGGAGAGCAGCAAAAAGCTGGAGAAACCGCCGAAGGTGGCGGAGAGCGCCACCCCGACCAGAATCAGCTTGAGGGGGTTGGAGCGGCCAATCATCAGGCCGAGCCCCAGTACAATCACGTTACCCAGCAGCGCGCCGAGTCCGGCCCAGAGCAGATAGCCGTAGGCGGACTCCACCCCGAACCAGGTGAGCCCCACCACCAGCGCAAAGACGGCCCCGGCGTTGACCCCGAGCAGACCGGGCTCCGCCAGCGGATTGCGGGTCGCGCTCTGCAACAAGGAGGCCGCCAGAGATAAAGAGGCGCCGACCACCATGGCGCAGAGGGTGCGCGGCAGTCGCAAGGTATTGAGCACCATGGCGAGCTTCTCGTCGCCAGCCCAGCGGGCATCCCCCATCAGGTAGCCGAGTATCTCGCGGGCACCATAGACGCCCGCACCGGTGGCGAGCGAAAGAGAAAGCAGTATGAACAGGAGGAACAATCCCAGCCAGAACAGCGAGGTCTGGTCTCTAAACACCCTTTAACTCCTTATGGTGGCAATGCGCATGTTGTTGACATACATGTAATTGAAATAAAAGCCGTCACCCGAGGTGATACCGTGGCAACAACGGAAGCCCGCCAATGCGGGCTCCCGTTCAACCGTTACAGCTTGTAGGCCACACCAGCATAGACAGTACGCCCGTCGAGAATTTGATCGGCCTCGGTGGCAACCCAGTCACGCTTGGTATTGGTCAGGTTGTTGAGTCCGAACTTCAGATCCAGTGCCCAAGTGGCGTTCCAGACTGCCCCGACATCCAGGGTGTGGAATGCGGCGGTGGTCTCATAGGTGGTGCCGCTCATGCGCGGAACCGGAAGGATCTGGCTGCCGGTGTAGTTCCAGCCGAGCTGGGTACTCAGGCTCTCGATGACCTGCCACTCCAGCTTGGCGTTGGCGGTATGCTCCGGCGTCCGATAGAGATCCTTCCCGCTGGTCTTGTCTTCCCCGTCGATCAGGGTGACGTTGCTGGAGAGGGTCAGGGCATCGGTAATATCAAACCAACCACTCAGCTCCACCCCCTTGATGCGGGCCTTGCTGACGTTCTGATAGGTCATCACCGCCGGACGCCAGGTGGAGGTCCATGCCTCGCTCTGGATCTTGTCCTTGATATCGTTGTGGAAGGCGGTAACCCCGGCGCCCCAGAACGAACCATCATAGGCGGTGCCCAGCTCGTAGCTGACGGCGGTTTCCGGTTTCAGATCCGGGTTGCCCACCACGGCGCAGCGACCGCGACAGGCGGTTACCGCATAATCCGGGTTGGACTGGGCAATAGTCGGCGCCTTGAACGCCTTGCCAATCCCGCCCTTGACCACCCAGTTGTCCGTCAGGCTGTAGAGGGCATAACCACGGGGGCTGAACTCGGTGCCATAGGTCTCGTGGTGATCGACCCGGCCACTCAGGGTCAACGCCAGATCGCCAAAGCCAAACTCATCCTGCAGATAGAGCGCGCTCTGGTTGACGCTGACATCCCCCCCCTTGAGGTTGACGTTATGCTTGAGTTCGGTGATGCGGTACTCGGCACCGCTGGTCAGCAGGTGGCTGCCCAGATTACCGCTCAGCTGGCCATCGAAGGTGTGGTTGGTCTGGCTCACATCGCCGCTGGTCTTGCTCAGCGCCGTCATCAGTTCGGAGTCGTCAAACAGGTCAACCTGCTCGAAGGCATAGCCGACCCGGCTGTCGAACTGATCCCAACGGCCGACGTGGGTGGCGTTGAGTCCCAGTCGTTCCATCTGCTGGATGTTGCGCGGCGTCTGGCCGTAGTTGTTCCAGTGGGCCTCGCGATCGTCTTTGGCGTAGTTCATCCCTACATCCAGATCCTGACGATCATCGATCAACCATTTGACGTTGGAGAGGATCCCCAGCTTTTCACGCTGCTCGATGGCATCGGCCTTGGGGTTGATGCTCTGCTCGCTCTGCCAGGCATCCCTGTGGTTCCCTTCCACCACCAGGTTGGCCAGCAGCTTGTTGTCGATCAGCGCCCCGCCCACATAGGCGCTCGCCTTGTTGATATCCCCTCCGTGACCGTCGGTGGGGTCACTGAAGGTATAGGTGGCCGCCGCTTCAGTCTTCTCCCCGGGTTGGCGCAAGATGACATTGACCACCCCACCCAGCGCATCGGCACCGTAGAGGGAGGAGATGGGGCCACGGATCACTTCGATACGCTCGATGGCCGCCATGGGGATGGCGGAGAGATCGAAATCATTGCCATAACCGGAGGTAAGAGCATCGCGGGAGCTGATACGCCGGCCATTGACCAGCAACAGGGTGTAATCCCCCTCCAGCCCGCGCAACTTGATCTCGCTGCGGCCGTAGCTGGTAGCAGGGCTGATATTGACCCCCGGCAACTGTTTCAGAGCGCCGGTCAGATCATTGACATTGAGCTTGTCGAGCTCGGCCCGAGTCACCACAGAGACGCTGGCCGGGGCGGTCAGCTCGCTGTGCCGGGTTTTACTCGCCGTCACCACCATAGTTTCATGAGCGGTGACAGGCGCAGTCCCTTGGGCCAGAACTGGCAGGGCAAAAAGGGATAACACCAGCGGATGCACTGCAAATCGTCGGGATGATGTACGCATCATCAACACTCCACATAAAACAATCAGGGCCAACACCACCGACATCCCTGTCTGACCTCGCCAGACCCGGTGCAAAGTGATGGAGTTCATTGGCATGAACAGTCGTCCATGCCCCATCACCCCGAACATCAGTGCATTACGGCAGGCCCTGCATTGTGCTATGCCACTCGCAGCCATCAATAACAAAAGCGCCGTACCGACTGACATCGGGACGGCGCAATACTAAATGCAAATCATTTTTATTTGCAAGCGTGAATCAGGTATTCTTTCGCATCCGCTTAATTATCCATCACATCGTGACGGGTCTGGTGATAGGCCTCTTCACTCTTGCCCCGGCGCCAGTACGGCACGGCGTAGAGCGACTGGCGATCCACCTCGAGCACAGACCGAAAATGGCGGCGCAGCGGCAGCACCAGCGCCTCTTCCCCACCCAGCCAGAAGAAGCCACCATCGCGCACCAGCGGCAGAGCAATCACATGATCCAGCAGGCCGCTGGACTCGGGCTCGCCGACAAACCAGTGACAGCGAACCCCGACCGGCAGCGTCAACGGCTGAGCATCGGCCTGATCCGGCACCAGAATCGCAATTTCCCCTCTGGCATCGGCAGGCATCACCTCACACATCGCCATGATGGCGGGCAAGGCGGTGAGATCCCCTACCAGACAGTAGTGATCGGCCGGTTGCAGCATGGGGTTGGGACCACCCGGCCCGGAGAGGATTACCTTATCCCCCGGCTTGGCATGGGTAGCAAAGGCGCTGGCGGGCCCACCGTCACCGTGCAGCACGAAGTCGATATCAATTTCCTGCTCATCACGGCGAAACGCACGGATGGTGTAGGTGCGGATCACCGGCTTGTCAGCCGGGTCACTCCAGCGCGGGCCGCTCGGGGTCATGGCAGGCAGCACCGGCTCTACCTGATGGGGCTGGGCCAGCATCACCTTGATATGGGCCCCACCACAGGTAAAGGGATAGTCAGCCAACTCGCTGCCACCAAAGGTGATGCGACGCAAATGGGGGGTGATCTGGGTAATGGCTTTGACAGTCAGCAGACGGGGGCGATTGGGAGGCAGAGATGGGGACACGATGGGGCTCCTCGTTGAGTGTGTCGCCCATGCTACACGCAAATAGGAATTACTATCAAATAAGATTACTTCTCGTCTAATAGCTACAAGCTGGATTCAAACATCCCCAACCACTGGCATACACACCCCAATCCAGACATAGGCTTTATGCACGCTAGCTCCATGATTGGGCAAAGAAAGCAGCCGGACAACGCCACAGTCACAAAGGGTTCCATTTGCTTATTTCGACCATAGTTTTTCGAGATCAAATTTTATTTCCCAATAAGTTTCCTATCCTTAGTGAAGCAGTTAATGTAAGCACAGGATGCCAAACAGGATTGTATGATGGATGACCAGATCCTGATTATTGATGATGACGATCTCTCCCTCCCCGACGCACAGCAAGCGGGCTGGAAGGTGATGATTGTTGACGATGAGCCTGAAGTGCATCGCATCACCAAAATCACCTTGAACAAATTCGAGTTTGACAATCGCCCCATCGATTTTCTGCATGCCTATTCCGCGGCACAGGCCAAAGAGTTGCTGGCCACCACCCCGGACGTTGCTCTGTTGCTGCTGGACGTGGTGATGGAGGTCGACCACGCCGGCCTAGATGTCGTCAAATACGTCCGTGAAGACCTGCAAAACAAGATGGTACGTATCGTGCTGCGTACCGGCCAGCCCGGCCAGGCGCCGGAAGATGACGTGGTCACCAACTACGACATCAACGACTATAAGGATAAAACCGAGCTCACCTCCCAGAAGCTGCGCACCCTGCTGCGGGCCAGCCTGCGCTCATATCGGGATATCCGCACCCTGGAGAGTAACCGTCAGGGGCTGGAAAAAGTCATCGAAGCCTCCAAGGGGATCTTTGAGAAACGGGCCTTGCGCCAGTTTGTCGAAGGCGCCCAGGAGCAGCTCAGCGCCCTGCTCCATCTGGGGGAAACCCAGATATACGACGTCAAGCAATACGCCTATGAGGTGAAGGATCAAGTATTGGAGCCCCTGCTCCCCGGCCATCCCGCCATGCTCCTTACAGAAGCGCCGGAGATCCTGCGCCAGGCTATGAGCAAGCGCAGCAACGTCTATAACGCCACCCAGATGGTGCTCTACTGCCAGAATCCGCGCCACCACCTGCTGTTCCACATCGAGACCACCCGCCAGCTCAGCCAGATCGATACCAGTCTGCTGACCCTGTTTACCGAAAACATCATAGTGGCGCTGGAGAATATCCGGCTCAATGAGGTGATCGCCGACAACCAGCGGGAGATCATCTATCGCATCGGCGAACTGGTCGAAACCCGTTCCAAAGAGTCAGGGCTGCACGTCAAGCGGGTCGCGCTCTATACAGAACAGTTCTGCCACCTGATGGGCATGAGCGAAGAGCAGAGCGAGCTGGTGAAACGTGCCTCGCCGCTCCATGACATTGGCAAGGTGGGAATTCCCGATGCCATCTTGCACAAGCCGGGCAAGCTGACACCGGAAGAGTGGGAGATCATGAAAACCCACGCCCAGCTCGGGCAGGATATGCTCTCCGGCAGCGATCTGGCGCTGTTTCAGATTGGTGCCACCATCGCTGGCAATCACCATGAGAAATGGAATGGCAGTGGCTATCCCCGCGGTCTGAAAGGGACGGATATTCCGCTGGAGGGGCGGATTGTGGCGCTGGCTGACGTGTTCGATGCCCTGGGTTCGGATCGCTGCTACAAGAAGGCGTGGCCGCTGGACAAGGTGCTGACCCTGATTGAAGAGGAGAAGGGGCAGCATTTCGACCCCCAGCTGGTCGAGCTGATGATGGCCAATCTGGACAAGTTCCTCGAGATCCGCGAGCAGAACAAGGATGTCTATATCGGCGAACACTGATAGCCAGCATGTTCTGTTTATGAACTAAAAAAAACCGCCCTGCTTATCAGGGCGGTTTTCTATATCTGGCATCACGTCACTTCAGAGCGAGAAGTACGAGGGTTACTGCTCTGGCAGATTGAGATCCAGCTTGGCAGCAGGTTGTCCGGCTTGCTGGTTCTCGGCCTGCGCAGCGGCCAGAGCACGCTTCAGGGCACGCCGTTTTTGTATCACCACAAACCCGACCCCACCCAATACCGCCAGCAGCACACCACCACCCGCCAATGCCCAGATCAGCCAGCCCATTTCCTCCTCTGCCGGAGCTTCATGGGTCGCCTCGGCACTGGAGGCCGGTGCGGCGGCCGACACCACCTCTACAGGAGGCGGCGGTGGCGGAAAGACATTGAAGGTTTTCACCGGCAACTCGATTTTCAGCTCACGGCCGAGGCGAGTGGTGCCATAGAGGGTTGCTTTCACCTCATGCTGACCGACCTCCTTGATGTTGGAGAGATCGATATCAAGCTTGGGATCGCTGGCGGTCTCGCTGAACTCGTAGAGGCCGCCCACATTGCTGGTCACACTCCCCTTGACAACCACGGAAGCGGGATCCAGCTCATCACGGTCGATTAGCAGTGAGAGCTTGGCACCCAGCTCATCCGAAGGCGGCGACAAGTTATAGCTGAACGGATAGGGGTAAAGCAGCACATCCTGATAACGGGCACGGACAAACACCTGATTGCCCGTGCTGAACATGGCGCGGTACTTGCCACCGGGAATATCCTGCAGCGTCACTTCCGCCGTCATGATGCCATCGCCCGGTACCTCATCTAGCCCCTTGCCATCATCGCGATAGTGGCCAAGTACTTGATCCAGCACGACCTCTTTCTTATCGGCATCGCTGAACGATTGCAGCTTGACGGTCATGCCAAGATCAGAGAGATAGTATTTATCTTTCGGCGGCTGGCCATTGATCAGCAACCACGCCTTGAGCTTGACCACCTCTCCCTGATAGAGCTGCATCGGCAGGGCGGCGATATCGAGCCGGATATCGGAGAGAATGCGCACCCGGTTATCGGGATCCACATCGCCAATCGCCTGCCAGGGGCCCGGCATGGGATTGCGCAGGGTAATGAGATCATGCTCCGGCAACGCCAGCCAACCCACATCTGCGGGTTTGACCTTGCCCACGTAAAGCTTGCTGCCATCGGGGCGAACCAGGATCACGGACGGGGTGCCCGGCTTGCGCTTGATGATGAAGGTTATCTCCTTAACCCCATAATCGATGCGAAAGCGGTTATCCAGCAGCGGGATGTCGGAGGGAGCAAACACTTCGGTCGCCGTCGCCCCCAGCGAGAGCAACAGCAGCAGACCGGCACACCACTTGCTCATTGCCGCCACAGACAACTTCCTCCCTTCTTCTGTACCAGATCCAGTCTCGCCTCGTGCAGGGCCTGAACCTCGGTGCTGGCACGCACCACCTTGAGGGCGGGTCGGTTGCTCTCCAACCGGCGAATGCTGGTGTCCTGATTGTTTTCGTTTTCGTTGCTCTCGGTGGCCAGATTGAGTTTGGTCTGGCCGCCGGTCATCAGCAGGTAGACGTCCGCCAGGATCTCCGCATCGAGCAGAGCCCCGTGCAGGGTACGGTGGGAGTTGTCGATACCGTAACGATCGCACAGCACATCCAGGTTGTTGCGCTTGCCGGGGAAGAGATCCCGCGCCATCGCCAGGGTATCTGTGATGGTGCAGATATCCGCCGTCTTGAAGTTGAGTCCGAGCTTGCTGAACTCGTAGTCCATGAAGCTCACGTCAAACGGTGCGTTGTGAGCGATCAGTTCGGCGCCGCGAATGAACTCGAGGAACTCGTCGGCGATCTGGCTGAACGACGGTTTGTCACGCAGAAACTCGTCGGTGATACCGTGCACCTGGATCGCTTCCGGGTCGACCAGACGATCAGGCTTGATATAGACGTGATAGTGGTTACCGGTCAGCTTGCGGTTGATCACCTCCACACAGCCGATTTCGATAATGCGGTGCCCCAGATAGACAGGGCCGCCCGCCGTATTCATACCTGTGGTTTCAGTATCCAGAATGATCTGGCGATTCAGTTGGGGTGTGTTCATGATCCAATCTATGTCAAACTTCGGCTTTACTTACTCGCTAGTTTACCCCAAGCCTCATGTTAAAACAGATTGATTGCTCATGTTAAAACAGATTGATGTCTATACCGACGGCTCCTGCCTCGGCAATCCGGGCCCGGGCGGTTACGGGGCCGTGATGGTCTACGGCAAGCACCGCAAAGAGATTTCCGCCGGATTCAAGTTGACCACCAATAACCGGATGGAGCTGATGGCCGCCATCATGGGGCTGCGCACCCTCAACGAACCGTGCAAGGTGCGCCTCACTACCGACAGCCAGTATGTCCGCCAGGGGATCACCCAGTGGATCATCGGCTGGAAGAAGAAAGGGTGGATGACCGCCAACCGGCAACCGGTCAAGAACGTCGATCTCTGGAAGGAGCTGGATGCGGAAGTGGGTCGCCACCAGATTGAGTGGCTCTGGGTGAAGGGTCACTCCGGCCACCCGGAGAACGAACGGTGCGACGAGCTGGCCAGAGAGGCCGCCTGCGGCAAGGATCTGGCCGAGGATACCGGCTACCAGCCCTGACGGGCCATTCCCGGTGTGGCGAGGGACTTTGGCAATTGCCAGCGCCGCCTCACCGGGATCAGTGGAAAGCGCCGTTTACGTGCCGCAATCACGTATACCGATGCAAACGCCCTGCAATAATCCCGTCCGATACTCTCCCGCCACCAACTGTGCCAGCTCTGTTTCCCCATAAACGAGTAACCAAAGCGCTCGTCGAACATCACCTCACATCCTAGCAGATGCAGCCAGTCCGTCACCCGCCCCGGGGTGAACATCCGTGCCGACCAGGGCATTCTGCGCCGCAAGAACGGCACACAGTGACCGATCCCGACCAGACTCATGGGGTTATAGCCACTGATGATCAGCCAGCCATCGTCGGTCAGCACCCTTTCGGCTTCGCGCAACACCTGATGGGGATCGGCAGAGAAATCGAGACAGTGAGCCAGCAGGCAGGCATCGACGCTGCCGGTCCGTACCGGTAGATCGAGGGGGTCGCCATACATGTCGAGCAGCCGCCCGCCGGGGGCAACCCCGATCTGGTGACGAATGGAGGAGCGTTTGCAGGAGAGTTCAGCGCTCAGAGCGCCAATTTTCAGCAGATGATACCCAAACAGATTGGGGCACCAGTTGTCGAGCCGATCCTGGATCTCGGCCGCCACCCAGTCACCCATAGGCAATGCAGACCAGCTGGTCGGGATCTCGATTTGTTGTTCGGTACGTGCCACCTGCATAATAGGGCTCAACTCGGGGTTTCGAACGCCATCCTGTTATATAAGATACCCTCCCTAAAGAGAAGCAGACTCATGTATCCAGTGATCACAGTTCCAGCCTTTAATGACAACTACATCTGGTTGATCCGCCACGAAAATCACTGCCTGGTGGTCGATCCGGGCGATGCCGCACCCGTGCTGGAGCGGCTCGAGGCATTGGGTCTGGTGCTCGATGCCATCCTGCTGACCCATCACCATCACGACCATGTCGGGGGTGTCACCGACCTGCTTGCCCACTTCCCCCACGCCCGGCTCTATGGCCCCAAACTTGACCCGATGCCGGATCACCACGGTCAGTGGCTGGAAGATGGCGATCAGATCAACTGGCACGGCCTCGCCCTCGAGGTGATCCATGTGCCCGGGCACACTCGCGGCCACATCGCCTACCACGGTAACGGCATGCTGTTTTGTGGCGATACCCTCTTCTCGGCCGGTTGTGGCCGCCTGTTTGAAGGGACGCCGGAGCAGATGTACCACTCGCTGCAACGACTCGCCGCCCTGCCCGATGAGACACTCATTTATTGTGCCCACGAGTACACCCTCTCCAACCTGCGTTTTGCCTATGCGGTCGAACCGGACAACCCGGCGATCCGCCGCCAGATCGGGCTGATCAGCAAACTGCGGCAACAAGGGCTGCCAAGCCTGCCAACCCGGCTGGGTGACGAACGCACTTTCAACATTTTTCTGCGCTGCGAACAGGATTCAGTGAAATTTTCTGCTGAAAAGCATGAGCTAAAATGCGTGGAAAATCCGGTAGATACCTTCACCATCCTGCGTCAGTGGAAGGACGTTTTTTGAACAAACCTTGATCAGGGGGCCATTGCCCCTTATGATGCGAGCTGTTTTTCCTAAAAATGACCGGAACGAGATGAAGGTACGAACGGCCTTATTGGCAGCGCTGTTGCTCAGCGGCTGCCAAAACCTGAGCCATCAGGATGACCGGGCGCTAACGGCAATCGAGCCGATCAAGTCCCCCCAGGTCAAGAAAAAAGCGCATAAAAAACACTCTTCCCATTTCCTGTTTGGCGATGAACAGCTGGACGAAATGGAAGATACGGACAATCTGTGGGTGCGTATCAGCGATGATATGCAACTGGAAACTCCGGACAATCCGCGCATCCGCCAGCAACGTGAGTGGCTGTTGCGCAATGATAAGCATCTGGCGACCATTGCCAGCCGGGCTGAACCCTACCTCTATCTGATGGTAGAGGAGATTGAACGGCGTGAGCTGCCAATGGAGCTTATTACTGTCCCGATGATCGAGAGCATGTTTGATCCTCATGCCCGATCCCGCAGCAATGCCGTCGGACTCTGGCAGTTTGTGCCAGCGACAGGCAAAAACTTCGGTCTGCGCCACGACAACTGGTATGACGGACGGCGCGATGTGCTGGCCTCCACCAATGCGGCGCTCGACTATCTGGAGTACCTGAACCGCTTCTTTGACGGTGACTGGCTGCAAACGCTGGCCGCCTACAATGCCGGTGAAGGTCGGGTGCGCAACGCCATCCAGCGTAACCAGCGCGCAGGCAAACCGACCGACTACTGGTCGCTCGATCTGCCCCGGGAAACCCGGATGTATGTGCCGAAGATCCTCGCCATGGCTGACATGATCAGCAATGCGGACAAGTACAATATCCAGTTGCCGGTGCTCGCCAACGAACCGAAGCTGCGAGTGGTGGAGACCGGCAGCCAGATCGATCTGAATGTGGCCGCCCAACTGGCAGGTCTGCGCACGTCACAGCTCAAGGAGGTCAATCCGGCCCTGAGCCGTGGTGTGATGTCGCCCCGTGGTCCTTACCGCCTGCTGGTACCGGTAGAATATGCCGATACCCTGGAGCTGGCACTGGCCGATCTGCCCAAGAGCGAGCGTATTCGTACCCGCTCCTATCAGGTCACCAGTGGCGATACCCTGTCGCGCATTGCCCAGAATCATGGCGTCAGCGTGAACGAGCTGAAGCTGGCCAACAATCTGCGCAGCAACAACCTGCGTCGCGGTCAGCAACTGGTGATCCCGACCCACGGTCAGGTCAGCAGCAAGGCCAGCTCCGCCAGCAAACCGCAACAGCTGGCAAGCCGTGGCAGCAGCCAGAAGGCCAAAGTCAGTTACAAGGTGCGCTCGGGTGACAACCTGTGGAGCATCAGCCAGGCACACGGCGTCTCCCACGAAGAGCTCGCCAAGTGGAATGGTCTGAATGCCAAGTCGGCGCTCAAGCCAGGCATGAAGCTGGTGGTCTATCCCAAGCAAGGGAAGAAGAGCGACAAATCGATGGTGTATCAGGTTCGCCGTGGCGACTCCATCTCCTCCATCGCGGCTCGCTTCCAGGTGGCCATCAACGATGTGATGCGCTGGAATCAGCTGGATAAAGGGGATTACCTCAAGCCCGGTCAGGAGCTGACCCTGTTTGTGAAGAACAACAGCTAAGCCTCACCGCTTGAACCCGATAAAAAACGGGGCCAGTCATCTGACTGGCCCCGTTTTTTATTACTGCGGCTAACCGCTGCTGTGTCTGAGCCGCCGACTAAAACAAACAATGGCTTGGCGCCGCCTGCGGATGCATCACCACTCTGCAGGCAAAACTATCACCGCTATTCCCAGAGCCTTGTCGGCACCACCATCAGCACGGTGCGCTGACCGATCGCCACATTGGCATTGGGGAAGACCACCGCCTCACGCGGCTTCTCGACGATGTAGCGCAGCTCGCCATCCTCGGCCAGCACGAACCCTTGGGGGAATTCGGTGAAGTTGTCGACATCGCTGGCGAACAGGAAGCGAAAGTCCGCCGATTTTTTGGTGATCACCCGATCGATGGCAAACAGGGTGAAATCATCCGCCCGCCACGGCTCCAGTGCCACCTCATCCTGAGTGACCAGCTCCTGCAGCGCCTGACGGGTTTCGATAAAGCGGGTCATGTCGTTCTCACCAAACGGGCGCACCTTGCCCAGCTCCACCGTAAAGGCGTGGGCACCATGCTGGCGGGAGCTGTAGTAGCTGAAGGTCGTGGTCGGGCTGGCGGAGAGCAGTATGGTACGCACCCCGCAGGCGCCGAGGAACTGCACCTGCTCGCGGCAGTGAGGCCGCTCGTGGGGGAAGGGGTAGACGGCAAACTTCTCGTGGCGCGAACCGCGAATGGCGGTGTGCAGGTCGTAGTGGTAACGGGGACGAGCCGGATCGGCAAAGAAGCGGCTCACATACTGCTCAAGGCGCATGGCGCGGATCCGCTCCCGATTGCACAGCCCCTCCCCCTTGCTGTGTGCTCCGGAGAAGAGCCGGTTCATGTTCTCCTCCACCTCCCGCAGCCCCAGATTCATCGCCGCCGGATTGCCAAACAGGAACAGCACCCGATGGCGGGCGCTCAGCTCGCCTGAGAGCAGACGACTCAGCAGCTGGTTGCAGATCTCGATGGGAGCGGTCTCGTTGCCGTGGATGCCGCAGGAGAGGACGATATCCTTGCGTCCTCCCGGCTGGTCGTCCGTGCCACTGGCAGGCTCCAGACAGAGCACGCCCGTATCCCAGACGCTGACCCGCGCACCATCGGGCAGGGCAAATTCAAAGGGCTCAAGCTGCCACTCATGGCTACGGGTCAAGGTCAAAAAATCGTGCTGGGGAATCATCCGTCTCACCCTCTCGCTCTGGAATACTATGGCCGGATTATACGCAAGGCATCGCGGCTTAAAATCGTTTTTTAAACAAATTCAAACATTAACGATACAAGTGTGATAACAATCGAACGACGACAGCAATGGCAGTAGCAATGTGGAATAAAGAGGAGAGGAAAAAGGACCAACAAATAACAGGGGGAAAACGGGGGATATAAAACAGACAATGACAGACTTGGCGGCCGGGCGCCACGGGGCAGAACAGCAAACGACTCATCAGAAAAACAAGGCATCCATGCCCGGCAGATCAACCACGCCAGAACGGCTTGGTGGTCTCTTGATAACGGTCAGCTTCGTTCAGGCCGATATCTTTGAGCAGGTACTCGGGCAGCTCGGAGAGCTGGCGACGGCTGCGGCTGCGCTCCAGCCAGGTCAGAACGGTCATTTTAACGCGAGCAACCAGATTCAATTGGCTGGAATGCTGGTAACCGGTTTCGGTATAAGTCATGTTGGCCATGATGTGGCTCCTCTGAATATTTGTTTACGCACTGGGCTTTATTTGATGCGCAAAGCTTAGTCAGGGAGCAGGGCCGACTCAATTGACGAATTTTGATACGTTACATTAGGAAAACTAATAGTAAAAAACTGACTGATACAATTTTAATACTTTGATTTATAAAGAATAATTAAGTCACTATTCGACCATCAACGGCCCGCAGCATATTGTGCTGCATGGCACCACCTTACATATGCAATTTACCGCATTGCCTATGCACTCGCCAATGGATGCGCCATTGGTGGCAACCCCGTCATTACATTCGATTGTTAATTTGTCGATCTCTTTACGATCTTAAATTAACATCATGAAACATAAAACAAACTTACTTTTCCTCCCGCGCAGCTCCCTCGATGACGACCCGAAAACGCCCCTCTTGGCGCGCAACCGGCATACTGGTATGGTTATTTATACAGTAGTTTATTCCCCTGCCCTGACGCCATCGTTTATGCCGTCAGCGGCGGATGAAACCACAGGATCATCGATGGATACCTTTACCCCGACCGCCGCCCTGCGTCAACAGATGGCCGCCATTGAAGCCGCTCTCAACCAGCTGGCCGATCTGCTTGGCCAGCTCGACCTGCAGGAGGCCCATGTCTATCCTCTCCCCCCAGTTGCACAGGGGGAAGAACACGACCCGATCGAGCAAATTGAGGTGGGCTATCTCAACGGTGAAGCCGCGCTGGCGGCCACCCTCGCCGCCTATCAGGACCACAGCGTCCGCCCCGGCTGCTCCACCAAGGCGACTCATCGGCTGCCCGGCTGGTTGCGCTTTCCTGCCGCCGCAGCCCCCTTGCTGCAACCGCTGATCGACCAAATCAACCAGCGCAAGCTCGATTTCAAAGCGCTGGTACAGCAGGCGGGGGGACGGGACGAGAAGTTCGAGCTGGTACATACCGCCCTGCCCGGGGTGATCACCCTGCAGGTCTACCGCAAACTGACCCTGTTGGCGGGGGAGCTGCAATCCCTCGGCTTTACCTGGGCTGACAAGCAGACCATCAATCGTCTCAGTCGCGAGCAGGTGCTGGAGATGCTGGAGCGCAGCCGCCGCTATATACCGGCCCTCTCCAACAACGAGGAGTGGAGCAAAATGGTGGATCAGGAGGTGTACGACATTCGCCGTCTGCCCGCCGATGCCGAGCTGCGGATCCGCCGCCCGGTCAAGACTCACCCGATGATCAACCTGCTCTGGCTGGAGCGCACCCCGCGCAAGCAGCAGATCAAGGCGAGCCTGCCTCTGCTGCTCTGCTCGGATACCCCGCCTGCAGTCACCCATCTGGGCAACTATCCCCCCAAGAGCCGGCAGGCGCGGCGAGATCGCAAGATTGGCGGCGAGCCCATCATCGAGCGGCTGCACCTCTATCTCTATCAGGGGTGACTTGATCAGGGATAGCTGGTTCATGGATAACTGCGCCGCCTTGCCGCGATAAACGAGTACCCCATATCTGCGTCCCAAACGAGAAAGGGGAGAACATCTCTGGATGTTCTCCCCTTTTCTGTCTCGATAGGCGGTATGAAAGGTGGCGCCGCCAATCAGCCCATCAGCAGGGCCCGCAGGCTCTCCACATCCAGCCCGCGCACCTCGGACTGGCCGCTCAGCAACCCATCGGCCAGCGCCCGCTTCTCGTCGTGCAGGGCGACAATCTTCTCCTCCACCGTCTGCTCGCACACCAGCCGGTACACGGTCACCGGCTGGGTCTGGCCCATCCGGTGCGCCCGATCGCTCGCCTGATCTTCCACCGCCGGGTTCCACCAGGGATCGAGGTGCAGCACGGTATCGGCCTGGGTGAGGTTGAGGCCGGTCCCCCCTGCCTTGAGGCTGATGAGGAACAGCGGCACTTCCTCATGACGAAAACGCAGGATGGAGTCCTGACGGGACTTGGCGGAGCAGCCCCCATCCAGATAGCAGTAATCCCAGGATTTCTGCTCGATGCGGGCTCGCAGCAGGCTCAGCAGATCGACAAACTGGCTGAACACCAGCACCCGATGACCACCGTCGATCGCCTCTTCCAGCAGGGCCATCGCCTCGTCCAGCTTGCTGCTGGTTTGCGACCACTCGGGCATCACCAGCTCCGGCGAGCAGCAGAGTCGGCGCAGCCGGGTCAGGCCACTCAGCACATGCATCAGGGCGCGACCATCGGCGCTTTGCACCTGCTGCACCACTTCCCGCCGGGTCGCCTCGTAGAGCTGGCGCTCTTCGGGGGAGAGGCTGATGTGGTGAATGATCTCGGTCTTGTCCGGCAGCTCGGTCAACACCTGCTGCTTGAGACGACGCAGGATAAAGGGGCTGATCACCGCCCGCAGCAGCGCCATGTGCTGGGGATCCTTGACCGCCTTGCCAAAGCGGCGCTTGAACTCGCCAAGGCTGCCGAGCAGCCCCGGGTTGATAAAGGTAAAGAGACTCCACAGCTCCCCCAGATGGTTTTCGATGGGGGTGCCGGAGAGGGCGAGGCGAAAATCGCCTTCGAGCTGGAACAGCAGCTTGGCGCGCTGGGTACCGGCGTTTTTGATCTGCTGCGCCTCATCGAGCACCATGCTGGACCAGCGGCGCGCCTTGAGCGCCTCCGCCAGACTGCCGAGCATGCCGTAGTTGATGAGGATCACCTGCCCCGCTTTGGCCTCGCGAATGATCCCCTCCCGCTCGGCCGGATTCTCGAACACCACCACATCCAGTTCGGGGGCGAAACGGGTCACCTCCTCCTGCCAGTTGGTGACCACTGACTTGGGCACCACCACCAGCGCAGGGCCAAGGTGCTGGCGCATGCGCAACACAATCAGCGCCTGCAGCGTCTTGCCCAGACCCATGTCATCGGCCAGACAGGCACCAAAACCGTGATGGGCCAGGGTCGCCATCCAGCGCACCCCCTCTTTCTGATAGTCCCGCAGGGAGGTAAGCAGCTCGCCCGGGCAATCGACCTCCTGCTGCCACTCCTGCTGCAGGGATTGCCACGCCGCATCCCCTTCGGTGGTAATGACCGAGAGCAGGCGAGTGAGCGGATAGGCCAGCTTGTTGTTTATCCGCTGCTCTTCATCGAGCATGGCCCCCAGCATGGTGAGCCGTTCCACCAGCTTGTCGCTCAGCATCAGGCTGGTCTTCTCGTCGAGCTGAACGGTGCGCTGCCCCGGGGTCATCTGGCGCAGAATAAGGCGCAGATCGAGGATCTGGTGCTCATCAAGCGCCAGTGCCCCTTCGACCTGGAACCAGTCCTGCCGCCGCTCGATGCGCAGGCTCAGGGCCGCTTCATCGAGGCTCTTGAGGCGGGCGCTGTCCTGATGCCAGTGAATGACCACACCGGCATCCACCAGCTCGGGCAGGGCATTGACCAGCGCCAGCGCCTGTTCCCCCTGCAGCAGCCACTCGCTGCCGGGCAGGCCGATGGGCAATTGATTGCGCAGCAACTGGGCCTGCACCTTCTCGGCCGCGAGATCCCGCTGCCAATAGTGGTACGCCTTGATCCCCTGCCGCACGATCGCCTCCCCTTTGCCAAGGGGCTGGGGCGGCAGATCCTCAAAGCGGGTCACCAGCTTGACCGACAGCTGACCATCCTGCCAATCCAGTTGCACCGAAGGAATGCCCGGCCAGGGAGCCAGTTCGGCGTTGCCGCTAAGCCCCGCAACCTGACTGTGCCAGGGCAACTCGGGAATGGCGTCCAGGGTGCGTTGCAGCTCGGCCAGCCCCTCGGCGGGCAGCAGCGGGATGGATTCGAGCGCTGGCAAGCGGTCGAGCAGCGGCTGCGGGGTGAGGATCAGCTGCCACAGATCCTGCGCCAGCGGCATGATATGGGCCCCGCGGGCGGCCGCATCGGGGCAGAGCTGCGCGCTCATCCCCTGTTCGGTGGCCACCACCTGCAGCAGGGGGGCGCTGATGGCCAGTTGCAGCTTTTGCCCCTTGGCGTTGAACAAACGGGGGTGATCGGCCAGCGGCGCCCAGACATCCCGCGGCAGTCGTCCCATCACCCGTGGCAGGGTGCGGACCAGTGCCCAGTCGTGCTCATCGAGCATGGCGGCATACTGGGTAGAGAGCAGGGCCGGATCGACCCGGCGACCGGCGGTCCACTCCCCCTTGGTGCTCAGCTTCTGGATCTTGCACTCCAGCTCGGGGCCATCGGCATGGAGCAGCCACACCAACCGCTCCTGCGGCTTGCGTACGCCACTGGCGCGGCCCAGCCCCTGCAACCAGTTGAGCCAGCTGGCAGAGGCCGCGGTTTTGTCCTCGTCCCCGTCATCATCCTGCTCGTCACTGCCCTCTTGCGCACTCTCCTCACTGCCGCGCAGTTGGCACAAGGGTGCCCCTTTGGCCACCTCGCCCAACAAGATGCGCAGCAGATCCTGACAAAAGGCCATCAGGCGATGATGGGGCTCGGCATCGAGCAGATGGGAGAGATCCCACTTGTGCAACATGGCCACCTGCGGGCTCTGGGCACCGTGACGGGCCAGCGCGCATAGATCGAGCCAGAGATAGCCCCAGTGGAGCTCCTCCACCGGCAGCTGCAGGGTATCGAACAGGCCGACCGCCTGACCGTGGCGATCGCCCGCCCACTGGCTGAGCAGGTCGGCAAGCAGGGGGAACTGGCCAGTCAGGCTGCGCTGCCACTTCTTGCGCTGTTCGCTGGCGATGACGGGGTCGGCCTGCTGCAACCAGCCAAGCCAGAGCAGGGCGCTGAATGAACGGGGCCACTGGCCCGCCTCACCCTCATCGGTTGCCTGCCACTGGCCCAGCGCGGTGAGCAGTCGCTCGCCAAGCGGGCCGCTCTGGCTCTGCTGGGCCAGCGCCTGCAGGGCTGGCCAGCCGGGGGCGGCATCCTTGTCCTCGCCGGTTGGCGATGTGCTCTCGCCATCCCCGCAGAGCCAGCGCCACTCCGCCTCGAACGCTTTGGCCCTGGCCTGCACCTCGGGAGCGCAACGCACCAGCGCATTGGCCAGCGGCCAGCGCTCTTCATAGGGGGCATCGAGCAAGAGTTGCAGCGAGAAGTGCTCCAGCAACATTTGCTGCCAGGCGGGGCTGGAGCCCGCCAGCAACTGGTTAGCGTCCGGGGTATCGAGCAGGGTCAGCAGATCGCTGGCCGAGAAATAGGTGGGGATCTCCCCCGCCTTGCCGCGGCAGAGCTCGCGCACCACCGCATGGGTAAGATCCTGCCCGGTCAATGAGGGCACCCGGCTCCAGTCCGGCGCCGGGCAGAGACCGGCACGCACCCCCAGGATCAGCGCCAGCGTCCCCTCGGCGGTCAGGCTCCACTGCTGCTCCCCGCGCAATCTGACCAGCCCCGCATCCTGCAGTCGGGTCAGTTTATCGATCAGGGCATGGCCTATCGCCAGTTGTTCTTGCAGCAAACGGGTACTGGCAACGCGCTGCAATTGCAGGGTGGCGAGCAGGGCATAACTATCCGAAGAGAGGGTGGACGCAGACATCAAGACTCACGGGCAAGTGCAAAAGCGGAATTTTAACGGTAAAGCGCCAGCGGCTCGACCCTTTACCGTGAAATAACTCAAAAAAAAACGGCCATCCATGATGACCGTCGAAAGTAACGAAGGAAATAGCCGGATCATCCGGTTACCTCCCACAGCGGGAAAATCGGGAGCGCTAGCCCCTAATTCGTGGAGCCAATGCTAGAGGTTGGCGCCCGAAAAAGCTTTGAAGCGGATCACAGTTGAAAAGGATTTCTGAAAACGGTTTCAATTTTTGACGGCTAAAAACCATGATTTCGCGCCAAATGAGCCATGTCCCAACCCCTCCAGCTCACCCGGCAAAGCGGTGAAAACCCTTATGACAGTCGCTTGTCGAACGCCCCTGTGCGGGCAGCTGTCAGCTGTATAGCTTCATCAGAACCTGCCGCCCCTAGGCTAGATTTCAGGGCCACCGGACATGGCCGAGATGGGCCAGGAGAGCACGAATCGGCTCCCTCCCCGCCCGGTAGCTTGGCAAACCGCGCTGCCACCGTGCGCCTCGGCAATCGCCTTGACCACTGCGAGTCCGAGCCCGCTACCGCCGCTCTTGCGCGAGCGTGATGGATCTCCGCGACGAAACGCATCGAAGATACAGGCGGCGATCTCCTCGCTGATGCCCGGCCCCTCATCTTCCACACTCAGGACGCACACACTCTCCGAGCGATGCAGCCGCACGGTCAGCAGGCCCGGCAGCGCGTGCTTCTGGGCATTTTCCAACAGCGCCATCAGAGCCTGACGGATACGAAACAGATCGCAGCAAACATGAAGTTCGCTATCGAGCTCCCGCTGCAACACAAATCCGCTCGCCGCCAGAGGGCTGGCAAACGCCTCAAGCACCACGGCAAGCTCGTCGGCCAGCCTGACCTCGGTCCGCTGCAACTCCAGATGGCCGCTGTCGTTGAGGCTCAATACCCGCAAATCCTCGATCAGGTGATTGAGCCCCTCCACCTGACGCAGCAACCCCTCGAAGAGTTCGCTGCTGGGAGGAAATACCCCTTCGGCCAGCCCCTGCAAGCGGCCACGCAAAATGGTGACGGGAGTGCGCAACTCGTGGGCAATTGCGGCATTCCAGAACTCCCGCTCGCGGGTCATGCTCTGCAACCGCTCGGCCATGGCGTTGAAGTCACGCACCAGTTGCGCCGTCTCCCCGATCGCCTGCTCATCCTCCGGCACACGGGCATCGAGTTTGCCCTCGGCCACCTCGCGCAGGCTGGTTGCCACCGAGTTGAGGGGAGTCAGGATGCGGCGAGAGAGGCGCACCGCCACGTACAGCGCCATCCCCAATGCAATGAGAATGGTGGAGCCGATCCAGATCATCTCGACTCTGGAGGGCACCCAGGTCTCGGAGATGCTGCCCGGCACAAACGCCACGGCGATGCCATAAAACACATAGGTGCCGATCACCGCGAGGGAGATGATACCAAGCGTCATCAGCCCCAGGGAGCGGATGATCTGCCTGCGAAGGCCGGGCGCCGATTTCATGCATCGCCCCCGAAGCGATAGCCAACGCCCCAGACACTGGCGGGGACCCCCTGAATGCCGTGTGTCTCCAGTTTTTTGCGCAACTTGCTGATGTGGCTATCCACCGTACGCTCCTGGGTATCCCCCTCCGGCAAGCAGTGAGTCAGCAGTTCGGCGCGGCTGAACACCCGTTTCGGCGCCCGCATCAAAGAGGCGAGCAACTTGAACTCGGTCAGGGTCAGCTCCAGCACCTGCTGCTGGTCATCGTGGAAAATGCTGGCCTCGTGGCTCTCCAGATCGATCTGAAACTGGCCGACCCGCAGCACATTCGCCGTGGCCGGCTTTACGGCCCGGGTGCGCCGGAGCACGGCCTGCACTCGCGCCACCACTTCGGCCGGATTGAAGGGTTTGACCACATAGTCATCCGCCCCCATGCGCAGCCCCATCAGCTTGTCGAGATCCTGATCGAGGGCGGTCAGCATGATCACCGGCGTATCGCCGCGCGCCCGGATCTCGCTGAGCACCTGCCAGCCATCCAGTTGCGGCATCTGCACATCCAGCAGCAGGAGATCGGGTTTGAATGCCTGATGCATGGCCAGCGCTTCACGGCCATCGGCGGCGTGCAGGGAGCGCAAGCCATGACGTTGCAGGTAAGCGGCGAGGATGTCGGCGATCTCGGCTTCATCCTCTGCAATCAGTACCAGTGACTGGCCCGCCGGGCTGGCGGAAGCATTGAGATGGGACATAGTCGGACTCGAAAAAAGGTGGCGTTGAACTTTATCATCGCCTCCATGGATTCTCCACAAAGCCTCGAATCATTCGCAATAGCCCCTCGCCATAATGGCCGCTCGATGCACTCTCCGGTCACATCACACCGGAGAGACGGTTTAACGAGGTGAGTGGATGATGTTTGTCAAACAGCGGTATGCGGGCGCCCTGCTCGCCGTCATTGCCGCATTCGGGTTAGCGGGTTGCGATGTCGCGCCGCAAGAGCAGGAGGCTCCCGCCCCTCCTCAGGTGTCGGTGCTGACATTGACTGGTCGGGAGCTTGTCATCAGCGAGGATCTGCCCGCCCGGGTAGCGGCACTGCGCAGCGCCGACATTCGCGCCCAGATCAGCGGTATCGTGCAGCGCCGCCTGTTCGAACAGGGCGCAGAGATCAGCGCAGGTACCGTGCTGTTCCAGATAAACCCGGCCCCCTTCAAGGCCGATGTCGACAGCGCCGCCGCCGCATTGCAACGGGCCGAGGCCGTGCTGGCCCGCGCCCGCATCCAGATTGACCGCCTGAAGCCGCTGCTGCGCACCGACGCCATCAGCCGCCAGACCTATGACGATGCGATCTCCCAGCGGGATCAGGCGGCCGCCGATGTAGCCCAGGCCAGGGCGACTCTGGCCCGGCACCAACTGAACCTGCAATTTGCCAGCGTGGAAGCCCCCATCGCCGGACGTATCGATCAGGCGCTGGTGAGTGAAGGGGCTCTGGTGTCGCCAACCGATGCCACCCCCATGGCCCGGATCCAGCAGATTGATCAGGTCTACGTCGATGTGCGTCAACCGGCCTCGGTGCTGGAATCCCTGCGCCAGCAGGCTGGCTCAACGGCACCGGAATTGGCGGTGGAGATCCTCGGCAGCAATGGCACGCCGCTGGGGATGCAGGGGCACATCCTCTTCTCCGGCATTGAGGTCGATGCCGGAACCGGCGATGTGCTGCTGCGGGTGCTGGTGGATAACCCTGAGCGGCGCCTGTTGCCCGGCCTCTATGTGCAGGCGCGCATCCCCCGTGCCCGCTATGCCAACGCCCTGACCGTGCCCCAGCAGGCGGTAGTTCGCACCTCGGGTCAGACCAGCGTGTGGGTGGTGGATGGCCAGGGGCAGGCACAGCTGGTTCAGGTCAATACCGCTGAACTGGTGAATAACCAGTACCGCATCGCGTCCGGGCTCAGTGCCGGGCAACAGGTGGTGATCGAAGGGATCGACCGTCTGACCCCGGGGGTTCAGGTCACAGCTTCCCCCTGGCAAGCACCCGCTGTCAGCCAACCGGCTGACGGTGGCATTCGCTGAATCGGAGAGTTATCCATGCCGCAGTTTTTTATCCATCGCCCGGTGTTTGCCTGGGTGATCGCCCTGTTCATCGTGCTGGCAGGGGTCATCGCCATCCCCAAGCTCCCCATCTCCCGCTATCCCTCGGTGGCGCCGGTGTCGGTGACCCTCTATGCCACCTATCCGGGCGCCACACCGCAGACCCTGAACGATGCGGTGGTGAGCCTTATCGAGCGCGAGCTGTCGGGAGTGAAGAACCTGCTCTACTTCGAGTCCTCTGTGGACGCCTCGGGCAGCGCGCAGATCACTGCCACCTTCAAGCCGAGCACCGATCCGGAGCTGGCCCAGATGGACGTGCAAAACCGCATCAAGGCGGTCGAACCTCGCTTGCCACAAGCGGTGCGGCAAACCGGCCTGCAGGTAGAGTCAGCCTCATCCGGCTTTCTGATGATGGTCGGCATGACCTCACCGGATGGCCGCTTCGATGAAGTTGCCCTCAACGACTACATGGCACGCAATATTGTGCAGGAGCTGCGCCGCATCGACGGGGTAGGACGAGTGCAGCTGTTCGGCGCCGAGCAGGCCATGCGCATCTGGGTAGATCCGGCCAAACTCGCCGCCTACGGGCTGACCATCGGCGAGGTGGCACAGGCCATCGAGCAGCAGAACATCCAGATTGCACCGGGACGTCTCGGTGACGAGCCCGCCCTGCCTGGCCAGCGCCTGACGGTTCCCCTCACGGTTCAAGGGCAGCTGACGACCCCCGAGGCATTCGCCGCCATCGTGCTGCGAGCCGGTGGCGATGGCGCCAAGCTGGTGCTGGGTGATGTCGCCCGGGTCGAGCTGGGGGCGCAATCCTACGCCTTCTCCAACCGGGAGAACGGCGTGGCCGCCACCAGCGCCGCCATCCAGCTCTCCCCCGGCGCCAACGCCGTGCGTACCGCCGATGCGGTGCGCACCCGTCTCGCCCAGCTCGCCCCCACCCTGCCAGCGGGCATGGCCTATTCGATACCCTTTGACTCGGCCCCTTTCGTCAAGGTCTCCATCGAAAAGGTGATCCACACCCTGCTGGAAGCCATGGTGCTGGTGTTTCTGGTGATGTTTCTCTTCCTGCAAAACCTGCGCTACACCCTGATCCCGGCCATCGTTGCCCCCATCGCTCTGCTTGGCACCTTCGCGGTGATGCTGCTGGCCGGTTTTTCGATCAACTCCCTCACCATGTTCGGCATGGTGCTGGCCATCGGCATCATAGTCGACGACGCCATCGTGGTGGTGGAGAACGTCGAGCGCCTGATGGCCACCCGAGGGCTCTCGCCCAGGGAGGCGACCTCGCAGGCCATGAAGGAGATCACCGGGGCGGTGATCGGCATCACCCTGGTGCTCACGGCGGTGTTCCTCCCCATGGCGTTTGGCAGCGGCTCAGTGGGGGTCATCTACCAGCAGTTCACCCTGTCGATGGCGGTGTCGATCCTCATTTCGGCCTTCCTCGCCCTGACCCTGACGCCCGCGCTCTGCGCCACCTTGCTGCGCCCGGTCAGTCCGGATCATCATGAGAAACGCGGCTTCTTCGGTGCCTTCAACCGGGCTTTCGAGCGGTTCACGGCAGGCTACGGTGCGCGGGTAACCCGGCTGGTCGGGCGCAGCGGACGGATGATGGCAACCTTTGCCGCCCTCTGCGCCGCGCTGGCCATCGGCGCCGCCCAGCTGCCCTCCTCTTTCCTGCCGGATGAGGATCAGGGCTACTTCATGACCTCCATCCAGCTGCCGACCGGCGCCACCAGCGAGCGTACTCTTGAGGTGGTCAAGGCCTTCGAGGCTCACGTCGCCTCTCGCGAGGCGCTGGACACCAACCTGGTGGTGCAAGGCTTCAGCTTCTCCGGCGCAGGCCCCAATGCCGCCATGGCCTTCACCATGCTGAAAGATTGGGATCAGCGTCATGGCGCCACGGCAGCCGAAGAGGCAGAGCTGGCACAAGCGGCTATGGCAAATATTCCTGAAGGCACGGTAATGAGCCTGCTGCCGCCCGCCATCGACGAGCTGGGCACCGCCTCCGGCTTCACCCTGTTCCTGCAAGACAGGGCCAATCGGGGGGAAGCCGCGCTGCTGGCCGCTCAGGCCCAACTGCTGGAACTGGCCGCCAACAGCCAGGTAGTCAGTGATGTGTATCCCGACAATCTGCCTCCCGGCGAGAGCATTCACCTCGAGATCAACCGACAGAAGGCCGAAGCCATGGGACTCTCGTTCGCCAGCGTAAGCAGTACCCTGTCGGCCGCAATGGGGTCGCTCTACGTCAACGACTTCCCCAACGGCGGGCACATGCAGCAGGTCATTCTGCAGGCCGACGCGTCGGCGCGCATGCAGCTCGATGACGTGCTCGGTCTGCGGGTGCGCAATGCCAGCGGCGGCATGGTCCCCTTGCGGGAGGTGGTGACACCGGAATGGCACGAATCGCCGCAACAGATGATGCGCTTCGATGGCTTCCCTGCCGTGCGTATTGCCGGAGGGGCAGCGCCCGGCATCTCCAGCGGAGCGGCGATGGCGGAGATGGAGCGTCTGGTGGCGCAATTGCCGCCAGGCTTCGCATTGGCCTGGACGGGACAGTCGTTGCAAGAGCGCCAGTCGGCCGAGCAGGCCCCCCTGCTGATGCTATTGTCGGCGCTGGTGGTCTTCCTGGTGCTGGCGGCACTCTACGAGAGCTGGTCGATCCCGCTCTCCGTGATGCTGGTGGTGCCGCTGGGCCTGCTCGGTGCCGTCGCGGCCGTGATGCTGCGCGGCATGCCCAACGACGTCTTCTTCAAGGTGGGCATGATCACCATCATCGGTCTGTCGGCCAAGAACGCCATCCTCATCGTGGAGTTTGCGCGCCAGTTGCACAGCGAAGGGCGCTCACTGCTTGATGCGGCTGTCACTGCTGCCCGCCTGCGCCTGCGCCCCATTCTGATGACGTCGCTGGCCTTCACCCTCGGGGTGGTGCCCTTGATGCTCGCCAGTGGCGCCAGCGCGGAGACCCAGCACGCCATCGGCACCGGCGTGTTTGGCGGCATGATCAGCGGCACCCTGCTGGCCATCTTCTTCGTGCCGGTCTTTTTTGTCTTCATCATCGGGGCGCAGCAGCACCTGCACTCCAGGCAGGCACGGCGAGCATCCAACAGCATTAATCCGGCTCGATGACCACAGATACACAGTCAGCTGGATAATTCCTCAGCACATCACCAAAAGAAAAAGCCCAACCTGCTAAACAGGTTGGGCTTGGCATGTGGCGGAGAGACAGCCCGCCTGAGTCACATCCAACCAAAACCAGCCACATCCTACATATCCAATTACAATCAGCACCTTACAGTTAAAGCCGTCCAAAACAGTCCGACTATAAATGACTCTATCTCGCACTAAATGGCACAATGGATGGCATAGTCAATGGCATGCCACATTCTCAAGGAATCTTCCCTAATGGCACTTCTTACCGATACCAAAGCACGTAATCTCAAGCTGGGTGACAAAGCGATTGCACATGGTGGCGTAACAGGCCTTGCACTTCATCCGTCAACGGCTAAAGGCCGTGGCAACTGGGTGCTTCGTTATGTCAGCCCAGTGACCGGCAAACGCAGAAATGCGGGGCTTGGTTCTTACCCCGAAATATCCATAGCCGATGCCACCAAGCAAGGACAGAAGATGCGAGAGCAACTCGCCAATGGCCTTGACCCACTCGAACTCAAACGTGCTGAAGAGAGCAAACCCGCTATCCCAACTTTCGAGGCTGCTGCTCGGGAAGTTCATTCCAAACTGCTACCTGGATGGAAAAACCCCAAACACGGCAAACAGTGGATCTCGACGCTCGAGCAGTATGCATTCCCCATGATTGGCCAGTACTCCATCTCTGCCATCACTCCTGCACAGATCGCTGAGGTCTTAATGCCGATCTGGTTGGAAATCCCTGAAACTGCTAGCCGTGTGAAACAACGGCTGCATGCGGTAATGGCTTGGGCTTGGGCGCATGGTCACTGCCAAGCAAATCCGGTCGATGTCGTGAGTCACTTGCTCCCGCTACAGCCCAGTAAAGCCGTGCGTAAAGAGCATCAACCTGCCATGCCCTGGCGTGATATTCCTGCCTTTGTTCAGCTGCATTTGAGAACGGCCCAACGTTATGATGTAACACGCTTAATGCTGGAGTTCTTGATCCTGACGGCTTGCCGCTCAGGTGAAGTGAGAGCCATGAAATGGTCAGAGGTAGATCTGGAAGCAAAGATCTGGACCTTGCCAGCAGAACGCCATGAAGGCCAAACATATGCATCGCGTCCCGTTATCTATTCGCGCTGTTGAGATCCTGATGGGATTGCAGGGGTTGCATAATGAATTGGTCTTCCCTTCACCACGCGATCAGGTCCCCCTATCAGATATGGTACTAACAACATTTTTACGACGGGTAAAAGCGCCAAGCTCTACTCCTGGCCGTCTGGCAACAGCACATGGCTTTCGTTCCAGCTTTCGGGACTGGTGCAGCGAGCAGGGCTATGCGCGGGATCTTGCTGAACGAGCGTTAGCTCACACAGTACAAAACAAAGTAGAGGCGGCATACCACCGCACTGATTTGCTCGATCAGCGGCGTCCTATGATGGATGCGTGGGCTGAGTTTGTGGCAGGTTATTTGCCAACTGAATAAGAAGAAAGCGGCCAAATGGCCGCTTTCTTCTATGTTCTTTTTTAGCTTTTTTTCTTGGCGGGCGATGACATCTTGCCAAACCAGTGCTCAGAGAGTTTCTGCGCTTGTTTGACTTCCGGCTTGGTCATAGCTGCTTCCAGCTCATCACGAGCCTGCACGGCTTCTGGCATCCCTTCTGTTGCCGCCATAGATAACCAGGCATAGGCATGTACCCGGTTGCGCGGAGCCCCCAGTCCCTCTTCACGCATGGTTCCCATCCGGTATTGCGCCATACGATCACCTTGTTGGGCTGCCTGGCGATACTGCTTGAGTGCCAGTGCGTAATCCTCTTTGCCACCTTGCCCCAGACGCAGCATTTCACCGTAGGTGTACTGTGCGAGAATGTGCCCTTGTTGAGCTGCCTTGGCATAACTGGCTCTGGCCTGATCCAGTTCACCTTGCTTATGCTGTAGCTTCGCCAGCTCAAACAATGCCTTTGGTACGCCACCGTCAGCAGCCCGAGTTAACCAGTGGATCTGCTGTTCCCGGTCTACCTGCTGCAAGCTCAGTTGGTACTCGGCTTCATGGGAGCCGTGCCCGGCGGCCAGCTCCAGCCAGTAGCGGCCCAAGGCAGGGTCTGTTGGAACTTGTTCCCCTGCCAGATAAGCCATCCCTAGCCAAAGCTCTGCCTCGGCAGAACCCGCATTGGCAGCGCGCTGATAGGTAGCAAAAGCATTGGTGGGGGTGGCCTGTTTGGCTTGCTGTAGCAAAGCGTCCGGTTGCTGCTGAGCCGCCGCCTTGTCGTTCCAACGCTGGGCGAGGTCTGGTCGTTTGACTACCCCTTTACCTTGCGCATATCGCTCACCCAGCAGGTACTGGGCATCACGGTTACCCAGTTCTGCGGACCGCTCAAGCCACTTGATGGCATCCGTATCGGCCCCCGGTTGGGTGCTGTACCAGCGGGCCAGTACCAGCTGAGCGTCAGCATGATCCTGCTTAGCAGCCTGCTCGAACCAATTGAGGCAGTCACTCGCCAGCTTGCCTTGATGTTGCTCCTGGCACATCACCCCCAGCCGATAGCTGGCGTTGGTGTTGCCAAGGCGCGCAGAGCGCTGCCACCACTGGTTGGCAAGCAGCGGATTTTTGGGCTCCCCGAGCCCGGCCTGATACCAGTCCCCCACTTGCCAGGCGGCGCTGGCGCGGATCTTTTTATCGGCTGCTAAAGGGCCAGACTGTTCAGCGGCCTGCTGCATCCAGTGCATGGCATTGGGGTAATCGGGCTGGCTCGCCAGCCGTCTGGCCAGCTCATACTGGGCGCGGCCATCCCCCTGCTTTGCAGCTTGGGATAGCTCGGCATCAGTGCGTGGCGCCGTGGCTGAGCAGGCGGTTAAGATGCTGGCGGTCAGTGCCAGCCATAGGGCTCGATGGGTCATGAGAAAATTCTTCGCAGAGTGAAAAGTGACGGATGGGGCACTCGATATGCTACACGGCTACCTGATAGGCACAAAGCTGAGGAAGGTGCGAATAAGTCATTTAACAAGAAGCAATATCATCATAACCCATTGACATTGAATGACTAAATTCAAAGCCCAGTTGTGAACTGAGCACTTATTCGCACCTTCCCTTACTCTGGCATCTGACGTATGAGTCAAAAAATAAACATCTTCAGAGACGGATATATCAAAAGTGGCGCTTTGTTATGTAAGCGCCTCTTAATTAAGTTACAAATAATCTACATGAATGATACTTCTGCAGGACCGATCTTAATTACATCGGTATTATCAACCTTAACACCAATCCCGTGCTCTGAATCACCATCCCAATTGAAGACAAACCCATACTTTCTTTCTTCATCATGAAATGAATACACTTTTATCAATTTGAAACAAACACTTTCAGAATGGTATTTTCTTTTTATATACTCGGATATTGATTCATTAACTTTCGAGTTCATCTCTCGCTGATTGTCACGAAGATAATAAATATCCATGAGAAACTTATCATTAATCTCATAGGTCTCGAGATTTACAACCTGAATAGGGTCATCTAAAAATGACTCCAATATAATATCACAGCAAATACCTTCGTCACATTCATAAAAATCAATAGCATCCATTGCTATCTCCGATAATATTTCATTGCATTGTTCAAGAATGGCTACAGTTAACTTTTCCGTTAAAAACCGGCGCAATGCCGGTTTAATGGTATAAACCTATAGATACTGGACGCGAGTAATGGCAGTCAACGCTGACACCTCCCGCTCCTTGCCGATGCGCCGACCAAAGGTGTCATAGCGGTATTGATTGGGCCCTATCTGGCTGACCCGGCCCGCGGCGTCATAACGGCACAAGGGCTCGGCCTGCGCCTGCTGGCTGGATAACGGTTGCCCATCGCTGGGCAGAATATGGGAGAGCTCGCAGAGGTTCAGCTCGCTGTCATAGCCAAACAGCCGGGCCTGACGCTCGTGGCCGCGCTTGCTGCGCTCGGCCACCGCCTGACCGTTGCCATTGAGCTTCCAGCCCTATTCACACCAGTGGCTGCAAAAAAACACCGGCAATATGCCGGTGTAAAGTGATAACTGGAGCAATATAAACTAGATAATGTACACATTGCCTCTACTATCTAATATCGAGAAAATCATCATTATCCATGTAATAATTGAGGGCCTCAACGAAAGCTGATACTTGAGGCTCGTTTATCTGTGAAATGACATTGTTTATAACATCAATAAACTGCTCACCATAATAACACAGCTCCAAATCATTTTTTATAACATCACTTGGGAAAACATCCTCTCCTTCTGCCCCCTCTTGTGGATACTCATCAATAAAACAAAGGGAGTTGGATTCGAGGGGCTTCATGGAGTCCTTCGAATATAAACAAAAAAAGGAGCCTTGGTCAAAATCTCTGTTCTTTATGGCAAGAATAAGATCCGACAACTTGATATAAGATTTCATTTTAACTTGCATTTTTTCTCTCCTGTTGCACCGTCCAGCTTTCCTGTTCTCCCTTCTTTACCGCCCCCCCATATATCCCGCCCACCTTTACCAATAGGATGATAAATACCATGATTTGCTGAATGATCGCCTCGATCAACCAAGACGAGCCTATTTACATCTTCATGATGGTGCCATGTCATGCCTGCTGGGCTTGTTGACATGTTACCCGACTTAGACCATTCGGAAAGTTCAGGATATCGGCTAAACATATCTTTTCTATATGCATGGTCAGTTTCTAACCTTGACAAGAGCTCTTTATTAGCCTGTCTAAATTGAACGCTCTCACTTGCGTATCTATTCGCAGGATCTACCTGATGGTCATGGAATATGTGATATTTACCGTTGTTAGGCCTTGTAGCCAACCCCAGCGGATCAACCCACTCTAACGGGTTATGCACATACCCCTGTGGCCTCAGCCCTCCAGCAAAACCTATCGGGTCTGACGAGATATATTGCCCCAACTCAGGATCAAAGTAACGGTGCCGGTTGTAGTGCAGCCCCGTCTCCTGGTCATAAATCTGACCCTGATAGCGCAACTCACAGTAGGTCTCTTCGTTGGCTGCATCCCCAAGGAAGCGCCTGAGCGGTCGAGGGATGGCATCAGCGCGATAGTTGCCCCACAGCCGCTGTTCACCACGCCAGATAATGTCACCGGCTTCGCTGCACAGCTCGCGGGCGGTGCCCGCCACATCCGTCACGATGTAGTGCAGACGCTCGCCCTGCTCACCAGCTTCCCATTGGGCCAGCGGCCTGAAGCTGCCCGGCTCATAGACCCACTGCACCTGACGGGCGGCGTTGCCATCGGCCCGGTAGCTTTGTTGCTGCACCAGCTGGTCACCGTCCCAGCGATAGTGGACGCGGGTTATCGCGGTGAGTTGGCTCACCTGCCCCTCCCGCTCCTTGCCGATACGCCGACCAAAGGGGTCATAGCGGTAACGCCAGCGGCTGCCATCGGGCAAGATGACCCGTTGCAGGCGGTCAAAGCCATCCCACTCAAATTGAGTGGTCTGAGGCCGGAAACCGGGGCGTGATACCACCTTCTCACTGAGCCGTCCGCACTTGTCGTAGCGGTACTGATTGGGGCCTATCTGGCTGACCCTGCCCGCTGCGTCATAACGGCGCAGGGGCTCGGCCTGCGCCTGCTGGCTGGACAGCGGTTGCCCATCGCTGGGCAGAATATGGGAGAGCTCGCAGAGGTTCAG